>DATKWV010000053.1:0-36857 GCA_035529405.1 Sedimentisphaerales bacterium | reverse complement strand
ACAGCAGAATATTAATTGTGTGAAATTTAACCAGGTAAACGGTGGATTTGTCATTCAGGTCCAGGGCTGGTTCGTCAAATGCCGGTTCGGTGGGCCAGAGGATTTTTATCTCAAGGTCTTTACCGGCGGTCAGTTGGTTGGGTAGGGATTTGATTTCCCGGCCGCTTTCAGCCAGAATCTTTCTTAATGTTCCTGCGGTACCCTTGGGCTTGTTGTGTGTTTCTTCAATGAATGCCCTGTTGGCATATACGGCATCTACTCTGGAACTTGCAAGGATTTCGGGTATTGCGTTGATATGGTCGGGATGAGAGTGGCTGATGGCTATAGCGTGTATTCTGTTGATGCCGCTGTATCGCATAAAAGCGGTGATAATTTTTCGGCCTGCATTGTTCTGGTAGAGGCTGCCGGCGTCAAACAATATATTTTTCCCGCCGGGACTCTGGGCCAAAACCGCCTGGCCGTGTCCGACGTCAAGGGCCGTAAGCAATAGCTTATCGGGGTATGTCCTTTGCCATTTCAGCGTGCCGGCAAACAAAACCATTCCAACGGCAACGACTGTAACAATTACCTTTTTCAATAATATGTTCCGCAGGAAAACAAATGCCGCAGTCAAAATAAGCAAATAATACCCAACAACGAATCCGACCGGCACGTGACCTATGACTATGTACGATATGTCCACTTTTGCCATCAGTTCCACAATCCAGATTAGAGAGCCGCATAAAGTTTCTGCTGCAATTCCCAGAAACATCGCCGCTGTCGGCAGCAAAAATGCCAGGACTATCTTTAAGAACCCAATTGTCAAAATCAAAACCAGCAGCGGAAAAACAATGGCCGTCCAGACGCATGTCAGCAGTGTGATTGTATTGAAGTGATATAATAGAATTCCTGCGCCGCCCAGCCAGGCAGTAAAGCTTGTGGAAAACAGCCGTAACAGATACGGGCCCGGTCTGGAAGCTATACTATAAAACGGTCTTGTCAGCGGAGGTTTCTTACCCCGCGGCAGGGACGTTATTTTTTCGTACAGGAAAAGGTGGATTCGCCGGCAAAAAAGTAAAAGCCCAAGCACCGATGCAAACGATAATTGCCAGCCGGCATCGAAAAGGCAGGTCGGTCTTATCAGCAAAAGAATTATCGCTGCCAGCGATAATGTATTAACGGGATTTGACCTTCGCGCGAATAAAATTGATATACAGAAAACCCAGACTATAATCGCCGCCCTTAGTGTCGGTTCCCTCGGCGGTACGACAAGCACAAACACGGCAATGGCAATTATGCAAATAACAGCACGGCTGCGTTTCATCAGGCCGGCCAGTTTGCACAGCCACCAGATAATGCCTGTCAGAATCCCCAGATGCATTCCCGACAAGCTGATAAAGTGCAAAAGGCCGGTTTTTTCAAATGCCGCATAAGTTCTGCTGTCTATATTTGCCCTGCGGCCAAGTAAAAGGGCCTCCAGTAAGGCCTGACCCTGGTTTTCGGGTTCTGGTCCCGGCAGCAATGCCTCTGCAGCCTTTTGTCTTAACCAGCTTTTTAGTCTTATAAAGGTCTTTTTCTGGCCGGTCTGGAGCAAATCCATACTTTGGCGTGATTTAACAGTTGCGATGACAAAGATGTTTTTTCGCTGCAGATATAGAGCTGTATTGAATTGTCCGGGATTGGTAGGCTGCCCGGGCCTGGCCAGCCAGCAGTAAGCCTGAATGTAATTACCGGCCTTCAAATCCAGTACAGGCTCATCCACCCTCATTAAAACAGTCCCGGCTGCATTTACCCAGCCGGTCACGGCCTTTACCTTTCTAACCTTCAGGTAAAAGCTGGTAGCCGGGTCTGTGAACCTGAAGTTTGTAAACGGCTGCTGCTTTTGTTTGTTAATATAAGGCTCTGTGATGATTACCCCCGCGATTGTCGCCAAAGTGGGCTGGTCTGCTATGAGGTTGCGTATGTCGTTTTGGGCGGCAAAATTGTAGTTTATCAGCCGAATGGCCCCCAGACAGGTAAAACAGCATAGAACCACATAGGCAGCCATATAATGCCTGTGGTTTTTGCCTGCGCTGACAATCAACACGACAGCGGTGCTTGTAAAAAGTACCAGCAGCAGCAGCCAAAGCCACATTGACAATGATACCCAACTCTGCAGCAGGATTCCGGCGATGATTCCGGCGGCAAGCAATACTAACGGACACGTGCCGACAAGCCGTTGATGGAAGTTCCGCCGCCATGCAAGTTCGGCATCGAGCAATTCCAGTTTTCGCTGTATGACGTCCATAGTCAATGAACGCCAATTATAAAGAGCTTAGGTGACATGTTTCAAACTATTTCAGACGACAACAGCGCCAGACTTTTCGGTGATAGCGGTTATATTCATTTCGTAAATTGGTTGAAACAGGCTTTGAAGACGCTTATAATAAAGGTGTTCGGCAGGAAAATGGATTGTTTTTTGGGCCGTTTTGCAGAAACGGCAACCTGATTATGAATTTTGAGAAATTCTTTAATCCCAAAAGCATCGCTGTTGTCGGCGCCTCGCGCGAGAAGGGCAAGGTCGGCCACGAGATACTTGCAAGTATCATTGGTGCCGGATACGAGGGGCAGGTATTTCCGGTCAATAACAAGGCCGATGAAATCGAAGGCCTGAAATGCTTTCCTGACCTTGCATCGACAGGTCAGGTACCGGAGCTTGTGATTATAGCTGTGCCGGCGGCAGCGGTACCGTCGGTAATGCAGCAATGTGCCGGTATAGGGGTACAGTCGGTAATTATTATAACCGCCGGATTCAAGGAGGTTGGGCAGGAGGGAAGCAGACTCGAAAAGCAGGTCATTCAAATCGCAAGACAGGCCAAAATAAAGGTAATCGGGCCCAATTGCCTCGGTGTGGTAGTGCCGGCCAATAAACTCAACGCCAGTTTCGGCGGACAGATGCCGATTGACGGCGGCATCGGCTACATATCTCAGTCAGGAGCAATAATGACGGCTATTCTGGATTACGCCATGGCCAACAGAATCGGGTTCAGCAAGCTGGTGAGTATAGGCAATAAAGCTGATATCAACGAACTGGATGTTCTGGAAGTGCTTGGACAGGATGCCAACACGAAAGTCATTGCCGGCTATCTGGAAAATATAACAGACGGTAATGCTTTCGTTACGCAGGCAGAACGCATCAGTCGTAACAAGCCGATACTTATGATAAAATCGGGGGGCACCGCCGCAGGTGCAAAAGCAGCCACTTCTCATACCGGCAGTCTGGCAGGGGCAGAAACCGCATACGAGTGTGTCTTCGAGCGGGCGGGGATTATTCGCTGTAACTCGTTACAACAGCAATTCGATTACGCCCAGGCCTTTGCGTATCAGCCGCTTTCAGCAGGTTCGACAGTGGCAGTTATTACCAACGCCGGCGGGCCCGGGATTATGGCTGCGGATGATATAGAGCGTCAGGGCCTGGAATTCGCGACTTTCAGCCGGGAAACCGGCGACAAACTTGCTGAGGCGCTGCCGCCTGCAGCGAACATCTCAAACCCAATCGATGTTTTAGGCGATGCACTGGCTGACAGATACGAATTGGCGATTGAGGCAGTGCTTGAAGACCCAAATGTCGATGTTGTTCTTGTGCTTCTTACCCCTCAGGCCATGACTGAGGCTGACAGCACCGCTGAGGCAATCGTCAGACAGGCACAGGCAAAAGCAAGCCGGCAAAAGCCGATTTTTACGTGCTTTCTGGGGGCCGAAAAGGTCAAGAAAGCAAAACAGATATTGCAGCAGGCTAAAATACCTCATTACGATTCTCCTGAAAAGGCCGTATGCACAATCAAGGCAATGACCGATTACATAAGATGGCGCAACCGGCCCAAACGCGTGGTTAAACAGTTTGCAGTCAACCGTGCAAAAGTCGAAAACATAATTGAAAAGCATTTGCGGCAGGGGATAAAGGAAATCAACGAGGAGCAATCAAAGCAAATACTTGCCGCCTACGGCTTTGCTACTCCCGAGGATGCTGTAGCTGACAGTGCTGAAAAGGCGGTTGCCGTCGCCAACCGTCTGGGCTACCCGGTCGTATTAAAGATTTGGTCGCCGCAGATAGTACATAAAACAGACGTCGGCGGTGTAAAAATGGATTTGAACAGCGACCAGGAGGTGATGGACGCCTTTGACCTGATGATGTACAGGGTACCACAAAAGGCGCCGGATGCTGAGATTCTCGGTGTTTTAGTTCAGCAAATGTGTAAAACAGGAAAAGAGGTGATTCTGGGTATGAAGCGGGACAGACATTTCGGGCCGCTGATGATGTTCGGTCTTGGCGGAACGATGGTCGAAGCACTTAAGGACGTGTCTTTTTACCTTGCACCACTTACAGCAGATGAGGCGATGCAAATGCTTATGAGCACAAAGACTTACCGCATACTGACCGGTTTCCGGGGCCAGGAGGCGGTAGATATGGATAGTATCGCCGAGGCATTACAGAGGCTTAGCCAGCTGGTGACAGAATTTCCGGAAATTCAGGAACTTGATATTAATCCGTATGTGGTCGGGCCCCCAGGCACAACACCAATAGCCGTTGACGCACGTATGAGGGTGGAAAAAGCTTAGACAGGAATTTATTTATGCAGGCATTTGACTGGAGACAAAAGTACAAGGGCAAAATAAAAACCGCCCCGGCGGCGATGCAACTGATTAAATCGGGTAACACTGTGTTTATTGGCACCGGATGCGGCCAGCCGCAGTACCTGGTCGAGAGCCTCGTAGCCGATTGTGACCGTTTGTATGATGTTCGAATCCTTCATTTGCTGACCATGGGCGAAGCACCCTACGTCTGTGAAAAGTATCGTGACAGGTTCAAGATGAACAGTTTTTTTGTTGCAGACAACGTCCGCGGGGCGATTAGTCGGGGAGTAGGCGACTATACACCTATACTTCTGTCTGAAATACCTGGTCAGTTTAACACCGGAAGAATTCCTGTTGATGTGACGCTGATTAGTGTATCGCCGCCGGATGTCAGCGGCATGTGCAGCCTCGGCGTGTCTGTGGATATAGTTAAATCGGCAGCAGCCAATGCAAGGTACGTAATAGCACAGGCCAACAGCCGTATGCCTCGCACGTTCGGTGACAGTTTCATACACGTTAACAATATCGATGTCCTGGTCGATTATGACCAGGAGATTATTGAAACGCCCGATGGGCAGCCGGATGAGACACTTCGTGAAATAGGCCAGAACATCGCCCGCCTGGTCGAGGACGGCAGTACCATCGAGTGCGGGATAGGACGTATCCCACAGGCACTTGCAGAATTCCTTAAAGACAAAAAAGACCTCGGTGTTCATACGGAAATGTTCGGAGACTGGATTATCGACCTGATTGAATGCGGTGCCATAACCTGCGCCAAAAAAACCCTGAACCGCGGCAAGGTTGTGGCAAGTTTCTGTATGGGCTCTCGCCGGCTTTACGATTACATTGACAATAATCCGTTCTTTGAATTTTATCCAACCGAGTATGTAAACGACCCCTCCATAATAAGTCAGCACGAGAAAATGGTCGGAATCAACGTGGGTCTGGAGATTGATTTGACCGGGCAGGTCTGCGCCGACTCCCTGGGATATAAGTTCTATAGCGGTATAGGCGGACAGGTGGATTTCATTCGGGGCTGTGCCCGAAGCAGACAGGGAAAACCCATAATAGCAATGCCCTCTACGGCCAAAGACGGACAGGTCAGCAGGATTGTGCCGCATCTGACCGAAGGTGCAGGCGTTGTTACAACACGCGGCGACGTACACTACGTGGTCACCGAGTTCGGCGTTGCAGATTTGCACGCCAAAAGTATAAGAGAAAGGGCCATAGACCTCATAAATATAGCACACCCAAAATTCAGAAAGGAGTTAATTCAGGCTGCCAAGACACATAATTATGTTTATCAGGACCAGATAGAGCTTGGCGCTGAGGAAAGTGCCTACCCCGAGGAATTAGAACATTCGGACGTTTTACGCGACGGCACGGAAATATTCTTTAGACCCGTAAAACCTACCGACGAACCTGCCATTTCAAAAATGCTCTATTCACTCAGCGAAGCCAGCGTGCGAACCCGTTATATGACACGGACAATGACATTTCCGCACAGAGACGTGCAGCAATTGGCAAATATAGATTACCACAGCAACCTTTGCATAGTCGGTACCGTACCGGACGTTTCCGGCGAGCAGATAGTAGCCATGGGTCAGTATTTCCTGGACCCGAAGTCTTATGCTGCTGAGGTTGCCTTTGTGGTCAAGGACGAGTGGCAGAAAAAAGGGATGGGCACTTTCTTATTGCACTACATTACCCAGATTGCCAGGAAGAGGGGTGTGAAAAGATTCTACGCCAAAGTCCTGCCGGAAAACAAGCCTATGCTGACTATCTTTCTGAACTGCGGCTGCCGGATAAACACCGAATTCGACGGCCATGTTTACAATATAGCCTACGATTTGGTGTGAAAGGATAGAGCTAAACCGCTTTTTGCCGGTCACGAAAGGTGTTTCTTGACGATGGTGACGCCAAATATTTGCAAAAAAGCATCAAACTTTTTGTAAGTTTTTGCCGATAATACTATTCAGCAGCAGGGACGGACTGTTTTTTGAGGTTTGTCCGCTGCAGCCGGGGTCAGTTCTGGGGGTATGCCGGACAAAGCCCTTTTTCTTTTCTGGGACACTAACGCTATGGCTAAAGGCAAAAAAATTCTGACCTCAGGTGAAGTTGCCAAAATCTGTAACGTTGCTCACAGGACCGTGCAGAAATGGTTCGACAGGGGTATACTTAACGGCTACCGGCTGCCGGGCAGCGGCGACCGCAGAATTCCCGTAAACGAACTTGTCTCGTTTATGAAAGCAAACAGTATTCCAATCAACGACTCCCTGCTGTCCGAATACGCCGGCGACAAAGACCGGTAAGCGATTTGACCGCAGGCGGGGCAAGCTGTGGGTTTCCAGGCAGAAGTTGTCTTCTGATGGCGGGTGAGCCGGCCGTTCAAGGTAGCTATTTACACGCTAAACGATTGCATCAGAAAAGCACAACAGCTATAATCATACCCATTCCGAATCCCGGGCAGCTTGGTAATTGTACGAGGTCACTAAAAAAGTCACTAAACATGAGAAAAGCGGTATTTATTCATTCGGAACAAATGGAGCATTTTGCGTATCCGGCCCACTGTCCGTTTGATGTCAGCAGGGCCGGAAAGACCCGCAAGGTGCTTGATTCGCTGGGGCTTCTGTCGGCGGACAACTGCGCTGTTGCAGCACCGGAACCGGCAGAAAGAATACAGCTTAAAAAGTTCCATTCGGCACGTTATCTGCACGTGCTGAAAAACGCCGCTGCCGGCAGGTTCGACAGAGAAGCACTTTATATGGGTATTGGTACACCGGATTGTCCCGTCTTCGCCGATATGTATGACTATTCGGCAATGGCCTGCGGGGCCACCATTACCGCCGCCGGCCTCATTCTTTCAGGCCAGGCTGATGTTGCGTTCAACCCCTCCGGCGGGCTTCACCACGCCGGCCCCGAACAAGCGTCGGGATTTTGCTTTATGAACGATGTGGCTATCGGGTGTATTGTACTTGCCGAAGCCGGCAAACGCGTCTTATACCTCGATGTGGACGTCCATCACTGTGACGGCGTGCAGAATGCTTTTTACAGCCGCAATGATGTGATGACAATATCATTTCATCAGAGCGGCAGGACACTTTTTCCCGGAACCGGGTTCGAAGATGAAATCGGCACCGGCCAGGGCTTGGGGTATTGTGTGAACGTGCCTCTTGTCATCGGCACTTACGACCAGGCCTATATGAAGACGTTCAACGCCATAGCCTTGCCGTTGCTGAACGCCTACAATCCGGACGTTATAGTTCTGCAGATGGGAGCAGATGCGCTGGCGGGCGACCCGCTGGCCAACCTGTGCCTTACAAATAATACCTATGCGGAAATTATCGAGCAGCTTTTGAGCTTTAACAAACCCATTCTGGCAACCGGCGGCGGCGGATATAATATAGACAACACGGTAAGGGCCTGGGCTTTGGTGTGGAGTCTTTTGGCCGGCGCCGAGACCGACAGCAGCAAACTTGGTCTTGGCGGGGTAATGCTGGGGACCACCGATTGGCAGGGAGGGCTTAGAGACAGAAGACTTGCCGTCACTGAACAACAGCATAATGCGGTAATGCCTCACATCGACGCCACAATCGAAAAGGTCAAGGCAAACGTGTTTGCGATTCACGGCCTGTAAAACTCCCAAGTTTTGATTCCGAACCCGGCAAGCACAGGTAAAATCATTGACCGGCTGGGCAATGTCGGCTTCAGCTAACCAGATACGATTCACCAGCCAGCGCCGTGCCCCGGGACACGATATTCCATCTGCTTTGCCCTGTCCGTAAATCACCATTTACCAATTAACCATTTTCCCCCTGCCACCGGCGGGCCCCGAGTCACGGTTTTGGTCAATCATTTCCGGAAATAGCGCGAAAAAAATCGTACAAAATCGCGCATTTTTTTGTCGTTTTGGTACAAAAATCGCGCTTTTTTGTCATTTTGTCATCATTTTTCGCTGCTTTTTTGCCCGTTTTTTGGGGGTGGACGGTTTTGATTGATGCCAAATCGCCGTTTTCAGGCCAAAAATCAGGTTTGACGCCTCAAAAAGGCCCGAATTTTGATTGATTGATATTTTTTGCACCCTAAATTTTACCCTTGTCCGCCGGAAAGCTTATTGCTTTGAATCGGATTTGTTCTTACCGCTGTACACAAATTAAAACGGCCTGAACTGTATTCAGGCCGTTTTTATTGTGTTACTGCGCGCCTGCGTAAACACAGGCCGCCTAAAATATCCGGGCTTATTTTACGGGGCCCAACGGCAATACCGTTCTGCCGTAAACTTCGTTTAATACCTGGGCCAGGGCCGTGTAAATAGCTGAAAAGCCGCAGATGATTCCCTCATAACCGGCTATGACCTTTATGGCTGAACTGCCTGTAATATCTCCCAGCGCCAGAAGGAAAAACAATAGCGCCAACGACGCAAATACGAACTGCAGCGCACGGTTGAACCTCAGTGTGCCGATGAACATTACGGCGGTAAACAGGCCCCACATAAAAAGATAAGCCGCCATTGCGCTGCTTGACGGCCCCTCGGCCAGGCCGAGCTTCTTTGCCACTATCAAACCCACAAGCGACAGCCAGAAAAGGCCGTATGAGGTAAACGCGGTGGTGCCGAATGTGTTATTTTTCTTCCATTCCATTATGCCGGCGATAACCTGCGCTATGCCCCCGTAAAATACGCCCATTGCCAGAATCATCGTCCCCAGGCCGAAATAACCGGCGTTGTGCAGGTTCAGCAGGACCGTTGTCATGCCGAAACCCATCAAACCCAGCGGTGCAGGATTGGCGGTAGTGTCCGTTACCTTCATTTCTTCCATAATCACTCCTTTCATTCGATAATGTCGCAGCACAAACTTATGTGCCGCAGACGGCTTTACTGGCCTCGGTTACTGATTAGATTTTCCACGACACTCGGGTCTGCAAGAGTGCTGATATCACCGAGGTTGCTGGTGTCTTTTTCTGCGATTTTTCGAAGGATTCTGCGCATAATCTTGCCGGAGCGTGTCTTGGGCAGGGCCGGGGCGAACTGAATAGCCTCAGGGGCGGCGATGGCGCCTATTTCCTTTCTTACATGCATTACAAGCTCTTTTTTCAGTTCGTCGCTTTCTTTCACACCGTTCTTTAGGGTAACGAAGGCATAAAGGGCCTGGCCTTTAATCTCGTGCGGTATCGGCGTAACAGCAGCCTCGGCGACCTTTGCGTGGCTTACAAGTGCGCTTTCCACCTCGGCTGTGCCGATACGATGCCCGGAGACATTGACGACATCGTCGATTCTGCCCATCAGCCAGTAATCGCCGTCCGGGTCCACACGGCAGCCGTCGCCGGCAAAGTAAATGTTATCGTACATCGTAAAATAGGTATCGATGAAGCGGTCGTGGTCGCCCCACATGGTTCTCATCATGCCCGGCCAGGGCTTGCGAATACACAGCTTTCCGCCTTCGTTGGCGGCGCACTGGGTTCCGTCGTCTTTTAAAACCACCGGGTCCACACCGAAAACGGCCCTGCAGGCACTGCCCGGTTTTAAGGTATGGGCGCCCGGCAGCGGCGATATCATAAAGCCGCCGGTTTCGGTCTGCCACCACGTGTCCACTATAGGACATCTGCCGCGCCCAATCTTTTCATAATACCATATCCAGGCCTCCGGATTTATCGGCTCACCGACCGTGCCCAGGACTCTCATGGTATCGAGCTTGTATTTGGCGGGCCATTCGTCGCCCTGGCGCATCAGCGCACGTATGGCAGTAGGCGCCGTGTAAAATACGGTTACCCCGAACTTGTCACAAATCTGCCAGAAACGTCCCGCGTCAGGGTATGTCGGAATACCCTCGAACATCAGCGAAGTTGAGCCGTTGGCAAGCGGCCCATAAACTATATAGCTGTGGCCCGTTACCCAGCCTATGTCGGCTGTGCACCA
Organism: Sedimentisphaerales bacterium; assembly: GCA_035529405.1. Classification (GTDB taxonomy): domain Bacteria; phylum Planctomycetota; class Phycisphaerae; order Sedimentisphaerales; family Anaerobacaceae; genus DATKWV01. The sequence continues at coordinate 26,350 of DATKWV010000053.1, read as the reverse complement.
GTAAATATCATCGTCATGAATGTTGAATATCAGTTTGTGCGTAATCGCCGTGTGCAGAAGATACCCGCCGGTGATATGAACAACGCCTTTGGGTTTTCCTGTCGAACCGGACGTATAGAGAATAAACAGCGGGTCATCTGCGTTCATTCGCTCGCACTGGCACTGTTCTTCGGCATTGGCCATTTCATCATGATACCAGCTGTCCCTGTCCTGCTGCATATTGCAGGGTTCGTTGTTGACCTTGGCTACTATAACGCATTCGATTGAAGGCGTGTTTTTCAGTGCGTCGTCGGCTATGCCCTTGAGCGGAATGTGTTTTCCGCCGCGAAGCGACACATTCGCGGTTATAAGCATTTTGCAGTCGGAATCGTTAATCCTGTCCACCAGGGCCTCGGCACTGAAACCGCCGAAGACAACCGAGTGGATAGCCCCTATACGCGCACAGGCCAGCATGGCTATTGCAAGTTCGGGTACCATCGGCATGTAAACGGCAACGCGGTCGCCTTTTTTGATGCCCTTGGATTTCAGGACGTTTGCGAATTTGCAGACCTCTTTGTGGAGCTGTTCGTATGTATATTTTCTAACCTTATCTTCCTCTTCACCCTGCCAAATCAATGCGGTCTTTTTTGCAACAGGGGTGTCCAGATGTCTGTCGAGGCAGTTATATGTAACATTAAGTTCGCCGTCGGCAAACCATGTATGTTCGATTGTCCGGGCCTTTGTGTCCCAGGTGTATTCGAGACTTTTGGCGGGTGCCTTGAACCAGGTAAGTGTCTTTGCCTGTTCCAGCCAGAAGCCGTCCGGGTGGTTAATGGACTGCCGCCACATCTTCTCGTATTTCTTCGGGTCGTTGATGTAAGCATTTGCCCTGATTGACGCCGGGGGCGGGAACCTGCGTTCCTCGGTCATAAGAGAGGCAATAGTTTTGCCTTTGGATTCCTGTGCCATAATAATCTCCTTATCTTGCGTGTAACAAAACTGTTATATCCCGGTATCTTAACCGCTTTGGCTTAAAAATAAAGCAAAATACCCTTATTGGTTAGCAAAAACCCGAACCGAAACAGCATCGGCCTAAAATTTATAAATAAAGGACGTTTGTGCCCTCAGGTCATCAGCGTCGCCCGAACCGTTGTATTCGGTCCGCCAGTGCGAAACCTCCAGGCCGATTTGAGTATTCTTGTTGACCGAGTAAATCATGTTACCAAATACCGAACGATTAAATATTCTCCCGGTCTCGTCTTCTGGAAGGCCGTCGGTATCCGAGGCGTCAACATCGTCCATACCGACACCCAGATTGAACGACCACTTGCCCCACGGCCCGAGATTGGCGGCTATCCAGCCGCCCCTGCTGCCGATTCGCCGGTTGTTTCTGTTATTGTTGACGCCCTGGCCAATGCCGCCAAAATAGGTGTCCAGGTTCTCACCGTCAAACAGTTCGGCTTTGATTGTAAGCCATTCGTTAATCGGCTGGGTCACGTCGAGGTTGACAGACCAGCTTTCGACATCCTGTGAATCGTATTCTTCCTCGCCCCAGTGCCCGGAAATACCGACGACGGTAGGTTTATACCCGAACCACGGGAAGGTTACACCTGCGCGGCTTTGAAAGGTCGGGAAACCGGCATCTTCGCCTGCGCTTGTGTTCAAATCGTCGTCGCCTATGGTACGAGCGACCGCTGCATCAAGCTGCAGGTCGGTATCGGCATTGAGCCAGTAGTTTTTGGTAAAGCGCAGTTGTGGTCGTCTGTAGCCGATATTACCTGCATCCCACAAAACGGTGTAGTTCAGGGTATCGGGGTAAAGTGGGGATATGACATCGGCGGTCTGGCCCGCGAGGAGGCTGAAACGTTTGTCCGGCCAGTCGATTTTCAAATATGCATGGCGCATCTGTATTTTTGCCTGGTTTTCGGTGGCGTTGCCGCCGTAGAAATCTATTTCGACTAAGCCGCTTGTTTTTGTGTCGATGTCTTCGGGGCCGCCGATTCTCAGGCCTAATCGTGTCTGCTTTGCGGTGAGGTTGAATTCGCTGTCGCCGGTTTTGCCCCTGTCGGCATAAATAACAAAATTGCCCGGCCACACCCTGGAGGTATCGTAAGAAGCGTCTGCCTTGATGTAGCCGTAAAGCTCGATGTCGAGGTCCGACAGGACCGGTTTTTTCTTCGCCGAGCCTTTGGCAACCATGGCAGCGATTCTTTCCCAGTCAGCGTCGGTCAGCTCGACCGCCGCAGCCGGCTGGATTTGTTTTTCGACTGCCTGAGGCTGCTGCGGCTGTTCCGCGGCCCGGGGCTGCTGCATAACAATTTTTTCCAGGTCTTCGAGCTGTTTTTCCAGTCGCTCAACTCTTTCTCGCAGCTGCTGGTTTCCCTTTTCCAGCTGGGTGTTGGTTTTTTCGGCTATACACAGGCTGCTTATACTAAAGATGATAACCACTACCGGCACAATCCTTAGGCATCTCACTTTGAAACTCCTTCTTTGTAAAACAAGTCATTCGAACTGCCTGGAATCCTCCGCATATCCGAAGCAATCAGGCGGAAAAGGAGAAATTATACACAATGCCGCACCGGTGTCAAGCCGTGCTGCAAAAGATTGTCATTAAACATCGGATTGGAACCGGAACGAACATCTCGAAGTTTTTCACGCTTTCTGTGTTGTTTATCGACAGCAGGGGACTATAGTTTTTCGCCCCCGCAGCGACAGAAACCGCCCGGGGCGTGCGTGATGTATGTCGCAGCCGGCAAGCTGTTGGGGGCCGGGCCGGCGTGGTGCAGCCGCCGGCTGAACTTTCAAAAAGCTACCTGCGCGGTTGGCAATGACGAGAATTTCAGGACCTCGCGGGTCTGCCAATACGAGGATTGCGGACAATCGGAAACTGGTTTGTTTGTGATTCAAGAGTATTCTTGTAGATTTATCTGCTCTGCCTGCATTATTGCCGGCCATCTCTATCCTGCAATCATGCTGTCACAACCGGCACAATTTAACATTGCCCGGTTTAACGGGCGCTAGGCAGCGGCGATGTCTGTTTGTGCTAAGTCTTTCAATGACATAACACTACGGCAGGGCGGCGACTTGGGAATTGCCGGCGGACCTGCCCGGCGAATCGCTCTTGCGGCCCTGTCTGTTATAGGCTTGCGCGTCTTAACCGAAGCAACGGCCGGCTGAAACCAGACCTGTGCGGTTGTATGCGGGTCTGTGAACAAGTATGCCAAAAAAAAATTGCGCAGAAACAATATTTTTTCTTGATACGCTGTCACTTATAGGTTATATGTTCGGCCCAAGAACACCAAGTCGATGAACACGGTCGAGTTGATAAGCGAGGTCGAGAATCAGTTATGTGCAGCAGCAAACAATCAGGCTGAATTCGACCGTGCGATTGACAAGGCGTAAAAGGGGCCAAACAGGAGGTTTTTTGGCGTGCTTAAAAAAGCATTTGCGGCCGCTGAGAAGTTCGCCCCGAGGTGATTGAAAAGCATTAGAAAGTGGCTTGAGAAGAATGCTGTGCTATCCACGGATGTATGATAGCATCATACGTCTGCAAGGATGTAAATATACCAGCACCTGTTGCGGTGGTTTGCAGGATTTTCGCAGCCGGGCAGAGGTGGTTGTGAGATGCTGACCCAGCTGGTTATCCGAATGGATAGCTGGCTGGGTTTTTTGTTATAAACAACTCTATAGATATAAATGAAGAGAAGTTTACAAGATGCGGGCGCGATGCAAGCTTATTTTAGTATTGTGGATTGGGACTGACTTCTACGATGCCCGCTGTCTTGCAAAGGAATTAAACGATTGTTGCGCAGCCGTGATGATTTGCCGTAACCCACAGGGACGGAGTATGCCCGGGCTTTGACATTGCGATTTTTCGTGACAGCTGCAGGCCATTGCAGTTGTGCGACGGAAATAATAACCGACTAAATAGACAAGGGAGGTTTTGAAATGTTGGAAAAGTTCTCATTCCGTGGTTTTGGCCATGTTCTGGGTTTATACCTCGACAAGCTCGAGAGGGCTTTTCGACTCGATTCCACAGAGCTGGTGCAGGTCTATCGCGACAGGGCCAAAGGCTGTATCAACAGAGGTGATTACGACCAGGCCGTCTCATTGTGTCAGAAGGCCCTGGCTCTTAACGGCGACGACGCTGAAATCCAGTACCAGTTGGGCGCGGCCTACATGGGTAAACGACTGGACGAAGAAGCAATCGCCTGCTTCCAGAAGGTACTGAAACTCGACCCGGACCGCTCGAGTACTCACTACAGGCTCGGTGCGCTATATGACAGGACCGGTGCACTGGCCAGTGCTGTTGACTCGTACAGGAAGGCGGTGAAGCTTGAGCCTGAACGCGCTGATTTTCATTACACGCTCGGTGTGGTTCTGGATAAGAAAGGCGACCACAAGCCGGCTATCGAGTCAATCAGCAAGGCCATAAAATTAGCACCCGCTGTGGACAAATACCACTACCGTCTGGGCCTGATTTACGACGGGCAGGGCGAGCACGAAAAAGCTGTAGAGGCGTTCAAAAAGGCCGTCGAGGCCGAAGAAGCGGCCGTTTAAGTAATATGGCCGCAGTTTGCGGATTGCCGACAAAGCAGTCCGAAACTCTTACGAAAAGGGAAGGTCGTAAATGAGTCGGATTGGCAACGTTGTAAAAAGGCTGTACGCAGAGGAACTCAAGCCTGCCGCTGCCGGCTGTACGGGTACGGCGAGCAAAACAGCCGGTCCAAAACAGGACAAAATCAGGAATATCAAAAAAGCCCTCGGCAGTCGGCGCACAGCGATGTGGTGCGTAAGAATCGTCATTGCTCTGGCGGTGCTGGTAGTTATTGCCGAAGCGGTTTTCCAGTACAACCGCCTTAATTCATGGCGAACCGTTGCATGGGCCCGGCGAGCCGACGTGGACTTCGAACTGCAGAGAAGGCAGAACCTGATTCCCAACGTGGTCTCGCTTGTAAGCAAATACGCTGCATACGAGCAGGAGGTGTTCAAATACGTCTCAGACGCAAGAGAAACCCTGAAGATGCTCCGAAGTTCCCAGACCGCCGGTGTCAGCACGGGCAACGTACTGGAACATACATTGTCGAAGTTGGTGGCATTGGCCGAGCAGTATCCCGACCTTAAGGCTACACAATCCGTGCAGGATTTGATAAAGGAAGCGGCCAACACCGAGAACCGAATCGCCAACGCCAAGGAAAAGTATAACAAGGCCGGTGAAATATATAATCAATACATAACAATATTTCCCGGAAACGTGTTCGCATTTATTTATCGCCATAATGCTATCGAGTACATAGGCCTGACAGAGAATGTGGAAGTTCCTGTCATCGACCTGAACATAAGCCGGCAGGGCGCCAGTGTCAACCAGCAGCCGCAGGTCGGCGCCGGCAATGCCGACAAAACTGAAGGAGCAAAATGATGAGATTGGGAATAATTGGAGCAATCGCGATGGGGCTTGGAATTCTGGCGATGGTGTATTGCCGGTGGTTTATTATCGAGATAATTGAGGGGCTGATTGCCCTGATTCTTGTGCTCGGCGGGGCTCTGGCTATAGCCGTTGCTTTAAGAAGAATGGGCAAAGAGAAAGCATCCGCAAAAGAAAAATGATTTACAGTTCCTCGTATAATATTTCTTGCAGTCCGGCCGCCCTGCGACGCCAACGTGGCCGGCGCATCCGAAACGGTTGCCTGCTGCGGCTGCGGTAAAGAATTCAACCGTTAGCTTAAACACAACATCTGCAGCAGGGGAGAAAACGATAAGATGACGGCAGATGTGAAATTTCGAGTTTATAACAGCACGGGCTGGAACGGGGGGTATTTTTATTTATCGGGTGTTTTATTGCGGGTGCGTTGCCCGGTACATTCAAAATACCCGCTAATCGCTGCAGGAAAGTAGAAGGTGAATGATAATGAGATTGGGAATTATCGGTGCGGTGTCCCTGGCAGTCGGTGTCTGGGCCCTGGCCTACTGGTGGTGGTTTGCCGTTGAAGTCATCCAGGGACTGGTTATTCTGGGGCTTATCATCGGAGGGGCCCTGGCTATAGCCGTTGCGATAAGAAGAAAATACAGACAAAACGCAGCCCAGTAGCTGAAAATGATTGCCCGGGATAATTGCAAAGCTGATTTTGAAAGGGCCGGCCGGCGGTGGACTATGTGCCGGTTCGGGCGCGGCGGTCCGTCAGGATTTGCAATTTCCTGAAGGTGTTCGAAACCGGCAATTGACAAATCGACCCCAAGTCGAAAGGTGGTGTGGATATGGAAGAGAAAACCAAAGGCGATGAGTCGACAGTGGATAACTCACAAAGCGGCCCAGGCAGCAACAGGAACCTGCTGACAGTATTAATAACGTTAATCATCCTGGTTATAGTTGCGGTTGTTTACTGGGACCGCCAGAGCCAGCGAAATCTTCGTCAGGCCCAGGCCGAACTCCAGGCCGGCGTTCTCGAAGAGTGGGGCTTTGGCGCCCAGCAGCAATTACAGGCTGCCTTTCAGGGCCAGCCGGTCGCCTTTTCGCAACAGATGTCGTACAAAAACATCGTTGCCAAAATTGCGCCTTCGGTGGTAAGTGTCAACGTAGGCAGCAGTTTTATAAGTCAGGGCGGCCCTGCTGTGCAGGCGCAGCCTGCAGCCGGTGCAGGCAGGATGGGCGGCTGGGGAATGGGCCCCGGCGGCTACCTGGCCTGCCCAAATTGCGGCACAAGGGTACCTCATCAAAGAGCTGTCCCCGCCTACACCGTCAATTGCCCGAACTGCGGAACGCAAATGATGCGCGAAGGTGCGCCGGGACCTTATCCTGTACCCGGTGCCGGCCAGCCGATGGCCGGCCAAAACCAGCCCGCAGACCAGTCGCCGGAAGCGGCAGGTTCTGCACAGTATGTCTGGGGCCAACGGAACGGCGGCTGGGGAATGGGCTCCGGCGGATTTCTGCTATGTCCCAATTGCGGCACCAGTATGCCTCATCGAGCCGGCGTTCCAGCCTATACTCTCGGCTGCCCGAGCTGCGGCACGCAGATGATGAGGCAAGGCGCACCCTGGGTTTGTCCGCCGGGCGGCTGGCAGACAATGGCCAATGTGCCCGGGGCGTGTCTTCCCGGCTGGCAGACAATCGCCAATGCGCCCGGTTTGCCGCCGCAGAATGACAAGCAGTTTCAGGCACTTGGCAGGGGCGGTTCCGGAGTGATTGTAAATCGCAACGGCTATGTTCTGACTAATCATCACGTCGTACACGGCGCCAGGGATATCACCGTTACGCTCAGCGTTGGGCAGGTAACGAAGACTTATCCGGCCCAATTGATTGACGAGGCCCCCGAGCTTGATTTCGCCATACTGAAGATACTTTCCAAAGGCAACGAGCAGTTCAGCCCTGCACTAATCGGCAACAGCAGTGCCGTATCTGTCGGGGATGAGGTATTGGCCGTCGGCAGTCCCTACGGCCTGCAGCAAAGTGTAACGTTCGGGATTATCAGCAACACCCAGCGCACGCTCGCTGTCGGTAACAAGACCTTCACGAACTTTATCCAGACCGATGCGCCCATCAATCCCGGCTCAAGCGGCGGGCCGCTTGTGAACGTCAATGGTGAGGTCATAGGGCTGAACACGGCAATTTATTCGCCGACACAGGCATTCAGCGGTATCGGTTTTGCCAGCCCGATTGACCCTGCCAAAGCAGCGTTTCCCGAGTTTATAGAAACCGCCCCGAGCAATGTGACCGAAGTTTTGCGCGGTGCTCCGAATTGGGCCCGTAACCAGTTGGGCGGTTCCGTACAGAAAGGCAAAGGTTTATACCCCTGGTGTCCGCCGGTAGGCGGGCTGCAGGGCGGCGTTAATACGGGGAACCTCCCTGCGCAGCCGGGCCTTGGATTAAATCCCTGGTGTCCGCCGCAAAGCTGGATGCAACAAGCCGCTGGTCCTGAAAGTCAGGCAATGCGACGGGGCCTGGGGCTTTATCCGTGGTGTCCGCCGGCAGGACAATTCCGTCAGGCGGCCGGTCAGCAGGATGGACCGTGGCTTGGCATACGGGTCAGGGCGGTTGACAGGCAAATTAAAACTTTTGTGGGCCTGCCTATGGCGCGAGGGGCGCTTGTGATGGAAGTTTTCGGTAATTCGCCGTGCAGGATAGCCGGGCTGCAGAGAGGCGATGTGATAATCCGTGCCGACGGTCGCGCAATCAGGGATGGTGCGATGCTTGAAGGGGTGCTCGTGAAGAAAAAACCAGGCCAGCAAATGAAGCTGACCATTTATCGAGACGGCAAGACCATAAGCATTTCACCGGTGCTGATTGCCAGGCCGTTTGGCTTACAAGGGGCCGGCTGGGACCTTTTCCTTCCGGAAACCGAAGGCCCCGCAGCACAGGGTATGGCAGCAATTCAGGCACAGGCACTGGCACTGGGCACACAGCCTTTCGAGCCGTTCAATCCTCAGAATGTCCAGCCGCCGGGATTGTCGGGTGTGCTGGCCGGCGGAGAGGTGGGAGCCGATGAAGTTGAGGTGCTGGGAATGGGGGTGGAGGCATTATCGCCCGTATTGGCATTGACTTACAATATTCCGGAAGGAGAAAAAGGGGTTGTTATTACCGAAAGTGCCGGCCAGGCTGCTGCTGCCGGGCTGTTGGCAGGAGATGTAATCAATGCAATCGGCAACCAGCCGGTCGAAACAATCGTCGATTTCATAAAGGTCATGAATAAAACAGACCCGCAAAGAGATATATCTTTGAATGTTTATCGCCAGGGACAACGCTTTAATCTGAGGATAAAAGCTTAGGTTGCAGGTGTAAAGGATGGCTGATAACGGTAACGACACTTGTGCACGAAAGACGCTGGGGCCGTGGCTTGCGGCGGTAGGAGTATTGATTGCCGCTACAATCGTGCTTGCATTTTACTATGCCGATGACATACGGCAGGCTCAAAGAAACAGGGGACCGATGTCTTTTGGGAGCGCATTGCGAAGAAACTCGGTTCCATCGGCAGCAAACGCTGATGTCAGAACAGCAAGCTTTGTTCCGCCCTGGTACGGCAAACAAAATCCGGATTCGGTGACCGGTGCCACGCCGCAGGTAATGTCCTTTAATCGTGCCATCGGAATTGTTTCGCCGGCTGTGGTGGGTATTAACACCTCCGGGGCCATGGAACAAACCGCCAGCGGTATCATTGTACATCATCTCGGCTATATCCTTACCAACTATCATGTTGTCAATGGGGCTGAGAATATCGTTGTTACCTTCAGTTATGACCAGCTGATTAAATCCTATTCGGCTGAGCTTATCGACAGCAGGCCGGACCTGGATTTGGCGATTATAAAGGTAAACACTGCTTCCAAAGAAACTTTTACACCCGCGCCGCTGGGCGATTCCAAAAAGGTATTTATTGGCCAGCAGGTTGTGGCAATAGGCAATCCTTTCGGTTTGTCGCAGAGCGCATCAGCAGGAATTATCAGCAATACGGACCGCACACTTACAGCCGGTGACAAACTCATAAAAGGCCTGATTCAAACCGACGCTTCCATTAATCCCGGTTCCAGCGGCGGCGCGCTGGTCAATCCCCAGGGACAGGTTATCGGTATCAATACGGCTATTTATTCACCGACAACATCTTTCAGCGGTATCGGTTTTGCAGTGCCGGTTAATCAGGCAAAAGCAGCTTTCGGTGATTTTATAGAGATAGTGCCGTCACCGGCGGCTGGGGGGAATATACAACGTGCTGCGGGCAATACCAACGCCTTCAATGTCCCGGCCTTGGCTAATCTGCGCATGATGGCAAGGACTGTTGCTTCACGACCCTGCTGGCTGGGTATCGCCGTCAGGGGCGTGGACGATGTGGTCGCCAGAGAGTTCGATTTGCCCATTAATTATGGTGTGCTGGTCAACCGCGTTTTTCTCAATTCTCCTGCGGCAGCGGCGGGCCTTATGAGAGGAGACGTAATCTTTCGAGTTGACCGCAAGCGCATCAGAAACGACAAAATGCTCTGGTCTTTTCTGGATGGAAGGCAGGCCGGTGAAACGGCAGAGCTTACTTTTTTCAGAAATAACAGTAAGAAAACTTTGGTTTGTACGCTTCGGCCGGAACCGCCTAACGTCCGCAGCCTGCTTCCCAAGGCGCCTCAAGGAAACACGCTGGCCCTTCAGACCGTTGCGCTGGCGACGGCACCGACTGAAACATTGCCCTCACCCCGCGAGCAGAACGCCGCAGGAAAGGACTTTATCGAAGGGCACTGGCTGGGTTTGGAGGTAATTCCGCTGACTGCGGAACTGGCCACCGAATATCGGATTCCGAAGGGGGAAACCGGCGTGCTGGTTGACGAGGTTACGCTCGAATCCGCCGAGTCCGGCATCCTGGCCGGGGATATGGTCCAGTCCATCGGGGGTATTCCTACACCTGACCTGAGAGCATTTTTCGAGGCTACGCAGCGTGAACGGGTGCAGGAAGGAAAGCAGGCACAGGTGCAAGTCAGCCGTCGGGGCACGAAGATGACATTTATTATGACGGCACGGAACGCCAATATGCTGGGCTTTGCTCAAATGGAGGCGGCCCAGCCGATCCAGCCGGGTGCACTGCGCCCACATCGCAATCGGGGACGTGCATGCACTAACTGCCACATTTTCATGACGACCGGAGGCCAGCTTCCCACAGACGCCGGCGACATACTTCCTGATCCGCCGCCCATAACAAAAGACGCAAAGGCCCCTCATCGTTACCGTGGTCCGTGTATTACCTGTCATACTGTAGTGCCCACAAATGCCGGCGGCGTACTTGCTGCTGCGCCGGTCATAACAAAAAATGCAACGGCCCCTCATCGTTACCGCGGCCGGTGCGCTACCTGTCATACTATCAGGTAAAAATGGAGCAATGGAGGCCGGCATTGCGCCGGCAGATGTGGTTAAGAAGGTCAATAATCAGAAAGTGAACGATATTCGGGCTTTCAAGACCGTGGTCGCGAATATTGATGTAGCCAGGGTAGTTCTGCTGGACATAGTGCGGCAATAGGCGGCCCTTCTATGTCACTGTCCAGCCGGCTAAACAGGACCTCGGGGCATGGCAGTAGTAATCGACGAAAAATGCAGAAAATGCGCTAACAGGGCAATATGGGTGTGCCTTTGGGGCAACGTGTTCTTGTGTGCCTTCAAGGCCGTAATAGGCGTTGTCAGCGGCAGTCTGGCTGTGCTTGCCGATGCCTTACATTCGGGTGCCGACGTTCTGGACTCGGTAGTAACGCTTATTGCCATACGTCTGGGAAAAAAGCCCCCCGATAAAACACACCCCTACGGTCACGGCAAGACCGAATTCATCTCTGGAGCTTTTATAGGGATAGTCCTGCTGGCAGGGGCGGCCTGGATAGTTGTTTCATCAGGCGGTCATCTGCTTAACGGAGTTCATCACCCCACGCCGCACTTCATTGCATTAGCCGCCGCGGCAATATCCATCGTGGTCAATGAGATGATGTTTCGATATGCCATTTGCGCCGGCAGGCGCGTCAACAGCGCAGCCATAGAAGCCGAGGCCTGGGACAATCGCGCGGACTGTTTATCTTCCATACCGGTGTTTTTCGGCGTGCTCGGCGCACAGTTCGGCTTTCGGTCATTAGACCCGCTGGCAGCCTTGCTGGTCGGTCTTCTCGTGGGTAAAGTCGGATTCGAATTGCTCAGCAAGAACCTGCACGGACTAATGGATGCACCTCTGCATTCCAAAGAAGTCAGCCGAATCAGAAAGCTGGTAACCGCTGTACCTGGTGTTAAGGGTATCGGCTATCTGAAAACGCGGGGCATGGGCCGGCAGTATCTGGCTGACCTGCAGATTCTTGTAAACCCGAGAATCACCGTTGAGAAAAGCAACAGTATTGCCCGCGAGGTAAGAACCGTACTCACCAACCAGATAAAGCACCTTGAAGACATAACAATCGCCTGTAAATCTCATACCGAAACCCGGGAAAAGTAAGCTCAGCAGGGGTCGATGAGAAACCTGAAGGAATCAATGGCGACAAAATATATTAAATCGTGGATAACGGTTCTGTCGCTGTTTGCCGTTTTGATTGTTCTGTGGGTGTTGTGGGAACAGTTCAGGTCCCGGTCGATTCAACCGCCTGAGGCTCAACTTGTATGTAATCCGGAACCGGCCCTGGCACAGGCCGGTCCCAGCGTGGTGAGCCTGTGGGCCGTCAAGAAGCAGGGCATTGACACCCACATAAGCGTCATCGGCTGCGGGGTGATTGTCGATAGGGGCGGTTTCCTCTTAACCTCGGCACCATTAACACCGGATATCCAGTCTTTGTACGTTATCGACTACAAAAATAACAAGTACGACGCCAGCGTGATAACCAGCGACAAACTGACGAGCCTGACGCTGCTTAAGGCAAGCGCCGGTAATACCGCAGGGACTGAAGAATTCGAACCTGCGCAACTTGCGGATTTGTCCCACATTAAAAGAGGCGACAGCATCGTTGCCATAGGCGGCAAAAGAACGCCTTCGGGCTGGGAGCTGACGACAAAAACCGGCACTATTACCAAAAGACGTCAAACGCTGGTCGTTGAGAACGCCCCGGGGCAGGAACACCTCGCACGCACAGGCAAAAAAACCAGGTATCGGGATTTGGTCCAGACGGATATATCCCTTGATGCTGAAAACGCCGGCGGGCCGCTGGTTGATTTAAACGGCTATGTAATCGCCCTGGCACTGCCTTTTGTTCGTCCGGCCGGTGCGCCGGCTTCGTTCAGCTACGCAATCAGTGCCGCCCAGGCGGAGAATTTCCTTTCAGCATTACCCATCCCCCAATGGAGCCAGGGACCTGTCGAGCCTGTATGTACGTGGCTGGGCGCCGAGCTTCTGGCAGCCAATCCGGTGGTGGCTGCCCAGCGCACAGTACCTCAAAGACGCGGCGAAATAGTCAACTATATACAAAACAATTCACCCGCAGAACATGCCGGGCTTAGACGCGGTGATGTAATTGTCAGCATCGACGGCAACAGAATAACCGACAGGGCCTTCTTTGACAAAATCGCACCGCAGCTTTGTCAGTCGAAAAAAATCAAGCTGACCGTGCTGCGAGAGGGACGTGAAAAACAGCTTACGGTGCACGCGGCCAAGGCCGTTTACTTTTTACCCGGCAGCGGTTCTCTGGCTGAGGTGGTACTGGTTCTGCTTATCTTTGCCCTTATTTATTATTTAGTGTACAGAAACATCCTTGACCGGGTGGTGCTGTTTGTTCTGGGCGCGATAGTTATAGCTGTCATGGGCTACCATGTCGGATTTTACGACCAGGACCGCATCGCCTCGGCACTGTTGACCAAGCTGGATGTACTTTGTTTTATTGTCGGAATGCAGCTGGTTACCGGCGTGCTGGACGAGGCCGGCGCTCTCGAGTACCTTGCCAAAAGGATAACCATTGCCACCGGCGGCGACAAGTGGAAGGTAATGTGGCTTTTCTGCCTTGTGACGTATTGTTTTTCGCTGGTAGTCAACAATCTTACAACCATTATGCTGATGGCGCCGATGGTGCTGAAATTATCGAAATATCTCAATTTTGACGCCAGGCCTTTTTTAATCAGTATGGTTATTGCCTCCAATCTCGGCGGCGCTTCGACCATGGTCGGCGATTTTCCCAACATGATTATAGGCGCCGAGGCGGGCGTGCCATTCTACCAGTTTACCTCGTATATGCTTCCGATTTGTCTGCTGGAATTGTTTGTTCTTCTGGTGTACCTGCGCATCGCAAAGCCTTCCCTGTTCAAAAGTTCCAAAAGCAGGGTAAACAGCCGGCCTTTAGAGGCCGCAGGGCCTGATGAGTATGACAATTGCCGGGTGCCGGACCCGGATTTTGACCGGTTGGCCGGTGACAGCACTGACGACCAAGACCGGTTTTTCACTAATCTCAAGCACTCATTGCCCACAACCATTAAAAACCCCGGCGCACTGAACAGGGGTCTTGTTATTTTAGGCATTGTTATTGTGGGCTTTTTGATTTCCGATTATCTGAGCTGCTCGCCGGCTATCATCGCTCTTGCCGGCGGAGTTATCGCCCTGGCGGCCAGCGAATGTGAGCCGTTCAGACTTCTCGAGAAAGTCAGTATCCGTGATGTTTTGTTTTTCTCCGGCCTTTTCGTGCTCGTGGGGGCCGCGGAGGCAGCGGGGCTTCTTGGTTATATATCGGATATCATCGCGCACCTGTCTTTCGGAAATCTGCTGGTACTGTGTCTTTTGCTGATGTGGGCGGCGGCACTGGTGACCTGTTTTCTCAATGCCGGCCCGACCACGGCCTTGTTTCTGCCGGTGGTGATGGCGCTTAAAAGCGCGGCTCCCCATAATATTTACTGGTGGTCGCTTTCACTGGGAGTCTGCGCCGGCTCCAGCGGCACGCTGGTCGGCGCAACGGCCGGCAGTGTCACCGCCACGCTGTTCGATAAATTCGTTAAGGAACAGGGCCGGCCGTTGTCGGCGGCTGAAGATGACAGCCAGGTCCCTGCAAGGCTGACTTTTCATGAGTTTGCGCATCTGGGCCTGCCCATAATGCTGATTTTCCTGGTTATATCCAGTATTTACATAAGCGTTATATATCGGTGGTAAACAAAGGAGGCCGCTATGCAGAAACAGCTGATTATTATATTGTTGGTTGCGCTGGCACTTATACTGGTGACCATACAGAATCCCAATCCAGTATCCCTGCAGTTTCTCAGCTGGCAGGCCCAGCAGGTGCCGCTGATTATCATCATATTGCTTTCGCTTTTGGTGGGAATGGTAATTTCGTCGGTTCTGGGTTTAGTCAAACAGTCGAAGATGAAAGAGACAATTCGACGCATGGAAAGAGAAATAGACGAACTTAAACACCCTGCAGTAGTTTCGTATGACGAGGATGAAAAACTCAAGGATTGAAAGGAGGAAAAGTATGCGCAAAGACCCCACACTTGCCTGTCTGCTTAATCTTGTGTTTTTGGGGACCGGCCATATGTACCTTGGCCGGGTAATAAAAGGGCTGGTTATTCTGGTAATCGGAGTTGTGCTGGGATTATTTACTTACGGCATCGGGCTGGTGGCCGTGATGGCCTGGTCGATGTACGATGCCTGGAAAACCGCAAGCAGAACCAATGAATCGGCTGCCAGGGCCGCGGCTGACAGGTAAAATGAAAGGACCGTTGTTATGATTAAGCCAAACGAAGAGGTATCCGAAGGCAGAAAAAATAACGTTCTGATTATTGCCGTTACGGTTGTAGTGATGATTATAGTCTTTTTCTACTTCCGTGACAGGCAGCAGAAACGTGAACTTGATTTACGCCGTCTTGACAGGCAGGTCGATGTCCTGGAAGAATGGGGACCGCCGCAAAACCAGCAGACCAATACCCCGCAGGCCCAGGGCGACCAGATTCTCTGACCTCGGCAGCGTCGGCTACGCGATACGGGCGGCGGTAATGCGCCTGGAATTTACACATGTAATTAAAAATAGTCGCAGAACGTTTTTGAAATCAATCAGTGGGGACAGCAGTTATGAGCCAGGACAATACTTTAGACGCCAAGAATAAGAAAATGCTTGTTATTGCCGTTGCGATTATTGCCGTTACGGTCCTTTTGCTTTACATGCGGGACAGGCAGCAGCAGCGCGACCTTCAACTGCGCCGTTTGGAAGCGCGTGTGGAAGTGCTTGAAGAATGGGGGGGGCGGCAAATGTACCAGGGCCAAGACCCCCGGCAGTGGTAAGATAACCTGATTATTTTCGGTCACGGACGGCTGAGCATTTGCCGGTCTTGGTAAGGCGGTGTGCTCGGAAATGTAACCGTATGTGCTTATGGCAGTAAACCCGTTAAAACAAAAACTAATATCCTGGCTTACACAAGAGGCGATTAAGGTCTTGGAAACCGCCGATTCGGAAAGCGAGTTTATCAGACAATTAACCAAAGACCGCAAGCTTGAAGATGTCGTAAGACCGGAAGTTGAAAAAGTGTGCAATGCGGCTACTTTGGCCCAGATGACTAAAATTGTTTCTTTGGCAGCCAGGCTAAGAAGCGCCGGCCCGGAAAAGCGACAGGCGCTCAAGAACGAACTCGGCAAAATAGCAGAACAGCTGGTAGCAAAAGCGCAGGCCCAATCAGGCCCAATGAAGATGCCCGATGTATATCGGCGTGTACTTGAGAACCTTTAACTGGTGCAGCGGGAGTTGAAATGAGTTTTAACAATATTTGTCGTAATTTTGCCTGCGGGATGGGAAAGGTTATTGGCGGCGGTTTCAGCCTGTTCGGCTCGGCGCAGAAAGCGGTCAGGCAATCCACTGTGAAATTCCACCCCCGCCGCCAGCCGAAGAAAACTGAACAGTCGCTGACTACGCAGGAATTAATGCGCCTGGTACATCAGGAAGCCGAGCTTACACAGACAAAGCTTGAGCACCGCCTGCAGATTATGGCTGAGACCATACAGGCCCTCGAAAAGAAAATCACCCCACTTAGCGCAGCAGGACCCGTTACCGAAGCAGATATGTGGCAGGCAATGGCTTGCCTTAAAGGCGCCCAGTCGCTCACCAGCGACGAAAAAGCCCTGCTTGCAAGCGTATTCAGGGATAATATCGCAATACAAAAGCCCGAACTTGTCGCAGCCGGTGACGAATCGGCCGGCGCGTAAAATGATATTTGTTTGTACTTTTTTCGAGGCGTAAACCGATATTTAATAGTGGAATCATTGAATTGAAATGTAATTTCCAGGGAAGGGGCGAAAGCGATGGCAAAAAAACAGGTTAAAAAACACGTTAGCAAACCGGCATCGGAAAAAATCAGCCAAGGGTATCCGTTGTCCGAGACTTTCGGCGCGTTTGCCGCCGGCGATGAAGCGGTCTTCGTGGGTATCGACCTGGGTACGTCGCGGGCATCCATAGCCGCCAGCAACGGGGTGCGCGAAGTAGTGCCTACTTATGTCGGCTATCCCAAAGACAATATCTCCGAGGAGCTGCTCGGTGCCGAGCCCTTGTTCGGCGACCTGGCACTGAAGCACCGGCTGTCACTGGAGCTTGTGCGGCCGCTGGAACACGGCGTAATAAGAAATGACGGCAGGGCCGGGCAGAACAAAAACCTTGTTGCCGCCCAGCAGCTGGTCCGTCATCTGCTGCAGCGGACAAACTGCAGGCCCGACCAGCCTGTCTATGGCGTAATCGGGGCGCCGGCACGGGCCAGCATTTCAAGCAAACGCGTTCTTATCGAGGCCGCCAGAGGAATACTCGACGCGGTTATGATTGTTTCCGAACCGTTTTCCGTTGCTTACGGCCTGGGTATCCTCGACCGCGCGCTGATTATCGACATCGGCGCCGGAACGGTTGACCTCTGCCGCCTGCACGGTACCTTGCCCGAAGCCCAGGACCAGATTACCCTCGACCAGGCCGGTGATTTTGTCGATGAAAAACTGTCGGAGCTTATTCGCAGAAAATATCCCAGCGCCCAATTCAATATCAACATGGTCAGGGCCCTGAAAGAACGGTATGGTTTCGTTTCGGATAACGCCGACCGCGTTATGGCGCGCTTTCCGGTGCAGGGCAGACCGAAGGATTTCGACATAACCGGCGAGCTGCGAACAGCCTGCAGAAGTATTGTGCCCGGTATCATCAACTCGATAGGGCGCCTGATTGCCACCTATGACCCTGAATTTCAGGAGGGCATCCGCAGCAATGTGATACTGGCCGGCGGCGGAAGTCAAATGACAGGTCTAAAGACCCTCATCGAGCAGGGGATGAACGAGCTTGGCGGCGGCAGGGTAACATGTGCCGAAGAGCCGGTCTTTGCCGGCGCAAACGGAGCGCTTAAAATGGCACAGCGAATGCCCCGGCATTTCTGGCAGCTTCTGGTTAAGCCGAAAGTTCCGTGCCATAGTTGAAAGTTTTATCGAACGCGAATTTACCGCAACAATCAAAAAAGGAGTCTGAAAAATGGTAAAAGGTATCCTCATCGGCGCCGGCGTTATCGTTGCCGGGTATGTTGTTTATAAGGTCGTACAGAAGAAAAGCCCCAAAATGCTCAAGGCGGCCAAAAAACACGCTGTAAACTTAAAAAAAAGGACCGGCGAAATTGCTGCCGAAGCCAGGCAGGCCTTCCGGCAGGGATTCGCTGCCGCCCAGGGCCAGACCGCAGCGTAAAGACCGCGACAATTATCGCACAATAATGCCCAAGCCTTTTTAGTATATCATAATCTCAGCGGGGGACGGGTTTTTGTCGCCTTCCGAACTCAGGCAGGCTTCCATACTTTAATTAATCCGTGATTCTTTGGAACACTTTAATGAGCAAAGACGTGTCTGAAAAACAAAAATGTGCCCGCTGTGCAACACAGCTTTCATGGATTGGGCTGTGGGACAGTTTTCTTCTGATGATTTTCAAGGGCGCTGTCGGTATCTTCACCGGCAGCCGCGCATTAATTGCAAGCGCCCTTTATTCGTTTCATGACGTACTTTCCGGCGTTGCAGTGCTGGTGGGTTTGAAAATAGCGTCAAGACCGCCCGACGAAGAACATCCATACGGCCACGGCAACGCCGAATACATCGTCTGTGTGTTCACCAGCATACTTATCCTCGGCGCTACAATTTTTATTCTTGCCGACTGCGTGCGGATTATTTTCCTGGGCGAACACGCCCGGCCGCACTGGGCCACGCTGGTTGCAGCGGCTATTTCTGTTTTGGCCAACGAACTAATCTACCGATTCAATATCTGTGCCCACAAGCATATAAACAGTCCCGCCCTGCTTGCCCACGGCAAGCACCATCGTGCCGATGTTATCGCTTCGCTGGCGGTGGTTGTTGCCACGCTGGGCAGTATGATGGGATACCTTTTTCTCGATGCGCTGGTGGCGGTATTCGAGGCGGGGCATTTGATTTTCCTGAGTATTGAAATATTTTATCAGGGCAGCACCGGACTTATTGACGGCGCCATCATCGATAGTGACGTGCGCTTGATAAGGCAGGCCCTGGCCGGCATACCAGAGGTCAGGCAGATAAAGGCCGTAAAAACAAGACAAATCGGCAGAACCGTCTGGGTGGATTTGTATGTTTGTCTGCCGCCGGAAAGGACTATCGCCCAGGTGAGCACAATATCAACGCGAATCCAGAACGCCGTCGCCGACAGAGTTGAACACCTCGGCAGTGTTAATGTTATTTGCGAGTAAGATATGATTTCTCAGCGTTGTATCCGGTGCGGCAAAAGGGTCGAATGGACGATTCTGGCCATAAATCTGGCCCTTTTTTTTCTGAAGTTTTCCTTTGCGATTCTCAGTAACAGCAGGTCTCTGCATACGGATGCTTTTCAGTCTCTGGCCAATTTTATCATTACTGCCGCGGTGCTGGTCAGTCTCAAAATGGCCTCAAGGGCCGCAGACGAAAAATTTCCTTACGGTTACGGCAAGGTGGAGTTTCTGGCTTCGGGTGTTGTGAACATGCTGCTTATGGTTGTGGCTGTGGCTTATATGTTTTTTGCTTTTGCCGAGATGATGATAGTCGGGCCCGAAAGGCCCCCGAGACTGATTGCCATTTTCGCTGCCGTTATATCAATTATTGCCAATCAGATGGCATTCAAGTACGGCCGGTGTGCGGGCCAGAAACTGTCAAGTGCGGCAATTCTGGCCAACGCCCAGGTCAGCCGCGCGGATGTCGGTACTTCTGTGGCCGTAATCGTTGCGGTAGTGGGAAGTAATTTAGGCCTGGCCAGGCTCGACCATATTGTGTCGATTGTCATTTGCGTTCTGATTATAAAGGTGGCTTTCGACGGTATCAAGAAAGCTGTAAAAGGGCTTATGGACGTGTCTCTGCGGGTAGAAGAGGCGCACATACGCGACCTTATGGACAATATCGATGGCGTCGGCGGTATCGAGCGCGTCACAGCGAGATTTGCCGGCCGAAGCCTGCTGGTGGATATGAGCGTGTCGGTGCCGCGTCACTGGCCTTTGAGCACCGCCCTGCAGACAGTCGGCGAAATTAAAAATGTTTTGCACACAAAGATGAAAAATATTTCTCAAATCTCCGTACAGCTGCTGCCGGCTGCAGGCCGCCGTAAAAAAACCGTTGCCGCAGAAAGTGTTCAAACGCGGACCTATGTACCACAGACATAACAAAAATCACCCTGATGTTCGCCAGGAGACATTACCCGGGGATTGTTTCCTCGAAAACACACAGAACCAGCTCTGGATTCTGGCGATTGTCATTGTTATTTCCGTTGTGTATGCAATAGCCAGCTTCTCTGCCGGCGATGCTGTTGATTTTGCAACACAGCCGGCAGTGTCGGAAAGTATCCGCATCCAGAGCGTTGCTTTGACCCGCTGTCCATACTGCCCGGGGTTCTTAGACAGCCGGGGAACGTGCAACATTCGTGATTGTCCGCTTTACAGCGCCAACTGGGGCAAGGCCCAGGCAGCAGGTATTCCCGTTAAGCAGGTCTTAATCAAGCCCCTGGCTCTGGAAGCGGCGGCCCTGCAGGGCAAGTCAAGCGTAATTGTGCACGCGGTATATGCCGGCGGCAGGGCCCAAAGGGCAGGCCTGCAAATCGGAGACAGTATCCAGCGGTTCAACGGCCACAAAGTCAAAAACCTCAAACACTTTAAATCCATCGTTGCCCGCGCAAGACCCGAGTCCGATGTAAAAATAAACATAATCAGAAACGGCCAAAAAATAAAATCCACCATCAGAATCGGCGAAGGCGAGATGGAAGGCGTAACCATACCTTAGATAACCAATCGCCCCCGACAATGGCGCCGGGGCTTTGAGCAATCGCGTCCGATATGGATGAACAGGTAAAACAGCAGGCTGAACAACTGTATATGCGAGGGCTGCACGTCTTTGCTCGCTGTGCCGATACACAGAGCCTGAAACTTGTAGCCGAACTCTGGCAGCAGGCCTACGAATTGTATCGTGAAATCGGCGATGAAAGCAAAGCCAGAGAACTTGAAAAGCTGCTGGCCGGTTTTTATAAGAAAAAATACATGCTGACCCAGCAGCGAAAGCAGCCCAAACCCGGTCTTGTCGAAAGATTTAATGACTGGACTATGTTCCTGAAAATAGGCTGCTTCGGTTTCGGCGGTCCGATGGCTGTGTTTACACTGCTGGAAGATGAGCTTGTGCGGCGAAGACAGATTCTCACCAACGAAGATTTTCTCGAAGGTGCGGTGCTGGGTGATGTGCTGCCCGGACCGGTGACAATGGACATCGTTACGTACACCGGCTATAAACTGAAAAAATGGTCCGGCGCGATAATTTCCACCGTCGTGTTCATCCTGCCTTCATTTGTTTTAATGATTATCCTTGCGATGCTTTATGACAGGTACCGGATAACGCCGAAAGTTGAGGAAGTATTCAAGTGTCTGGGCGCTGCGGTGACCGGTTTGATTATATCTGTGGGCATGAGACTGACTAAAGCGGAAATGAAGGGTTATCGTGAACTGTGTGTTTTAATCTGGGCCTTCGCGTCGTCGTTAATCTTTAAGCTCGATATAGTGATAATAGTGTCTCTTGCCGGAATCGCAGGCATCGTTGTTTACCACAAAGATGCCGCCAAAGAAAACCTGAAATGATAACCAATTTACTCAGATTAGCGTGGGTATTTCTGAAAATCGGCGCGTTCAGCTTCGGCGGCGGCATCGTGATTATTCCGATGGTCGAAAACGAAGTGGTTGTAAGGTACGGCTGGCTGACTAAAACCGAATTCGTTGATGCCATCACGCTGGGGCAGGTCACCCCCGGGCCGGTTATAATCTCGGCAACATTCATAGGATACAAGGTCTGCGGCATCCTCGGTGCGGTTGTTTCGACCTTAAGCGTAATTGCGCCTTCGTTCATAATGATATGCCTGGCTACGGAGGCCATCAGGAAATTCCGCGAAAATAAAATACTCGCCAATTTCCTCCGAGGGGCGCGCATAGCGGTTATCGGTATGGTCTTCGATGCCGCGGTCAGCATCGGAAGAAGCTCCATAATTGATATAAAAACGCTTTTAATCGCAGCAGCAAGCATGGTCTGTCTGTTTAAGTATAAAGTCAATCCCATCTGGATACTGCTCGGTGCGGGAATTGTTGCACTGGTTACCTGAACAGGTAAACCGCCGCCCCATTTTTTTATGCGCACAGCCGCAGCAGAAAAAACCTTAATGTACAAGCCGGACACGCCACACCAGGTGAAAAAAATCGCAATAGTGGGGCTGCCCAATACCGGCAAAAGCCAGGTGTTCAACAACCTGACCGGCAAGTACACGCTTGTGGCCAATTACCCGCTGACTACTGTGGACATAAACAGGGCCAATTGTGTGATTGAAGGTCAGCCTTACGAAATGATTGATACGCCCGGCCTGCACTGTCTTTATATTCACTCCGAAGAGGAACTGGTCGTGCGCGATATGATTTTTTCTGAAAAGCCCGACCTGTTCATCCAGTGTATCGATGCCAACCGGCTCAAACAGTCACTGACGCTGACCGCAGACCTTTTGGAGCTGGACATACCGATGGTTATATCCCTCAATGCCATAGACGAAACGGCAAGAAGGGGTATATGGATTGATTCGGACAAGTTATCACGCCTGCTCGGTGTTCCTGTCGTCGAGTCGGTGGCGGTCAACGGCCTGGGTACCAACGAGTTGAAAAAAGTCCTGCAAAAGGCGCGAGTGGGCAAGTTTGCGCCGCGGTATGGCCCAATCATAGATGATGGAATATTGACCCTCGAATCGCAGCTGCCGCAGGAATTCGGCTTCGGGCACAAAGCCGCGATTTTACTGCTTCTTGGCGACCCGTTCCTGACGGACTATCTCAAAGAAAGATACGGCCCGGAAAAAGTGGCCCAACTCAATGACCAGGTAAACCGAATCGCCCGGCAGTTTAGGGGAAAATTCGGCCATGTACTGCATAACAAACGCGCTCAATGGGTGGATAATCTTGCCGACAAGGCCGTCAGAAAGCAGAAGGTCGCGCCCGGACAATTCTCCAAAAGTTTTGGTCGGTTGTGCCGTCATCCTGTGTTTGGAATCCCCATTCTGCTTATTGTCATTTTTGCTATGTATTTCCTTGTTGTCAATGTCGCCAATGTAATCGCAGGCTGGATGGACGAAACAGTATGGTTCCCGGTTGAAAGTAAAATAGATAACCTTGTAAAAATCCAATGGCTGAATGAATTCTTGATAGGTGATTACGGTATTTTATCGTTAGGCCTTGCTAATGCCTTTTTAACGATTCTGCCAATCCTGTCCGTCTTTTTTATTGTGTTCAATATTCTTGAGGACATCGGTTATATCCCAAACCTGTGTGTTTTGACAAAAAGAATTTTTGACAGGTTTGGACTCAGCGGAAGTGCAATTATGCCTTTGGTGCTTGGTTTTGGCTGTAAAACCATGGCTACTTTGACAACAAAGAGTCTGCGCTCAAGGAAAGAAAGGTATATAGCAATATACTTAATTGCATTTGCTCTTCCCTGTGCCGCTCAGATGGCCTTGAATATGAGCATTCTCGGCAGGATGGGCATAAGGGCATTTGTGATAGCCTTTTCCGTGCTGGCGTTTGTGGAAATTGCTGCAGGGGTTACTTTAAACAAAATTTTAGCCGAAGAACAGAGGAGCGATTTTTTACAGGAACTGCCCCCAATACGACTGCCAAACCCTAAAGCGGTGATTGTAAAAACCTATTACAGGCTCTGGTGGTTTATCAAGGAAGCGGTACCTGTATTTATATATGCGGCGGTCATTCTGTTTGTAATTGATAAAACAGGGATACTTGATACAGCGAAGAATGTGCTCAGACCTGTTATGAATGACTGGCTGGGACTTCCCGTACAAATGGTCGATGCTCTTATTTTGTGCATGGCCAGACATGAGGCCGCCGCCGGCATGATTATAAAGCTTATAGAAAAAGGACAGCTTAATTACGTTCAGTGTATAGTCGCTGTAACTATTACTACGATGTTTGTTCCCTGCTTTGCGAATATTATGGCGATGATCAGGCAGTTGGGTACAAGGCGCGCTCTTACTATGGCGGTTATTATAAATGCAAGTTCATTCTTAATAGCAGGCTGCTTAAACTGGGGGCTGGTCATCCTGTTTGGGTGGTGAAAGGAATACTATGAGTCACAAGCGGGAAAAAGACGAGCATATTGAACGGTTGTATTATATGAAAGAAAAAGGGACCGATTCAGCGGAGACTCTGAAGACGGCCATGGAAGGAAACCTCGACCCGGCTATAATTGACGAACTGTCATCTGAAGATATGGTCGAATTAGCAGAGGATGGAAGCAAAATCAAACTTACAAACAAGGGCGAGGACTATGGAAGGCAAATGATTCGCGCACACAGACTTGCCGAAAGGCTGATTTACGACGTGCTTGGCGCCGATTTCGAGTCCGGTGCCTGTGAGTTCGAGCATACTGTCAGCCCGGAGCTTTTAGACAGTATATGCACCCTGCTGGGGCATCCCAAAGCATGTCCCCATGGTATGCCCATACCCCAGGGACAATGCTGCATGAACTCCTCGCGCTCCGCGCAAAGCTGCGTGATACCGCTAAACGAACTGGAAGTCGGGCAGTCGGCGAAAGTGGCGTATGTCGATTGTAAAAGCGACCGGCAGCTTCACAGAATAGAAAGTCTGCGCATAAGACCCGGCGTTGTCGTTACCTTACATCAGAAATACCCCGCTTATGTAATCGAGTGTGAAGATAGTAACATTGCAATGGACGAGCAGATAGTTTCCAATATCTGTGTCTGGAGAAAGCCTCAGCACCTGCCCGTCGCCGACCATGAAGCGGTGGTCTCAAAAGACAAGCCCGCCGGGCTGTGGAACAGATTAAGATGCAGAGGACAGCACAAGTGATTATATATGCCCGGCAAGACATTAAACACATCTGCTGTGGGGGCGGTGAGTTTTCCAAAATAAAGCGGCATTTCCTTTTCACGCAGGGTAGCTTGTTATTTGAGTTACTCAAACTGACCGATTAATGGTCGAAAATTAACATAACTGTATATTTAGCAATATGTTCTGCAATATAGAAAACCTGATAAAATCGGTTATCCGCCGCAGAGCCGGCCCTGAGCAAGTCGAATGGGCGGATTCCGCAGTTTTGATTTTTGCGTTTTGCGTTTTGCATTCCCAAACTGACCATCGGTCAGTTTGAGTGAGTTAGCTGTCACGGCCTGTTGAAAAAACCCTGTTTGCTGTTGTCAATTCAAGTCGCAGAACACATAATACACCTTGAACAAGGATGCGTATTGGGCAGGGACCGCAGCGGCAACTACAGTTTGTGGGAAAATGATATGAAATTAAAAAGGGATTTGGGCTTACTGTCTGTCTTCTGCATTGCCAGCGGTGCAATGATTAGTTCCGGTATATTCATATTGCCCGGACTTGCCTATTCAAAAGCCGGCCCTGCAGCAATAATCTGTTATTTGCTGGCCGGGCTTCTCTGCCTTCCGGGAATGCTGAGTTTGGCTGAGATGACAACGGCCATGCCTAAAGCCGGCGGCGATTGTTTTACCATTATTCGTAGTATGGGACCAAGCGTAGGCACCGTGGCAGGACTGCTTAGCTGGTTCTCATTATCTATGAAGAGTGCCTTTGCCCTTATCGGCATGTCCGTTTTCACCGTCTTGCTTGTCGACCTGGACATACATCTGATTGCTGTTTTCTTCTGTCTGGTTTTTGTTTTAATCAATCTAATCGGCATCAAGCAGGCAGGCAGGACGCAGGTTGTTATGGTGGCCGGCCTGCTGCTGCTTATGGTTTTGTACATTATTATGGGGCTGCCCGCTGTGAAAATAGAAAGTTTTTCACCATTTATGCCCGAAGGAATAATGTCTCTTTTTTTTACCACGGGTTTTGTGTTTGTTTCATACGCCGGACTCTTGAAAATTGCCAGTGTCGCAGAAGAAATCAAAAATCCCGCCAGGAATATACCCGCTGGTATGGTCCTTTCGCTTTTGGCGGTGAGTGTGCTTTATACGCTTATGGTGTTTGTAACAACAGGCGTGGTTGAGGCCGGTAGTTTGAGGCAGTCTCTTACACCCATCTCAGACGGTGCAGAGGTTTTTATGGGCTCTGCCGGCAAGATAGCTTTAGGTATCGCGGCCATCCTGGCATTTTTATCAACCGCCAATGCCGGAATTATGACAGCTGCCAGGTCACTTATACCGTTGAGTCATGACAGGCTGTTACCGGCCTTTTTAGGCAAAATCAATGTAAGATTCAGAACTCCTCACAATGCTCTTATAATAACAGGCGCATTTATTAGTCTTTCTTTGTTCCTGAGGCTTGAGATACTTATAGAAGCTGCCTCCGTAGTTTTGATACTCACGAATCTGCTTTCGTGTACGTCTGTAATTATTTTGAGGGAGAGCCGGCTTCATAATTACCAGCCGCGTTTTCGTGCACCGCTGTATCCCTGGATGCAGATATTCGGGATTTTAAGTTTCAGCTTT
>DATKWV010000052.1:0-16094 GCA_035529405.1 Sedimentisphaerales bacterium | reverse complement strand
GCGGCCCGGCCCCTGGCGTTGTAATTGCTGCTCATGCTGAATCCATACGCGCCGGCAGTAAATATAGCGAGCAAATCGCCGCGTTTTACGGGCGGCAGCGACCTGTCCTTTGCAAAAAAATCCGCGCTTTCGCAAATCGGCCCGACCACATTTACTGCCTCACAGCCAGGCAGGTCAAGGTCTTTGCCGCGTCTGGCAGGCACAAATTCTTCCGCGACCTTCGCCGGCCAGATAAAGTGAAACGCACCGTACAATGGCGGACGTATCAAATCATTCATTCCGGCATCGACTATAACAAATTTTTTGCCTGCGCCTGTTTTCAGATACAGCACCCGCGTAACCAGGACAGCGGCATTGGCTGAAATAGTTGCGCCCGGCTCGAGAATAAGCTTCAGCCCCTTATCTTCTAATAGGGGCACAATAGCCGCCGCATAATCAACCGCTGCCGGTGCCTGACCGGTTATGTAATCGGCGCCGTATCCGCCGCCGATATTCAGCGCCTCGATTTTGAAACCATCGCTGCGAAGTTGTTTTACAAGCGCTAATGTTTTCTTTATTGCCTCCACGTAAGGTTCTACTGTATGCCCGGCAGAACCTAAGTGTATATGGATAGCGCAGAGGTTTACTGTTGTGTTTGACCCGTAGCGCGCAAAGACCTTTCTTGCGCGTTCTATGTCCACGCCGAATTTGGTATCCATGGTTCCGGTGGTGGTATAAATATGGGTGTGCGGGTCGACGTCGGGATTTACCCGCAGCGCCACCCTGGGCTTATTGATTTTACCGCCCAGACTTTCTGCCAGTCGTATAAGGTTTTCAAGCTCTGCTTCGGACTCGATATTGAAATAGCCGATGCCGGTCTTTAATGCCTCGACGATTTCGGTATCTGTTTTGCCCACGCCGGCGTAGACGATTTTCGATACATCAGCATCGGCCAGGCCGGCCCTGTAAAGTTCGCCGCCGCTTACAATATCAAATCCGCTGCCCAGCCGTGCCAGTAATTTCAATATGTTTATATTCGAGCAGGCCTTTATGGAATAGCATACGGTCGTGTCAAGTTTGCTGTAAGCCTTTTGAATCTTCTGCAGGTGGTCTGTGAAAGTTGCTTTGCTGTAAATATAAGCGGGCGTACCAACCTCGGCGGCGATTCTTTCAACCTCTGTGTTTTCAGCGAACAATTTGCCGTTCTTGTAATTGAAGTAATCCATAAACCTTTACTGCAAAAGCTCCTAAGTTCACTAAAGTAAGCGATTTATCCGGGTTCTATTATATGGATTTTGCCGCGGATTGCAAAACATTAACCGGTAATTGCCTATTTCAGGGGTGCAGGGGCCAGGGCAATTGCCCCAGAGCAGTTGATTGGATAATCGGGCCATAAAGAAAACGGAAGGCTCTTTCTTGAGCCTTCCGTTTTCTCGAAACTGAAGTAACATGCTGTGCTACTATTTCTTTTTCTTCTTGGTGGCTTTTTTCTTCTTGGTTGCTTTTTTCCTTTTCTTTGCCATCATTTTCTCCTTTCGGCAAATTGAATCCTGTTACATTCTATTTTATGCAGGCAAAACTAACTGCAATAACCAGCTTGAAGAAGTTTTGAAAGTCAATTGTCATGATTATACTTTTTATCGTCCAAATGTTTAAAAATACTTCAAAAAAATTTTTGCAGTCTGTATTTTACACGCCTGCCGGTATTGTTTATCATATCCGTCTGTTGACGAGTACAACCGTGTTTGCCTGACAAATTGTTTTTTTGCAGACACGATTATATTTATTTTGCGCAGTTTCCGGCATGAACGGTAACACCGGCAAAGTGTTTTTTTAAACCTACAGGCCGTATGCGTGCATTCGGCGCTTCGGTCAAGTTTTTATTTGGGCCGCGGTTTTTATTCGGAAGCTGTAGCTGAATTCTGAAACCGGACAAATAGAAGTTTGTTGTTTTTGCGCAGAAGCCGTAGAGTGTTGAAGGTTTTTATTTTTGGTCCAAGTGAATATTTTTTTAACAACACACAATTTTGTTGTTAGTTTTTTATGGTCAAAAGAAAAATAGCTTTGTTCGGCGGCACGTTCGACCCCGTGCATATCGGTCATACAACGGTGGCCGCCGAGGCAGCGGAGCACATCAAAGCAGAGAAAGTTTTTTTTGTTTGCGCCAAGCGCTCGCCGCTGAAATTTCTGCTGCCGAAAGCAAGCGACGAACACAGGCTCAAGATGCTCAAGCTGGCAATCGCGGGCGTGGAGAATTTTCAGACAAGCAATTACGAATTAAAAAAAACAGGACCCGGCTATACCCTGGAGACCGTCAGAAAATTCCGGGCCGATTACGGCAACGATGTGTCGATTCACTGGCTTGCAGGTGCTGATACTGTTGAGGAACTTGTGCGATGGTATAAAATCAACGAACTCATCGACAACTGCACCGTATCGGTGATGTACAGGGCTGGCTTTAAGTGTCCGGATTTTCGGCAACTTACGGATATTCTCGGGCCGGGCAGGGTAAAAAAGCTTCAGCAGAACGTAATCAAAACGTCGTTGATAAATATCAGCAGCACCCAGATACGAAACCGACTTGCCGCCAGACAAGACGCATCCGATATGCTGCACCCCGCTGTTACCGAATACATCCGCAAACACAACCTTTACGGCGCAGGCTGTTAATCGCCGACGTTTATTGTTTGTTGATTTTCACCGCATCTTTTAACCAGTCGTACCAGTCGGTCATGCCCTGGCCGGTTTGGGCTGACACGGGGAAAATCCTGATGTCTTTGTTTAGTTTGCGGGTGCGTGACTTTACCGTTTCGATGTCAAATTGCTGTTTATCAATCGGGCCCAGCAAATCTGTTTTGTTTATAAGCAGCACCTTTGACTTTGCGAAAACGGCGGGATACTTTGCGGGTTTATCATCACCTTCGGGAACCGAAAGTACGGCTATCTTAAAATTTTCGCCAAGCTCGAATGCCGACGGACAAACGAGATTGCCGACGTTTTCTATAAAAATCAAATCCAGGTCGGCTACCGGCAGCTTACGCAAAGCGCTATTTACCCCAGCCGCTGACAGGTGGCAGGCCCCGTGAGTGTTTATCTGAACGACATCGGCTGTGGCTGACCTTATTCTTTCAGCGTCCAAATCCGTGGCTATATCGCCTTCGACAACGCCGATTCCAAGCTCGTTCTTTAATTCGTTTATTGTTCTGCAAAGAATAGTTGTCTTGCCGGAACCGGGAGAAGATATCATATTAAGGCAAAGCGTTCTGCTTTCACTGAGCAGCTGTTTGTTTTTCAGGGCGTATTTTTCGTTTTCGCTGAGGATTTTTTTGCCGACCTTGACCTTAAACATTGCCTTGCTCCGTTTCGAATTCTATTTCTTCAAGCATTAAAGGTTCATCAGGCAGTAAATCAAAATCGCTGCCGCGACATTTGGGGCAGTTTGGCGTCAAAAGCTCCAGCGTGAAGGTTTGCCCGCAGTTTCCGCAGCGTGCCTGTATTGGTTTGTGCTCGATTTGCAGCTTTATACCTTCGCAGACCGTATTTTTTGCAGCGGCCTCGAAGGCAAAAACAAGCAGTTCGTCATTTACCGCATTAAGTGTTCCGCAACTGATTTTGGCCGACAACGGCTTTGCCTTATGTTTTTCGGTTTCAGTCGAAATCGCCCGTAGAATACTTTCAGCAAGCATCATTTCGTGCATCAGCAAATCCTCGGAAGCTCATGGCCGTAGGGCATCTGGACTACCCGCTTTCCGCCGATGCTCGTTGTCATTTCCACCAAAGGCGCATCGCGCGTTTGTGTTACCTTGCCGATAATACTTGCCTGCCTGCCCAGCGGATGATTTCTGCAGATGTTCAGGCACTTGTGGGCAGAATCCGGTGAAACCACGGCAACAAATTTACCTTCGTTTGCAATTGTCAGCAGGTCGAAACCCAGTATGTCAGCGGCTGCCTGCACCGTTGGATTAACCGGTATGTCGGTCTGGTTGATTTCGATACTCAGGCCTGTTGCTTTTGAGATTTCATTCAGTGTTGCAGCAAGTCCGCCGCGAGTGGGGTCACGCATGAATTTTACGCCGTTTGTATTTTCCAGAAGCTGCCGGACCAAACCTGCTACGGCTGCGCAATCGCTCTTAAGCTCGGATTGAAACTCAATACCTTTTCGCTGCGAAATGACAGTCATGCCGTGGTCGCCGATAGTGCCGTTTATTATTATGCTGTCGCCGACGGCGATTTTCTTAAAGCCCAAATCGGCGCCATTTATGAGTGTTCCGATGCCAGCAGTATTTATGAATATCCGGTCTGCTGCACCAGCTTCGACCGTCTTGGTATCGCCGGCAACAATCTCGACGTTATTGTCCTGGGCGGTCTGACCGATACTGTCTAAAATCTTTTCCAACAGGGCGAACTCGAAACCCTCTTCTATTATCAGCGATACCGCCAGAGCCACCGGTATTGCGCCGGCCACAGCCAGGTCGTTTATCGTTCCGCATACGGCAAGTTTACCGATATCGGCTCCGTTGAAGAACAGCGGCTTGACTACATAGCTGTCCGTGGTAAAAAGCACCGACTTCGAGGCCAGGTTCAGCTTTGCCGCGTCAGCCAGCTCTGCGAGAATATCGCTTTTAAACCTGGGCAAAATATGCCGGCGGATTAATTCATCGCTCAACTGGCCTCCGCCGCCGTGCGCAAGTACGATTTTGTCCTTATCGGTTTTGCTCATCAGTCATTCTCCGGGGCCATACTTAAAAAACGCCGAACATGCGCCCTCGCTGCTTACCATACACGGCCCAACCGGCGTGCGCGGATTACAGGTTTTTGCAAAAAGTTTACATTCCGGCGGCTCTATCAGCCCGCACAGCACTTCTCCGCACCGGCAGCCGGATGTATCCTCGGCTGTGTCTTCAATGACATCGAACCTTTTGAACGCATCGAACCGACTGTACTTGTCTTTTAGCTGGAGAGTACTTTTTTCTATCATACCCAGGCCCCGCCAGTAACCATCCGCGGGTTCAAAACATCGGGAAATTATTTTTTTTGCAGTCTCGTTGCCGTTTTCGGTGACAACAGCCTTATATACGGATTTTAACTGCGGCTTGCCCTCGGCAAGCTGGGTGCATATTTCGGCAAGGCCTTCGATTATCTGCACCGGCTCGAACCCGGCCACAACGCACGGCCGATTGAAGTTCTCGACTATCTGCGCATAAGCACCATAGCCGATTATCGCACTGACATGGCCGGGACAGAGAAACGCGTCTATGCGATGATTTTTCTGTGAAACCAGCGCAGCCATTGCCGGCACGACAAGTTTATGGGCGCTTAAAACAAAGAAATTACTTATAGATTGAGCCTGTGCCTGCTGTGCCACCACCGCAGTGGCAGGCGCGGTCGTTTCAAAACCGACGGCAACAAACACAACCTGTTTTTGGGGGTTATCTTTTGCCAGCTGCAGGGCGTCGTCGGCGCTTAGAACGACCCTGACGTTTCTGTTTGATTGTCTTGTTTCCAGGCTGCCTTTTGTACCCGGCACCCGCACCATATCGCCGTAGGTGGCAATGAGGTTGTCTTTATTTTCCTGCAGTTGCAGCACAATATCGATATAGCCTTTGGATGTAACACATACGGGACAACCGGGCCCGGACAGAAGTTTTAATCCGGCAGGCAGAATCGACCTTATACCATTGCGGAAAACAGCGACCGTATGTGTGCCGCAGACCTCCATTATATTGACCGGCCTTGCAAGACTATTGCAGGCATTCTGTATGGCCGCCAGCGCTTTTTGGATCCTGTCGAGCATAACTATTCGATTTACCCCGAAACTTTATTCGGCGTCTCTTGGAAATTGCTGATTTGTGCCAGAAGTTCCCAGGTCTTTTTGGCTTCTTCTTCGTCAACCTGTGATATCGCAAAACCTGCGTGCACCAGCACAAGGTCCCCCATCCGCACCTGCGGCAGCAGGGTAGTTCTGGCGCGAAAGCGGTTGCCCATGGCGTCAACCACCGCCACGTCACCTTCAAGCTCGATTATTCTCGCCGGTATCGCCAAACACATAATTCGTGACTCGTTACTGGTGACTCGTCGCTCGTGAAATTTTGCTAACGAGACTTACGAGCATGCGAGCTCCATGATTTATATCTTCAGGTAATTGCTCTGATTTTTTCTATAATCTTTTATTTTCACTTATCTTTGCTCAAAAGCGAACCACAGGCGACGGCTCACGGGCGACCAGCCGCGGCTTTGGCGGCGATTGCGGCCTGGCCCAGCGATATTCCGCCGTCATTGGACGGCACATCGCGGTTAAATAATACGTGAAAATCGTTCTTGTTCAAGAGATTAACCAAACGATTCGTCAAATAGCGATTGCAGAATACCCCGCCGCTTAAAGCCGCCGTATTCAGACCTGTGCTTTGTTTTGCCTTTTTGGCCGTTTCCAGAAGGGCTGCGGCGATGGTATTGTGAAACTTGGCCGATATAACAGCTTTTGGTATTGCCTGCTGTAAATCGCAAATCAACTGCTTTACCATTTTACGTAAATCAATCTGCACCGGTTTGCCGGTACTTTCAACAAGTTCAAAATCATAGCACTGCTCAACACCGGTGTCGGCGATTGCCTCAAGGGCCATTGGAAGCTGCGCCTCGAAATGATTATATGTTCCCAAACCGAGCATCGCGGTCACGGCGTCAAAGACACGGCCAAGACTTGAAGTTTGCACAGTGTTAATCTGCTTATCAATCTGCTGAAGGATAACTCGCTGTTTAGCTATGTCCGGCTCAATTGTTTCCAGCAGCCAGCCAAACCTGCTCAAATCGAATTCATTTGCATAGGCCTGTTTCAATATGGCCAGAAGCGGTCTTATTGCCTCTTTACTTGCTTTATCGGCCCCGGGCAGGGGGTAATAAGCCAAATGGCCAAAGCGCTGGAAATTATCCAGCGAGGCAATCAGGCACTCACAGCCCCAGATAGCTGAGTCTGTGCCGTAACCGGTACCGTCGGCTGCAAGGCCGATGACAGGTCCGAAAAGGTTGTTTTCAGCCAGAACCGAAGCTATATGCGCCCAGTGATGCTGGACCTGAATGATATTTACCTCGGCTATCGAATGAGCATATCTGCTGGATAAATAACCGGGATGCAGGTCACAAACTACCGTCTGAGGCTGGACCTGGAAAAGTCCGCCAAGATGTTCAATTGAATTTATATAGTAATGATAAACCTCGGCCTCTTCGAGGTCGCCTATGTGCTCACTGCAGATAAACTGATTTTGCTTGTAGAAACAAAACGTATTTTTCAAGTCACCGCCGGCTGCAAGAATCTGTTGCGGACAGCTGATTTCTGTAAGAATGGGTGTGGGCACGTATCCCCTTGCTCTTCTTAAAGCAACAGCGTTATCAGCGATAAAATGAAAAACCGAATCATCAACGCGCCTGTAAATGTCCCTGTCGTGCATAAGGAAAGCATCGGCGATTGGGCCAAGTCTGTCAAGTGCCTGCTGATTGTCACAAATTAAAGGTTCGTCGGACATATTGCCGCTTGTGGCCACCACCACTTCTATTCCGCGCGCAAACAGCATAAAGTGCAGCGGCGCATAACAAAGCATAAAGCCGAAAGTGCCAACGCCCTCGGCAACCGATGGCGCAATACCGTTGGAATTGTTTTTTGGCAGCAGGACAATCGGGCTTTGAGGACTTTTTAAAAGCTGCTCGGCGGCGCCGGTTACAACGGCGTATTTGCTTATGGTTTCTATGGAGTCAGCCATCATGGCAAACGGCTTATGGTCTCTTTTTTTACGCCGGCGCAACCTGCGCACAGCTGCGTCGTTTGTTGCGTCAACTGCCAGGTGGAAACCGCCGATTCCCTTTATTGCCACAATTTTTCCATCTAAAAGCATGCGCGCAGTTTCGGCTATGATACTGTCGGTATCGCTGCTGATTGTTTTTCCGCTGTTGTCGGTCAGCGATATTTTCGGTCCGCATTTGGCGCAGGCAACCGGCTGGGCGTGAAAACGTCTGTCGGTAACATTAGTGTATTGGCCGGCGCAGTTCTCACACATCTCAAATCCGTACATCGTGGTGTTTTGTCTGTCGTAGGGAATGGTTTTGACTATAGAGTACCTCGGCCCGCAATTGGTGCAGTTTATGAAGGGGTAGTTATAGCGCATGTTACCTTTATCAGCCAGTTCCGAAAGACAGTCGGCGCATACGGCAATATCTGCTGTCACCTGCGAAAGCGGCGTTCCTTCGGATTCGCTTGGCTTTATGATAAACTGCTGGGGTCCGTCTGTTACCGGTATGTCAAGACACCGGCAGCTATTTATTTGGGCCAAAGGCGGCATTTGGTCTTTGGATTGCAGCAGATTAAGGAATTCGGTGATGCTTTGCTCTGTGCCCTGCAGCTCTATGGTTACGCCCCTGGTGTCGTTGCACACAAAACCGGATACCGCCGCTCGGCGAGCTATCTGATAAACAGCGGGGCGAAAACCAACGCCCTGAATTTGGCCGGTCAGTAATAGTCTTTTTCTTTTAATCAAACCGCTTAATTTGCCGTTAAATTTCAGTTTTGTGTACGTAGATAGATGACTTCGGGTTTCAATTATATCAGTGATTATACGCAGGGGGCTTAAAAATACAATCCGCGGCCGCAGCTTATACGGGCTGGGTCCAAAATTTATTTGTCAGGGCGGCTTTAAGCTGCTAATATAGCATGTGTCGGGGCCATAGCTCAGATGGGAGAGCGCTTGCATGGCATGCAAGAGGTCGTGGGTTCGAATCCCATTGGCTCCATTTTCCCAGCCTGTTTATTTATAAGTGCCTGCCCTTCGGTAGTCATTTACTTAAACCGCCTTTTTGATATGAAACTGTTTTGGGCACGGGTCTTTTCCAGTTCTTCGACATTTTCGGGCAACAAATCGGTTAGACTATATGCGGTTTTTCCTGAGGGCGTGGGCTGAGGCACTACTGCTTGAGTACTTCGATAGCATCCTTGATTTTTTTCTTGTCACCACGCTTAAGTTTGGCACCGGCTGACTTTATCCTGGTCAGCCTTTCAAGAATATCCGGCAGCTCTTTTGGCAGCCTCTGTTCCTGCTGGCCAATCGTCCGCAACATCCAGCGGGCGCATTCCTTTGCCTTGGCCGGAGGCAATATAATAGCCGCCGCATCCTGTTGCTTGTCGACAAGCTCCAGCTTTACACCAAGGCCGCCCAAATCGGTCCCCAAAAAACGGTAACCGTCGGAATAAGAAAATTCATGAAGCGCAGCCTTCTCCTGCGTCGTTAATTGACCTGTGCTTTCCTGAAATCCAGCCATAATCTCTCGTACAACCAAAAATCTTACAAAACGCCCAAAATACTGTTAATCTTGCTTATAATTGCGCACCCTTGTCCGACCGGAATACCATGCATAGTATATTCAGAAATGGGTCCTAAAAACGCTCTGTGGCATATCTGCAGCCATAATACCGTGTATTCCGGGTGTAACAACTTAAACCCAGTACAGCTGTATATTTACGCTGGCGTCTTTGGTTTGTTCGCGCTGCAAGTGTGGTTTCAGGGCCGTTACAGGCCCAGATTCCGGCTCAAAACGGCCATAACCTGCTTTTGCAATGACGATGAGGGTCTGGCGGCGAAGCTGCGGCCGGTGCCGGCCAGGATTGTTACGTGCGGGCCGACAGGCCCGTAAACCTTCGGATTAGTCGGACCAAATACAGCTATGGTTTTGACGCCTGCAGCGGCAGCTAAATGGGTAAGGCCTGTGTCGTTGCCCAAAAACACATCGGCACAGGCAAAAAGACCTACTACCCGGCTTAATGATAAATTGACCAGACATTTGCCCAGACTGCTTAGGTCGGTTATCGTTTTTTTGCTGAGCCTGTCCAATTCAGCAGGTCCCAGCAGAAATATCACCTGTACATTTTTTGAGGCAAGCCGCCCGGCTAAGGTCAGAAAATTATCCAGGTGCCAGCATTTCGCCACGCCCCCGCTGCCCGGGTGCAAAACCGCCAGATTATCAGCTGCGGATACGCCGATTTCCTCCAGCAGCTCTCTGCCGACGGTCACGTCCGACTGATTGGCTCTTATGAGCACCTCGGAATGGCTGGGTTTTTCGGCCTTAATGGACATACCGGATTCGCGAACAAACCGCTTTACGTAGAAATCGGTCAAATGCGATGCGCATCTTTTGGAAGGTCTTACGGGTAAGGTTATAACTTCGGCGCTTCGACCGCAGTTTACGGTGAAAATCAGGTTTCTCTCAAAGTCGGTATTCGGACCGCCCAGAAAAGTAACAATCCAGCAGTAATCGGAAAAGACCCTTATAAGCGGGTCTCTGTCTTCGAGGTGAAAGTCGCTTGTTTTGGCGAAAAGCCTGTGCAAACCAATCGAGTCTATGGACCGTACCCTGTCAATGCAGGTCCTGCCGGGAAATATACCGAGATAATCCGTATGTCCGAAAACATCAACCGCATCCAGTCCCAGGGCGTCTTTCATAAACTGCCCAAGCGGCAGAGTCAATATACAATCGCCTATGGCCCCGGGCTGCAGAATCAGGCCCCGTTCGGCCGAAAAGAGCCCTTTGGCCCCGGATTCTTTAGCAGACATTGAAGTTTTTTCTCGCGCGTGCATAAGGCCAACCTTATCGCCCTGCAGACTTTAACCTGCCGACATGTCTTACAATAATAATAGCTGAGTATTGACCTTGCTTCCAGTAGTTTCGGGATAATGTTTCTTTGTGCTGCCCCCTGCCTTGCGGAAATGACCGACACGGAAAATGCTTGACAGCGTTTTTTTTTTGGATTTAGTGTTTCAATAGCAGCGAAGATTTTCAGGCCGCCGCGATATTTGTCGCTATGGAGAAAACAGGTATGGTACAAAAGGTCAAAACAGATGTGGCTGTAACAGGTGCAGGGCCAGCCGGCCTGATGGCGTCAATTGCCTGCTCAAAAGCCGGCTTGAAAACAAGCATCATCGATTCCAACACAGTTGCCGGCAGAAAGCTGCTGCATACCGGGCGAACCCGCTGTAACCTGACACATACAGGCTCAGTACAGGATTTTATCAGCTCTTACGGGCCTTTCGGAAGGTTTCTTCGGCCCAGCCTGTATGATTTTTCATCCGAAGATTTGCGTAATTATTTTGCCGCCAGGAACCTTGAAACCAAGGCCGAAAAGGACGGCTGTGTTTTCCCGGTTACCGACCGTGCGGGTGATGTCGTTCGCGTGCTGGTCGATGATGCGCGGAGATTGTCGGTTCGTTTTTTTTACGGCAGGACGGTGCGCAGCATTACCAAAGAAGGGTCGGTATTTGTTTTGACGACCGACAGAGAAAGGATTGAAGCCGATTCTGTAATAATAGCAACCGGCGGCGTCAGCTGGCCTTTCACGGGGTCGCGCGGAGATGGGTACGGTTTCGCACGGTATTTCGGTCACAGCATTGTTGCTCCCCGCCCCTGCCTGGTGCGTGTGGTTACGGCCGAAACATGGCCGGGCGAGCTTTCCGGTGTCGGTGTTGAAAATGTAATAATAACCGCGCGCATCGGCAAGCGGAGGATTCATTCCAGCGGACCGATGATTTTCACCGACAACGGTATCGGCGGACCGGCCGTATTTGACCTCAGCAGGCTTATAACGGATTTTTTGCCCGGCGAAAGCGAACCAATAAAAATAAACGTGGATATGCTTGGGCAGTATCAATTGCAGGAACTTGATAAGGAAATAATATCCCTTTGCGCGGCAAATCCGCACAAAGAGCTGGCGGGTGTGCTGGCCAGGCTGCTGGCCCGCAGACTGATGTTGAAAATAACAACCCGGCTGGGTCCGGCGACAATCCTGGCGGGTCAGCTGACAAAACAGCAGCGCAAAGAAATGGTAAATATGCTTAAGAGTTTGCCTTTGTCTGTAAGGGCAACGGCCGATATTGCAGAGGCAACAGTAACGCGGGGAGGTGTATCGACCGAAGAGATTGAACCCAAAACAATGGAATCAAAGCTATGCCCGGGTTTGTACTTTGCCGGCGAAGTTATGAATGTTGACGGTCCCTGCGGGGGCTTTAACCTTCAAATTGCCTTCTCTACGGGCCGGCTGGCTGGTAAAATGGCTGCAGAGAAGCTGACAACCGAAAAACCGCAAAAATGAAGCTCTGCAGCCGGGGATTCGACAAATGAAGGCAATGATACTGAAAAGGGTCGGGCCGATAACGGAAAATCCGCTGGAGCTGGTGGATTTGCCGGTTCCGCAGCCCGATGCCAAACAACTGCTGCTGAAAGTCCTGGCCTGCGGCGTCTGCCATACCGAGCTTGACCAGATAGAAGGCAGACTGCTGCCGAAACTTCCGATTATACCGGGCCATCAGATTATCGGCAGTGTCGAACGTGTTGGTTCCGATGTCACCAGGTTCAGCCGGGGTCAGAGGGTGGGAGTTGCATGGATAAATTCAGCCTGCGGCCAATGCCGCTTTTGCCGTGACGACAATGAGAATCTGTGCTCGCTGTTCCAGGCCACAGGTTATCACGTGAACGGCGGCTACGCCGAATATGCCGTTGTGGGTGAGGATTTCGCATATCTGATTCCTGAGATGTTTTCCGATACTGAGGCTGCGCCGCTTTTGTGTGCGGGCGCTATCGGGTACAGGGCGGTGAAATTAACCAACCTTCGCAATGGACAGGTGCTTGGTCTGTTCGGTTTTGGGGCTTCAGCGCACATTGCTGTTCAGATAGTAAAGTATCGTTATCCTGATTGCAGGGTCTTTGTTTTTACCAGGCCGGGCCAGAAACAGCATCAGGATTTGGCTGAAGAATTAGGCGCCGACTGGGTGGGGGTAACGGGCCAGCCGCCGCCGGCACGTCTTGACTGCGCTGTGGATTTTACGCCAGCCTGGCAGCCGCTGGTCGAGGCGCTGAAAGCTCTCGAAAGGTCAGGCAGGGTCGTTATAAACGCCATACGAAAAGAGCCTGCAGACAAGGAATCTTTACTGGAACTGGATTATCCCACACACCTTTGGCTGGAGAAAGAAATAAAAACCGTTGCCAATATCACTCGAAAGGATGCTCGGGAATTTCTTTCGTTGGCCGCTGAGGTGCCGATTCGGCCGCGGGTGGAGGAATTTAAACTCAAACAGGCAAACCAGGCGCTGAATCTGCTGGAAAAAGGCCAAATACAGGGTGCAGCGGTGCTGAAAATAAGTGATTAAATGCAGGCATTGCCCTATAGCGATGTCGGCGGTATTTGTTTAAAATTCAACGTAAGAGAAATCTGAAGGTGCTGGTACGATGAGTGTAATATTCTACAAAGAACCCCAGTTGAAAAACTCAATTATGCTTTGCGGCTGGCCGGGAATCGGCAACATCGGTATAAGCGCCATCGATACGTTAAGAGAAATGCTGCATGCCGAAGAATTTGCCCAAATAGAGCCCTGGGATTTTTTCAATCCGCGAAAAGTCTTAATCGAAGACGGCCTTCTGAAAGACCTTGAATTCCCGAAAAGCACGTTTTACTTTCAGCGGGTCAAGAATCAGGATTTGCTCTTTTTCATTGGCCAGCAGCAGCCGGCCGAGGCTGGTACCAGGTACGCCGAAGGTCAGAAGGCTTACGAGATGGCTGAGCTGGTTCTGGATGTGGCGGAAAAGTTCGGCTGCTGGAGAGTATATACCTCCGGCGCCGCGGTCACCCAGATTCACCACACCATAAGGCCGAGGGTCTGGGCAGTTCCCAACAGTCCGAACCTCGTCGATGAATTGCAGGAATATGAGAATACTATTCTCATGTCGGCAGCCGAAGCAGGAGAAGGCCAGGGCATGATTACGGGATTGAACGGGCTTTTACTTGGTGTTGCGAAAAAAAGGCAGTTGGAAGCGGTCTGTTTAATGGGCGAGATACCCTATTACCTGCAGGCGGCGCCGTGGCCTTATCCGAAGGCGTCAAAGTCGGTCATGGAGGTGCTGGCGAAAATTCTTAACATCGAGATTGACTTCGGCGGTATCGACAGACTTGCAGAACGCGTCGACAAGACAATAACACAGTTTCTGGAGACGCTTTACAATGCCGAAGGTATTCCTCCGCAGGTCAAAGAGCAGATTGAGGCCCTGCGGTATGCAAGAGAAACACGGCTTGGGCCTATTACCGATGAGGAACAGAAGAGGATAATGGAACATATTGATGAGCTGTTCAAGGGTGAAGACTTCGATGACGAAAAACGCGTATAAATTCTCAGCCCGGCCAGAACTGCAGAACCCGGCTATGATTGTAGGCTGGGACCACGATGCCGGCAAACTAAGCCCGAGAGTGCTCGAATACCTCAACAGGAAACTGAACGTTGAAGGCTTTTGCCGGATAGAACCCGAGCGGTTTTTCTCTTTGGGTGGGGTGGCAATTGAACATGATATCGCGGTATTCCCCGAAAGCAGGTTTTACTACAGCAGGAATTATAATGTCATTTTATTCAAAAGCACCGAGCCTCAATTTGAACAGCACGGGTTTCTGAACGCGATTTTGGACGTTGCCCAGCAGTACTGTAAAGTGAAAGAATTGTTTACGGTCAACGCCGTTATCGCCGGTATTGCCCATACCGGTTCGCGTGTTATATCAGCGGTTTTTAATCAGCAGGCACTGCTCAGGAAGTTTCACAATTCAGAGCTGACGAATATGACCTGGCAGGGTCCGGCGGCTGTAAGCAGCTATCTGTTGTGGCTGGCCGGCAAAAGAGGTATTCCTGCAGTCAGTCTCTGGACGAAAGTGCCTTTTTACCTGGCTGGGGTGGAGGATTTTCCGGCAATAGAAAAAACACTGCGATTTCTTGGGCGGACACTGAATCTGGATTTGGATTTGAAAGAATTAGATGACCAGGTAAGGCTGCAAAATGAAAAGATAGAGCACCTTAGAGCGCAGGATACGGAAATTGATAACAGCATAGCATCGCTGGAAGGCGGGTTTGAACTCAGCGAACAGCAACAAATGGATTTGATAAAAAGGGTAGCCAAAACTCTGGAAAAGCCGGGCCGGTAACCCTACGCGGTAAAGCTTATATTTTCTGCCGCGAAAACGATGCTATTGCCGGGTGTGCTTTTTCAAAATGATTGCCTGCTCAATTGCCCGGGCGACGATGTAGTCGGGCAATTTGCCCAGTGTGGGCCTGGTTTGGTAGGCATAAATGATGCTGTTGTCGGGGTATGCTCCGAGTTCTTTAATTAACTCATCTGCCAGCCGGCGCAGCCTTTGCTCGGTCATATCCGGTTCAGCCTTGTCCTTGACCGCCTTCAGCAAAGCACCGAATTCGCTGCGGCTGTCATACCAGTCAAGCCCAAGCTGCAGTTGGTATGCCTGCCTGCTTCTTACACGGTCAAAGGTATATTGTATGCCGAAAGGATTGTAGGTTTCCAGCCTCTCATCGACAAAGGCCAGGCACGCATCCAGGTAGGCGGTATATTTGTCGTTGTCGAACCCGTCAAAACCCTGAGTTGAAATCTGCTCGCCGAGCAGATTCTTTATATTCTCTGTTAGAATATCCCTGTGCGCCTGCAGAAGCTCATACAGGGTTTCATAGTAAGCGTTTAAGAGTAATCCGGTCTCATCCATAGGATTTAACTTTTCCGGCCCTGGTACTGTTTGCCGGCATTCGCCAAATATGTGGTGGCCATTATAGCAAAAACCGCAGTTTTAATCATCAGCGGAAAATATGTTTTAATTAAGTGTGGTCTGGTGTTGACAAAACCATTCTTAATGTTCAAACTTGGGAATTAGGGTTTAATGTGACCTTTTTTTTATAAATATGTTTTTTGGGAGGTTAAACAATGAAGCTGGATATAAGTCGTGTTGCGGTTTGGGCTGCCGGTATTGAGGACAGGCCGGGCGGCCTAGCCGCCAAGCTCGAGGCTTTGGCCAAGGCCGGAGTCAATCTCGAATTTATCATAGCCCGTCGGGTGCCCGAAAAACCCGGCACAGGCGTGGTATTCCTTACACCTGTTGAAGGCAGCAGGCAGGTAAAGGCTGCCCAGGAGGCCGGCTTTGCAAAGGCCGAGTCACTTCACGGTGTTCGCGTTGCCGCCGGTGATAAGCCCGGCCTGGCTGCCAGACTTACCGCCAGCCTGGCTGATGCCGGTATTAACCTGCGCGGTTTGTCAGCGGCAGCCATAGG
>DATKWV010000051.1:0-17383 GCA_035529405.1 Sedimentisphaerales bacterium | reverse complement strand
TCAGTGACGGCCTAAAGAGACTGGGTTTTCTTCAATCTTCGGTTGACGGGTTTGTCGGCAAAAATCAACAGCTTGCTTCCAGGGCAGGGGCCTTCAATCGCCTCACAAACAAACAAAAGCAATCGATTATAAGGCAGGCTGCGGCGCTTACTGCCGGCAGCAGCTTGTCGCGATACCGGGTAATAGAGCAAATTGCAGCCAAAACCGGCAGGGCCCATGAAACCATAAGATACATAATCGCCGACTATGAAAAAGCCAACCCGCATAAAGCCATAGCAAACCACCCGCCCGGGGCCGTCAGTCCCGCAAAAGCCGGCGAACTTTACACGATGTTCAGGCAGGGCACGGAAATAAAACAGCTCATGCACCTTTTTGCCCGCAGTAAAAGCTCGGTATATCGAATCATAAAAAGCCAAAGGGCAAGGGCGCTGCTGGCTGAAAGAATTGAATTTGTCCCAAGCGATGAATTTCTGCAGAAAGATTCCTGTCAGAAGATTCTTGACGAACCAAGACCTCAGCTGCAGACACAACCGGCCGCCGCTGCCGGATTATCCGAATTATCCGGTGATGCCTTCGAGCAATATCTGAATTCTCTCAAGGACAAACCCCTGCTGAACAGCCGGCAGGAGGTTCAATTGTTTCGCAGGTACAACTGCCTGAAGTACCTGGCCTGCATAACAAGGGTGGGAATCAGGCCTGCCGAGATTTCCGGCGCAACGCTGAACAAAATTGAACGGTATCTTGCAGAAGCGGCCCTGATTAAAAACATCATTATTCACGCAAACCTGCGGCTGGTCGTGGGCATTGCCGGCAAACATACCGTCACGGGTGTTGATTTGCCCCTTTTGGTCAGCGAAGGGAATTTCTCGCTTATGCAGGCGGTTGAAAAATTCGATTATACCCGGGACATCCGCTTCTCTACTTACGCTTCCTGGGTCATTGCAAAGGACTACGCGCGCAGGACTTCGCAAATCAGCAGAAGACCCGACAGGGCCTCTGCCTTGTCTGTGGCCGACCTCGGCCGCAATCTAAGGACCCAGCCAGCCGTTGATATCGCTGCCGTCGAACGCGCCCATCACAGTCTTTTGCAGGTCATAAGGGACAATCTTGACCAGCGGCAGCAGTACATCATCATAAATCACTTCGGCCTGCTGGGTTCGCTGGTCAGAAAAGAAAAGAAGACGTTGCAGCAGATAGGCCGGGACCTGAACCTCAGCAAGGAGCGCGTGCGGCAGATTGAGCTTCTGGCCCTGCAGAAGCTGCGGCAGTGTGTCAGCGTCAAAGAGTTCGAGCTTTTGACCGGCCAGTAACATCTCCGGAAAAAAGCTTTTATCTTTACCCAAAGCTTGTTGTTGGTAAAATCCCGTATCTGAATCTTTCTTTGGCAGGGCCGGCGATATGGACACAATCGGTTTTATCGGCGCAGGGAACATGGCTGAATGTCTGGTAAGGGGCATAATAACCGCCGGACTTTATGCACCTGATAATATCCTTGTCAGCGATATTCGCCCTGAAAGGCTTGAATACCTGGCCGAACGCTATGGCGTTCGTACCGCC
The DNA here is from genome assembly GCA_035529405.1 of Sedimentisphaerales bacterium. Lineage (GTDB taxonomy): Bacteria > Planctomycetota > Phycisphaerae > Sedimentisphaerales > Anaerobacaceae > DATKWV01. Next base: position 15,826 of record DATKWV010000051.1, on the reverse strand, counting down.
GCCGACAACGCGGAACTGGCCGCTGAAGCCGCCATTCTGGTACTGAGCGTAAAGCCCCAGAACATGCCCGATGCACTCAAAAGCATCAAAAACCGTGTAAGGCCCGGTACCCTTGTTGTTTCTATCGCTGCCGGCATAAGAATTTCTAAAATTGCCGACGCCCTCGGTGACATTGCGATAGTACGCGTTATGCCGAATACTCCTGCGTTAATTGGTGCAGGTGTTAGTGCCTTGTTTGCCAATGCAAAGGCCCAGCCGACACTGCCTAAAGCCCAGGCCATATTCTCATCTGTAGGCAGTGCCCTGGTACTTGACAACGAGGATTTGATGGATGCCGTCACCGCCGTAAGCGGCAGCGGCCCCGCCTATTATTTCCTGCTGACAGAGGAAATCATAAAGGCCGCACAACAACTCGGGCTGGATAGCACCACCGCCGTAAATCTTGTCCTTCAGACTGCCAAAGGCTCTGCCCTGCTGGCACTTGAGGCCGTCGGCAGCGGCCGGACGGTTGAACAGCTTCGCAGAAACGTTACTTCCCCCGGCGGAACCACCGAAGCGGCAATGGAAGTTCTAATACAAGGGCGATTCGGCCATATCATCCAGGCTGCGGTGGCAAAAGCTTACGACAAAAGCAGGCAGCTTTCCACGTAAACGGGCTTTTTACCGGCCGGGCCGGCCTTTTGCTTTTGTGGTTTACTCGACTATAATCGCTTCCACCGGACACTCATCTGCTGCCTGCTGAACCGCGTCCTCGAATTCGGCTGGGACCTCGTCAACCGTAACCTGTGCCATCTCGGGCCCCATTTCGAAAACATCAGCACAGGTATCCACGCAAAGCCCGCACGCCGTGCACGTGTCTTCAATCATCACTTTCATAGATTGTCCTTTAATTTCAGTATCTTTTATAACCGCCGCCTCTTACGGTAATTTATCATTGACCGCACGCTTGTCAATTTATAATTTCTTTGGAAATTTCAGATTTTTTTTGATATACTCCAGCCGCAAAAAAAACGCCTGTTTTGCAGGTATTGCTCTTTGACAGGGTTTTGATTTTTGGCCGGGTCCCATGCAGACACAGCCCGTGAATCTGGTCAGGCGGGGAACCGAGCAGCCATAAGCGTGTGCTTTGTTGTGCTGTGGTAAACCCGGCCATCTTTTGATTGATAATTGACTATGGATAATTGGTGATTGTTGGGCGTTATCGTGAACCCGAATGACCTGAAAGACCGGATTAAGCAGTTTGCACATCGCAGTGTTAAGTTAAGCTCTGCACTGCCGGCGACCCCGCTGGGCAAACATATTCGGTTACAGTTGATAAAGTGTTCGACATCTGCCGCCGCCAACTACCGTGCTGCTTGTATAGCGCAGTCCAGGGCCAGTTTCTGCTCGAAATTGAGTATAGTTGTCGAAGAGACCGACGAATCCTGTTTTTGGATGGAATTTATCATTACCGAAAAACTTCTTGACCCCGAAAAGGTTGCTGACCTGCTCGACGAAGGAAGAGAATTAACCGCCATTTTTGTGGCTTCGAGGAAAACGGCAAATAACAGGAGTTCTGAATTTATTGCCGCAGGCCAAACTATTGTAAATTACAATAGTCGATAATCAATAAGCAATAATCAATTACCGATGTACACGGTTCTGGCAAGAAAATATCGTTCGCAGACGTTCGACGAGGTGGTCGGCCAAGCCCCCATCGTCCAGACGCTGAAAAACGCAATCACAACCGGTAAAATCGCGCACAGTTTTCTTTTTACCGGTACAAGGGGCGTTGGCAAGACCACCATGGCAAGGCTTCTGGCCAAAAGTCTCAATTGCCTGAAGTCTGACGCACCCACTGTCAGCCCCTGCTGCCGGTGCGAAAGCTGCATAGCTGTAAACCTCGGCGAGGACATAGACGTCATCGAAATAGACGGCGCCACCAACAACGGTGTCGACCAGGTCCGGCAGCTGCGGGAAAACGCCCTTTATCGGCCCGCCCGCTCGAGATTCAAAATCTATATCATAGACGAAGTGCACATGTTAAGCACCGGTGCCTTTAACGCGCTGTTGAAAATCCTCGAAGAGCCGCCCTCGCACGTAAAGTTCATTTTCGCCACCACCGAACCGAACAAGGTTATACCCACTATTCAGTCCCGCTGTCAGCGGTTTGATTTCACTAATATAAGCGCGCCGCTTATAGCCGAGCATCTTAAACGTGTGCTTGACAATGAAAACATAAAGTACCAGCAGGACATGGTTTTGCCGCTGGCCCGGATGGCGACCGGCTCTATGAGGGACGGCCTGAGCCTGCTGGACCGGTTAATCAGTACCGGTATCGAGCCGCTTAATGCCACCCTGCTTGAAACTTTTCTGGGCTGTCCCGACAGCCAGAAGCTGTGCAATCTCGTCGCAGCCATAGGCGACAGCGCCGCCGCCGGCACCCTTGACGCCGCCGATGATTTGATTAACACCGGCGTCAGTGAAGTGCAGATTATCGATGCCCTTGTCGATTATATGCGGGACCTGATGGTCATAAAATCAACCGGCCCCGACACCGCCCTTTTAGCCCTGACCGCCCAGCAGAAACAGCAGCTCACCCAATTAGCCGACAAGTTTGATATAGCAGGCCTTGTGTACAGCATAACCGCCCTTGAAAAAATCCGCTGGCTGGTCAAAAACAGCGACCAGAGCAGGGCACTTCTGGAGGCCTGTCTGCTGAGATTTGCGCTAAGCGAGCACTTCCTGAACGTTGACGAGCTTTTACGCCGCCTGCAAACAGGTGATGTTCCCGCTGTAAAAAAAAAACACACACACCCTGAACAAAACGCCACCGACGAAAACCAGGACAATTCACACTGCCGCCAGACATCCGGTGACCGCACTTGCCTTCACCTAAGCGACCTTGAGTCGATAAAGACCAGTTGGCAGGATGTTTTGGCTGTTGTCCAGCAGCACTTAGGCTCGGGTACAAGGCCGCTTTTAAGCTGTGCTGTGCCTACGGCGTTTGAAGACGGTGTGTTGACACTTACATTCGAGCCGTCGGCCAGGATGCAGAAAAAAATGTGTGAAAGCAACGGCCGCCTGCAGGCCCTTGAGTCCCTGCTGAATAAATACACCTCTGTGCCGGTCATTATTAAGCTTGAAATCGCGCAGCAGCAATCCGCCTGCGGGCACCAGCAGGATTCTGCCGCACCCGGAATCGACGCCGAAAATCAGATAATTAACCACCCCGCTGTTAAGTCGGTTCTTCTGGGTTTTGATGCGACCATTACCGCCATAGAGGAACAAGCCGAAAATGATTGTTAATTTGAGTGAAAAATCTGAGAATTTTTTATGAGCGGTGTCTATACTGAAAGCCTGAATAACCTTATAGAGGAATTCGGCAAGCTGCCCGGCATCGGGCCGCGGACTGCCGAACGCCTGGCTTTTTATATACTCAATACCGACACCGCCGCTGCCATGGCGCTTGCCCGGGCCATCGCCGACGTCAAAAACAAGACCACCCGCTGCCAAATCTGTAATAACTTAAGCGAGCAGAATATCTGCGCGATATGTGCCGACACCCGGCGGGATAAAAGTGCCGTTTGCGTGGTCGAACAGGCCAAAGACATCATAAGTCTTGAAAAAACAAGCTGTTGCAACTGGGTATATCACGTGCTTGGCGGCCATATTGCGCCGCTGGAGGGGGTTGAGCCGGAAGATTTGACTATCAACGGCCTGCTCGAAAGGGTCCGTGCCGGCGGTATTAAGGAAGTAATTATGGCCACGAATCCCGACCTGGCTGGTGACGGCACCGCCCTTTATATAAGCTCACTGTTAAGGCCGTCGGGTGTAAAAATTACCAGGCTTGCCAGGGGCCTGCCGGCAGGCGGAACCATCGAATACGCAAGCGGCAAAATCCTTACCGACGCCATAACCGGAAGACACCCAATGCAGTGATTTTTAGCTGCCGTGTCCGTGTTATTGCGCGCCTTTTCGCAGCATTTATGGTATAATAATCACATAAGCAGTTGCCACGCAGATAGTAATAAGCGTTCCGGGACCGAACTATGAAACTGCAGATGAACACACAAATGCGGCTGGAGCAGAGAATGAAGCTTGCTCCGCGAATGATTCAGTCGATGGAGATTCTGCAGCTTCCCATTCTGGCCCTTCAGGAAAGAATTGAGCAGGAACTGAATAACAACCCCGTCCTGGAGGTGGACGAACCGGCTGATGGTCAGGACGACGGCTCCACCAACACTGACGCCGATGTCACCAGGGACGAAACGGATTTTGCCGGCGACAGTGACGGTGAAAGAGCCAGCGATTTCGCGCGCATTGACGGCCTGGACGACGACTATCACGATTACATGAGTCGAGCCCAGCCTTACCACAGGTTTGCCCGGCCCGATGAATCCGACCCGAAATTACAGGCCATAAAAAATACACCTGCGGTGCCTGAATCACTGCACGAGTACCTCACCAGCCAGTGGAGATTGGTCGAATGTGACCCCAAAGTGTACAATGCCGGCAGCACAATTATAGATTATATTGACGACAGGGGATACCTGACCACCAGGATCGAGCAGTTATACAACAAGGACAAGTCCGATTTTAACCTTGACCACCTGCAAAGGGCCCTGAAACTTGTGCAGACCCTCGAGCCTGCCGGAATAGGCTCGCGCGACCTCAAGGAGTGTCTTCTTATACAACTGGCTGCCGGCGGCGATGACACTGCCTTTGAGCAGACCCTTGTTTCAGAGTATATGGACAAGCTTCTCGACAATCGCTTGCCCCAGATAGCCAGGCAGATGAATTGCGGTATTGAACAGGTCAATCGTGCCATCGAGCGTCTCAGCAAGCTGGACACATCCCCGGGCCTGCAGATTGGCCCCAACCGCAACCACTGTGTCAAGGTCGACGTTATAGTTGAGCAATCGGATGATTCACTGCTGTTTTCTGTTCGCCTGGCTGATTCCGATGTGCCCAGCCTGAGAATCAGCGATTATTATTCCAGGCTGGCCGCCGACAAACAGTGCAGTGAAAACACAAAAAAGTTTTTGCAGAACAATATCCGAAGCGCGCAGTGGATTATTGACGCCATTCGGCAGCGAAGGACCACACTGTTGAAAGTTGCCGAGGCCGTGGTCAGGTATCAGCGGGACTTCTTTGAAAAGGGGCAGTTGTATCTTCGCCCGCTTCCAATGGGCACCGTTGCCGCCGAGGTCGGTGTTCACCTTGCCACTGTTTCGCGCGCCGTTGCCGGAAAATACATTCAGTGTTCCTGGGGCATACTGCCGCTGCGAAAATTCTTCAGCGGCGGTACCAAAAACGACGCCGGCCAGGAGCTGAGCTGGGAGGCGATTCGTACGCAGCTCGAGCAGATTATCGATTCCGAGGACAAAACCAGGCCCTTAAGTGACGCACAGATACACAAGCGTCTCGAACAGGCCGGCATCAAGAACCTCGCCAGAAGAACCGTCGCAAAGTACCGCAAACTTCTCAAAATCCCCGCCGCAAGGTACAGAAAAAGGTATTAATTCCAGCCCGCGGCTTTCCTGCATTCATTGTTGACATCGTCCGCACAGGCGGTGTATAGTATCGTTTCATCGTTAAGTGATAGCCCGTTGACCCTTTGGCAAACAAATTGCCCTGCTGATTAAGGAAAGCTGATAATGGACAGCACAATCTTCAAAGCATACGACATAAGGGGCGTGTATCCCGACCAGATTAACGAAGAAGACGCCTGGAAAATAGGCTGTGCCTCCGCCCGTTTCCTGCGCTCCATGCTGCACGGCTACAAACGCGGATTAGCCAATTCGCAGGCGGTATGCGTCGGCCGAGATATGAGGACCCACAGCGAACCCCTGGTCCGCGCACTTATAAAGGGAATAACCACCTCCGGCGCCAATGTAATCGATATCGGTATGATTGACACCCCGCAGATGTATTTTGCAATCAATCATCTCGGCACCTGCGGCGGCATTCAGGTAACCGCCTCACACAACCCCGCCAAGTATAACGGCTTTAAGGTATCCGGCCAGGACGCAAGACCCGTCGGCCTCGATACCGGCCTCAAAGACATCGAGCATATCGCAACTGCAATGCTTCATACAAAAGGCAGACCCACCGGCTCGGTGGAAAAAACCGATTTGACCGACGCCTACAAAACTCACGTTCTGAAATTCCTTCAGCCAACCGTCAAAGACCTCAAAATTGCCGTCGATGCCTCGAACGGAATGGCCGGCAAAATGGTACCTGCCGTTTTCGGCTCCTTGCCAATCGAGATAGTACCCTTGAACTTCGAGCATAAGGGCACCTTCCAGCATGAGCCCAATCCCCTCGTTGAAGAGAATCTGGCCCAGTTAAAAAAGGTTGTAGTCGAACAGAACTGTGATTTCGGTGTCTGCTTTGACGGCGATGCCGACCGATTGATGATGGTCGATGAAAAAGGCAGCACCATAAGCTGCGATTTAATCACTGCTTTGATGGTCCCCTATTTTCTAAAGACAGACCCCGGCTCGGTGGTCGTTTATGACCTGCGAAGCAGTCTTGTTGTCCCTGAAGAGATTCTTGCTAACCACGGTACGCCGCGAAGGGAGCGCGTCGGCCACGCCTTTATGAAAAAGGCACTGCGTGATTCACACGCCGTATTCGGGGGCGAGCTTTCCGGCCATTTCTATTACCGCGACAACTACAACACCGATTCCGGTATGATTACCCTCGTGCACGTTCTGAACATTGTAAGCGCCGCACAAGTCCTCGTCAGCCGGCTTATCGAGCCGTTGCGAAGGTACTGCAGCAGCGGCGAGTTGAATTTCAGGGTCAATGACAAGAAGGCTGCCGTCCGCGACCTGGCAAAAAAATACAGCACCGGCGACACTGACGAGCTTGACGGTATAACCGTTCGGTACAAAGAGTGGTGGTTTAATTGCCGCCCCAGCAACACCGAGCCGCTGCTGAGACTAAACATCGAGGCCAAAACCAAAGAACTGCTTGAGCAGAAACTGGCGGAATTCAAAAATCATCTCGGCCAACCCGTATGACCATCGAAACGCCCGGCACTGAAAATGGAAATATATACAAAAACATTTCAGACCGCGAACGGACCTGTCGAGGCCGTGCAGACAAAATGGCCCGGCTTTAACATTCTTCTGGTGGCCGGCCCCAAAGGGTTTTTGGCATGTCCGGCCATCGACATCCAGGCCTGTGACAGGTACGGCGTTGCCGCTGCGATTGTCGAAAGCACGCCGGAAAACCCTATCGGCACACTTGAGCGTTTTCCCAGCCGCAGGATTATAAAGGCAAACTCGAAGGCACGCGCCCTCGGTGTAAAAGAAGGTATCACCGCAGACGATGCCTTTGCTCTTATCGCATAAAATCGCATAAATATCTCTGCACACTGCATAAAAATCTCAGCGCGAAAGGGAGGTTATGAAACCGAACAAATTCTGTTTTCTTGTAACTGCTTTTGTTTTCTTGTCCGTTTCAGCCAAAGCCGCCGATACCGAATCACCGTCAATGCCTCTGACGCGCCCTGGCCGTGCTAATCCCGCCCTGGAGGGAATTGACGAATTGTACATTGTCATTGAACCAGCCGACTCCGGCCCGGGGCAGGACGGCCTGTCCTGGAACGAACTGCAAACAAGCATAAAAAGCAGAATCGAAAAAGCCGGCATCACTGTTGTTGGCCCCGACCGGCTTGGCCCTTCCGCAAAAGCTCGTGGTGTCCCCGAATTAAGGGTCAAAATGGAAATGGTCAAGTTCACGGATGCCGACCTGTATGTCTATCGTGCACAGGTATCGCTGGCTGTCGAGGCACGACTGGCACAGCGCGACTTGTTTTTCAAGGCCGATGTCTGGCAGTCTATCCCGTCTATGCGCGCCGTGTCCGTGCAGGCTATGCCCGACACCGTAACCAGCACGATACTGAATCAGGTCCAGCAGTTCATTGATGCCTGGCGTGCAAGCAATTTGCAAAAAACCCCGCACCTTCAGCCGCTGCCCCAGGACCCCAATGTCCCGGCCCCCAGGCCGCGGCAGGCCCTTGAATTAACTGTCCCTGCCCCGCAGGCTCAGTACGAATACGTTGCTTCCAAAAACAGCAAGGTATTTCACAAGCCTCAGTGCAGTTCGGCAAAGAGAATCCATCCCGAAAATCTCGTTTACTACAAAACCAGGTCCGACGGCCTCAGTGCCGGCAAAAGACCCTGTCGCCTGTGTAACCCATAGATTACCCGACAGCAGTGCCTTTTTGCGTTAAATAAGTTTCACTTTTCCAAGTTTGTCATTTCGCCTCTTGATGCGGAATCCATAGTTTAAAAGACTGGATTCCTGATTATGGATCAGCAAAGGTCAACAGTCCACGATACTCTAAAGCAGCATTTTTGAGGGGACAAGGCCATCCTCCACGCGCAGAAACCTTGCGCACCGCTTGACGGCAAAAAGGAAAAAACACCCTCCTGCCAGGCCGTTCTTAACGATAAAGACCTAACGCCTGTACCCGGCCATACGCAGTAAAAACCACGATGGCTTTATGCGCGGGCAGCCTTTTTCAAGTGCAAATCCCACCTGGCGCAAACGGTCTTTATCATCACTACATCATACAACGCTGCAAGGCCGACAACAACGTACACAATCCTGCTGACCGGGCTCATTTCGCCGAATATCGCATCCACCACGTTGAAGTCAAACAGGCCCACAAGGCCCCAGTTCAATCCGCCAATTATCAGCAGAATACCAACAATAATGTCCAGCGTTTTCATCTTTCGGGTCTCCTGTAAATTTATTGGGTTTTCGCTTCCAACTTATACATACGTCTATTTAGCCTGTCAGTGGCCGGATTGCTATCGGGGCGGACTCTGTTTTTCGTATAGAAGAAACGCCTATACGGACAATCGGGATTGGCCATTTATGGAGGGGTCGTGGATTAGGGCAATGACCTGTCGATTGAAGAGATTGCTTCTAAGTTTCTATCACTTCGCTTTCAGCAATCGTACCGGACCAGTTAACCCGACAGGGACCGGTTTACCTTTCCCTGCCCATCTCTGGGCCGTAGGGTTGGTTTTCAGCGAATGGCAGTAATTAAACAGAACCGTTGCCAGCTTGACCTCCAGCACATTTTTACCCGGCCGCAGTGCGCCGGCTGCATCGTATATGTGCTCGCCGTACCAGCGGCAGCCTAACGGTTTGCCGTTCAGCTTTAATTCCGAAACTCCGTGCACCTTACCCATGCTCAGCATTGTGCGTTCGGTGTCAGCGATGTGGAACTGTGTGCGGTAAACCGCAGTGCCGCCGAAAGTGCTCAGCTCAGCAATTCCGGCAAAGTCAGCCAGTTCTGTCATTTCATGCTCGAATGACTTGCCCTGCACAGGGTTGAGTCTGACCTGCCAGCCCGTTTTAATTTCGACATAATCTTTATAATCAATTACCGGCCTGTGCCGCGGCTTACTGCTTATCTCAGGCTCAAACACCAACAGCAGTGATTCTAACGGTCTTAAGTGAATATCCAGTTCACTTTTGTTATTTGCGTATGGGAAAACGGTGCGAAACCCTGTTTGTGGCTCCCAGCGCCAGGCTGTTTTTTCACCGGTGTCAAAGTCGGCCCGGAACGCAACCGGCTTATCACGATTTGAATTGGCGAAGAAGAACAAATCGCGTTCGCCTAAGCGATGATGAATCTGAAATAGTCGTTCGTCCGGCTCAAGAATTTTCACGTACGGCCTGACACCGAATTTATCCAACGTGGCACCTGCCCACTGAAGCAGGTTATCCTTCCGGGGCTCAGTTACCACCGCGACGTGAGGACTACTCTTCAATGCAGCATCAATTGCAGTCCGTACTGCCCTGTCATTCTCAGTTGCGTTCGCAAGTCCGGGGCACCGGTCGGGGCTTTTTCCAATAAAAATGATTTTTCCGCCAGCAGCGGCATACCGCTGGATAGCAGCGGCGGTCTCCGGCTGCATTGCACCGACGCCTGCTACCATCAGTATATCATAAGCCATCGGGCCGTACCTCAACTTGCCGCCGTCAAATGTCGCTTTCTCCAGGATGGTCGGGTTCACATAGTCGGCACAGTAACCGTTCTGATGGACCGCCTGCCACAACAAATGCAGATACCACGGCGTGATAAACAAAGGAGAACGCATCAGGCCGTGCCGGCTCCAGACCTCAGCCGTCGGACCGAAGATGGCCACGTTTGCCTGCGGCCGGGCCTGCTGAAATACCCACGACAGCCTCGCGTTATAGTCAGCCCACTTTTTGAAATAAGGCCACCACGGGTTCTGCTCGCTGAAATATGTCCCGTAGCGGACCCAGCCGGGAAAACCGGCCTCCGGCGGCGAATAGTTGAATCCGTGCAGTACCAGGCCATTGACGCCGGTAATAAAACTCAAATCACTTGCCTGCTTGATGTATTCCAGACTCGCACGAAAGACACCTGTAACATTGGTCATCGCCTCGCTGCTGACCAGCCGTTTGCCCGTCAGGTGTGCACCCGAAGAGGCATACTTGTTGAACACCTCGTAACGGATACGGTCCAGCTCCATTTCCATATCCGGATGATGTCTGTCGAGCCAGATTTCGCCTTCAGGAATGTCGGTTACTAAGTAGCCGTCAAGCATCTCCAGTACCCGCGGGTGGCCTTCGGATTGAAAGCGGCTCAGTGCACCATTACGGCTGCACCATTGCTGGAAAGAAGCCACGAAATTCTCGTGGAATAACTCGACGATTGTCTTATAGAAATCATAGCGTGCCCGGCCGATTGTCTCGGCGAATCGGCTGGGATGCTGGGAATCGTCCCGGTCCAGTACGAACGGCAGGTAAGGGGCAAGCGCGTAGCCTCGGCGTTTTTCGAACTGCTCGGAAAACCCCCCCGTCCAGTTTGCACCGGACAGCTCGATACTGTCACAGAATATGGCTCGAAAGCCGTCACCGAGCCGACCGCCAAGGTACGGGGCAAGTGTTTCAGACATTCGCTGAAGGTATTTTTGCACCGCCGATTTGTTGTAGTGGTCTAATACCGGCCCATCCGCTCCGGGGGCCCCGTAAACAACATCCTTAAAACCTTCCTGCCAGGTCCCTATATAGAGCGTATGTCTGCCCGCCGGGATATCAAACTGAACCTTCCCGTCCGGCTTTACCTTCTCCAGCATATCAATTGCACTGTCGATTCCCTTGGCATTTTGTGGGACTAAGTTTAAAAACATCAAGCACAGTTCGGATGCGTTCTGACCCTGCTCGTCCGCCTTAGGAGGCACCATCAAATCCCTGATGTGGCCATCGAAAACACCCGGGCCCTCCAGGTCTTTTTTGTTCAGGGCCACACCCTGAATCGTCTCGCCGGACTTCAGGAACCTGCCGCCGAACGGCCAGCCTGACCCGACAATAATGTCGGCAAACATCCCTCGCTGCCCGGCGGCATCGACCGTAAACTTGACAATGCGGTTCCACTGGCCGCTAAGCCAGGTCAATGCCTCGGTCTGCGTTTTGGTCGAGCCCTCCGGCATTGCTATAACGTTAATTTCGACTCCCCCGATGCCAGCGTCCTTCATCAGGTCAAGTTCGCGCAAAATCTCCTTTTCCGTCACGCAGTTGCCGTTCCACCACCAGCGCACAAACGGCCGGGCCTGGGCCGGCGGCTGGCTAAAACCCTCGTACAGTTTGTCTGAGACTATGGCCGCTCTATCGCAGCCGACTGTCAAGACGCCGGCCATCACCAGCATCAACAGAAACCGTTTTTCATTCCCCACCACATTCACCGTACGTGTTTTATGTTATTTAGCCCCCAAATTTATTTGGGTCATTTAACTGAGCCGAATATCTCTTTTCGCTGGGACAGGTCATCGTTGGGCACAATCACAGCCACCCACGGCTGGTCCGTGGAATTCACTTTCCCCTGCCAGGTGAATGTCTGCGGCTTAGAGGCCTTTAGTTCGGCTGACAACTGCGGCTTTGTAACGGCCAGATTATCACAGCGAATATCAAAACGGACATCGCCGTCGCCTTTGACATTCAACGCGATACTCACACTGCCGTCAGCCGAAGTCTGCTGCCGGATACTGAAATCCAGGTCCCGGCGTAAATCCAGGTGAACGTTTTCACCCGGCAATAACGTCAAAGACCTTTCCTGCCGGCCATGCCGCATTCGATAATTTCCCTCCGGCAGCTCAGTATCGAAAAGGTAACTGTTCGGTTTGCATCTTACCACTGTGGTTTTTTCGGTGTTGACTTCAAGGAACTCGACAGATTCAGCCGAACCGGGCGCTACCTGGCCGGTAATTTGCGCAGGGCCTGCAAGGTCGCACATAAGCCAAAGCCACCTTGATGACGGGTGCACCCAGACCTCCTTGTAATTGTAGCAACTGTCGGCGGGCCAGTAAGGCTTGTCGCCGTGAGCATTGGTCTGGATGCCCACCGGAAGCGAACCGACCATGTCGCCGGACGTGATTGTGTACTGCGGCGCGTAGTCGTAGCCCTCGCCGAACATCAGGCTCTGCACGAACGGATTGCGGCCAACGACCCACTGCAGCTGGTTTTGACATAAATCTGCCAAATCCAGGTTTCGGCGCAGGTGGGCCGCTGCCGAAAGGCCCTTGGTCTGTGACAGGCCGGTTCCGTTATTTCCTCGCAGGCCGTACCAAACCGGGAAAAGACGCAGATAGTGTTTTTCTCCGACAGGTATGCCCGTGACCACCTGTTCGCTGAAAGTCGCCTGGTCGGATTCATCGACACGATATACCGAATTCGGCAGCATCGCGTAAGGCTGTGTGAATTCGGACATTGCCTTTAAGTATTCCGAATACAGAACAACCGCTGAGTACCATTTCATCCACTGGGGATGATCGGGAAACAGCCTGCAAAGCTCCACCAGTGCCACTACAGGCCCCTGAACGTGACTGCGATGGTGGGAATAGAAGATTCTTTTCTTGGCGGGGCTGGTGTAAAAGAAACCGGTAAATGGTATCTGCCATTCAGGGACACTTCGCTGCTGACTGTCTAAAATTATCTGCGCAAGTTCGAAGGCCTTGTCGGCATAAACCTGTTTGCCCGTTGCCTTGAATAAATCCACGCACGCGCACGCACCGGCACCGGTCAGTTCCAGATGCGGTGATTGTGCCTTTTCCACCGCAAACTGCCAGTCCTTTTCGGCAGCTTTTACGGCGTAGGATGCGAGGATGGGGTCGATATTCCGCAGCGCACGTGCGGCGACTGCCTCTGCCGAAGCTGCGAGGAAGTTTACGAACGGGTCGTTGCCTGCTTCGTGGGTGACATCATCATCCGTACCGATTATTCCGTCACTGTAGAAATTCATACCGGCCATGCTGACCCTGTACCCGTCGCCCATCTGTGTTTTCAGCAGCCAGTCCAGCCCCCAGCGTCCCTCCTCGATGAGCCTGTTGGCCAGGACGGGGTCGGTTTTCTGCAGCCGCTGGGCCAGGTTGAACATCGCGTGCGCCGCCTCCGCCGTGTTTACCGTGCTTTGCGAAAGGTCGCCGGCGTCGTGCCAGCCGCCGTTTATGACAACCCGCTTATCCTTATAAGCGCACTGCAGGTCGCGGTGACAACTGCCGTGAATACCCGGTATCTCCGTCCCGCAACGCTCGCAGTAAAAGAAATTTATGGTCTTCCAGATACTGTCCCGCCAGAGGTTTTCGTGAATTCGAAAAGGCTGGGTACTTGTGTCACCGGCCTGGATGATATACGTTCCCGGCTGCCTGAATTGCGAAAAGTCCATTACCTGAAACGTCCCTATATGGGTATTTGCGGTTTGAATCGGTTTGGTTAGCACCGCTTTGTTTGTAGCAACATCAACCAGCTTGAACGACTCAGCGTCGATGCCGGTTGCGATTGCGCTTTTGGATGCGCCGAGCTGATAGCCGGTATGGCTGAAGGCGATTTTTCCCGGTGCCACGTTCCAGCCTTCGAAATGGTCGGCCTGTACTTTTTGCAGTTCAAGCCGGTCAATGTCGTAACAGACGGTTTCTGCGGCACCGGGTTCGTTGCCCTGCAGCAGGTAGGCGAAACTGATTCCTGTAACCTTGTCCCGCGAAAGATGAGCGATTTCCCACACGATATGGTTCCACTGGTTGGTCTTGACAATAAAATGGCTTCGTCCGTTTCGCCCGTACGGGCCGGGTACCTTTACTGTGCCCTCGTTGAAGAAAAAGGTCGCTATCGACGCCGTTCGAAAACCCTCGATTTCCGGATACACCCAGAATGAAACCCTGTTGTAATCGCTGAAGTCTTCACCTGCGATATTGCGGCGGACACTGCCGGAACCGAAGATTCTGCCGGTGTGGTGCGGTTTGCCGGAAGTTGTCGGACAGACCAGCCGAATGGATTGTTTGCCGTCCTTGCAGCGCTGCTGTGTGAAGGACATCTGGCCGTCACCGTGGCGGGTCCAGTTGGCGGCGTCTTCCATATCGTCCAGCAGTCGTGATTCCAGCACCGGCTTGTTCAGCCATCGATACGTGGTCGTGTTCTCATAATCGACTTTCATAGGCATCTGCGGCACAGCGGTTTTGTCATCGCCGAAAGTTGTGGTCGTGGTAACGAGCATAACAAGCAGATAACATAGCATCGTTTTTTTCCAAAAGTCGCACATAGCAGGTCATCCTTAAATTAAGGTTGGCAATTATCGTTTTTTTGTTCAGCCGTAAGGCTTTCTTTTATACCAAAAAAGGCGGGCGGGCACACGAAGATTTTTGCTCAAAACACAAATCTTCAGAACTACGGGTGAATGAGCGAATTATTTATCGGATGAGTAAACAGGCAGGTGCAGCAGGCCTTTGCGCTGTTTGAAGTTCAAAACAGCGAATTGCCCGTGATATTTATGGGCCGCCCTGTCGTAGGCCTTTGCTGCTTCTTGTACATCCTCAAAATACCCGATATGCTTTCTATTGCCGTTGAACCATATTCCCACTCGCCATTTTTGCAGTTGTTTATGCCACCATACCCCCCTGTATTTTGACCTGCTTTTTCTGTTTCTGCTGTTCCATCCGTTCTGGGCAACGGTTGCTGCGCGAAGATTTGCCTTTCGGTTATCCAGCCCGTTATGGTTGATATGGTCGATTACCATTCCCCGGGGTACTTGTATAATGTCTCGATGCATTTGGAGACTGTGCCACTTGCGTCCTTTTTTGACCGACCGGGCCGCGTAATTTGTCCACGGCCCATCGCCGCATGCGTACCATTTGTGTTTACTCAGCCGCTGGTAATCATCGGTATCTACTATTGCATATTTTCCTCGTGTAAGCGGTATTTTCCTGAAGCTGTACCCATACCGGATTTTCCGGTAAAAAAGCAGGAACCACACCGCCGGTTTTACTATCCACAATGGAACATCGAGTACGACCCTGATTTTTTCCCCCCGCATTGTCCCCCCGTAACCGATTAATGTTTCAGTTTTTCCGACTTCCGCCTGCCCTGAGCGAGGCGCAGCCGAGTCGAAGGGTCTTCTGCCTGCCCTGAGCATACCTGTTTCGAGCACTGTCGAGGAAGTCGAAGGGTCTTGAGTCTTCTAAACTTAGCCGAAGGTGCGATTTTGATGCGAAAAGAAGTGTGATTTTGAAGGTGGTGGAGAGGTTTAAGTTCCGGCCGGGCAGGGAATAAAAAAAAATTTTGGAATTTGCGATTTTCGCCCTGCGCTATTTTCGGATTTGATTGAAAACATGGCCACAGAAGGGCCGGTTACGATAAAACCGGTTGTGGTCCACAGGATGGCTTGCGCCATGGTGCGGCTGGTGACGCATATGGTATTGCGTGGATTGCCAACGAAGACAGAAACGAAGAGATGAAAGTCAGTTTTTTAGCCGGAATACTGCCCGGCCAGACTGTATATTAAGGGATACTGTATCGGAAT
>DATKWV010000050.1:0-13433 GCA_035529405.1 Sedimentisphaerales bacterium | reverse complement strand
TTTTATGACCCTTTTAGTAGCGGCCACCAGCACACCAGTGACGCTATTATTTCCGTTGGGTATCAGCTGGTAATCAATAACACCTTCAGCAACGTTAAACGGACAAACCTGTTCGGCTTCAAGTAACACCGCTGAAGCAATTTCATCGGTCGGCATGGCAGGAAACTTAAAACATCGAACAGCCACTTCGGGACCACCGACACCGCAAACGGCAAATTTTGTCTCTATACCCGCCGACCGCACGCAATTTCTAATTGCCGTCAGGACAGCCTTTTTCCTGTCAGCGGTTCTGCGGTTTCCGCCGGAAATATCAGCCGTGGCGGCGGCGGCAACAGCCCACCGGCCTGCATTTTTGCGCAGCTGCACCAGCTTGACCGAAGATGAGCCGATATCCAGCCCCACAACATTGTGGCAGTCGGGATTAAATAGTCGTTTCCAGTCCATCAGCATACACCAATGCACATGTCGTATAAGCGCAATAGTATCAAGCTCTCAAGTCAATTTATCGGCTTAAAAAAACAGCTGTTTTATTCACAAATCGCACTATGGAACCGGTGGGGGATTAACCGGTCATTCAGAAACACCAATATCCGTAAAAGCGCGGCCTTCGACCGATAATACCGCCCCGGCAGGCAGAAAACACGTTATAACACCGTATAATTGATTTCAGGTCAGGCCGGGAAGGCTGTGGTACCTGTGTCAAAAAAACCAAAACAAAATCGACAGAAAGGCCTTAAACCGGATATTCGGGCTTTATAGGACCTGTATCAGGGCGGCTAAAGTGGGTTTGTTAGTAACAATGGGGAAATCGTTTTTCAACTGCTCGGGCGATAGTCGCGCCAGCCGGCCGGCGCGGGAATAAACTTGCCCTGCAGCCATATATTGCCCGGCAAAATACCTTCCAGCAGTCGCTTGTCGAAGTAATAATGTTTTGTGTAACCGTTTCGAATATTTGGCAGCCACAAAGGCGGGGCGGTTCCCACCAGGCCGCTTACGGCTTCGGTGATACTTCCTGTGACAATAAGCTGGTCATAAGATGTGCCGGTGTTTTTTCTTTGGCCGACATTTTCGGCTCCCCATCCGCCGCCGCCGACAGTCATGGCAGCCTCAATCACCATCGGGCTCGGCAAATGTCTCAGGTGATTGTCTTCATCCTTGTCCTTGTCCTTATCCTTGTCCTTGTCCTTATCCTTATCCTTGTCCTTTGTCTGCTGGTCCGCTATAGCTATGGGAACATATACAAAATGTACAGGCTCAACAGGTTTATCATCGACATAGCTGTAATCGCTCATACCCGGGTCAACAACCTTGATTACACCCTGGGCAACAAGTCCGAGGGCATGGGGGTTATTCAATGAGACTCTGCCGTCGGCATCGTGCTGGCCGTCAACTGTAATCGAATTTGCTATCCAGATATTGCCGGTTGCGGCAACGGTTATTCTGCCCGCAACCGTGTCCCACAAAATCCCTCCTGCAGATACCTCGCCGCTGCCGATAATAACGTTTCCATCGACAAAAATCTGTCCGCCCGGTTTGGATTCGGCGCCGGCGCAGGATTGCCTGACATACGTATCCTCGATACGATAAACAGCCCTTTCGCCGGTGCTGTCGGCATTTTCAGACCTTATGTGATAAGCGTAAATATCGTATTTCTGATATTCCGGTGTTCCTGTACGATTGACTTTATAGTCATAGGTAACGCCAGTATCAAATCTTTGGAAGCCGCGAACCGTGCAATTATTTGTTATGCGAACCTTGCCGATACCGTTTTGAACGAAAAATTCAAGGTGAACAGCCGGATGCGGCCTTTGAAGTCCTGGTGCGGTGGCAACAGGCCTGAATATGAAAGCGGACTTAGTGGCATTTCTGAAACGGTCGATTTTCAACTGAACCGCAGAATAGTCGGTAACCTTGCTTTGCGGCTGGTCAAAATAGATACCGCCCTGAAAACAGGTCATTACATCGGCATATTTGTCGATGCCGGCGTAGGTATTGCGTGACTCTGCCACCGAGACCATATCCTCGAATGTGGGTGTTCCCGTTATATATATGTCCCGCATATCGGGATAATCGTGCAGTTTGTGCACGCCGACCGGCATGCAGATGGATTCGGAGGCCGTGACCGGCCAGGAAACAGCCTGTGTGGCACTTATGGGAATTGTGTGAGTTGACTCCCAGCCGCCTATGCCCTGCATGATTTTTACATCCACTGTTCTGCCGAATGCACCGCTGTAGCCGTGACAGACGACGCTGTACACGGGTCGGCAGCCGATAAATGAGAAAAGTCCGATGTTATAGTCAGAGTAACCCTCGGGCAGATATAATGTACCGCTGCTGCCGGGGACGGATTTTTCCAGAGCGTCCAGCACATCGCGCTGGCGGCTCATCCAATAAACGGCCTGTTCGCAGGCTGCCTCGGCAACAGTCATTGCTGCTGCCTCGCTTTTTGCGCGAATCGCCCGATGCCTGGCTCCGTATGCAGCAGAAAGTATTCCTGCCCCCAGGGCAGTTAAAATAACCAGCGCCGTCACCACCAGAACAAGTACAAAGCCGCGCTTAAAAGATTTAATACTTCGCATTTGTATTCTTCGCACACAACCTGGGCCTTCGGGCTCGGCGGTATGCGCCTGTTATCGGGGCCAGACATTGTGCAGCAATGCTGCTGTTTCTATCCTGGCGGTATCGTTATCGTCCGGGTCCACCAGCGTTATGTTAACGCGTACGCTGCCCTGTCCCACACCGTTGACGGTGGTGTGGCTGAAAGGCCGGCAATCAGCGTCATTTGATACGTTTTCTGCAAGAGCCACCGTGGTTACGTTCCCGGTATTTCTCATGCCGCCCCCGTCCGATACCGCGCCGGGAGGATAGGGGCCGTAGTCAACTTTCAGTATGTCGCCATCGAGGTAAAAAAGTGCATAAGCTGTAGCCGGTTTTGTAACATCCATGACTTTGTGGCTGTCGTTTTTGTCAAGCTCAACGTCCCAGTATCTGAACTCCACCGCATCGCCAAAAACCACCTCTTGCGGCTGCAAGTCCTGTCCCAGTGCAGGAATAAAGTCAGGCCCGCTGATATTGTACAGTTTGTAATCGAGACGGTTGGCCTTTCTTGCCACTGACCCGAAGACCGTTGCAGCCAAATCAGCCTGGTGTATTATTTTTTTGTTGACCGAGTCATAAGTTCGCCGCCAGGCACGGTGGCCGCTGACAAGCAAAACACCCGTTGACAGAATCACGATTGTGCCGACAGTCATGCCGACAACCAGCTCGACCAGCGTAAAGCCCGGAAGAAATTTGGATTTCGAATTCTGCATACAGTATTCCAGGTCAAACGGCCTAACCGCTCGATGCATCAATTCTTACATAGCTGGTCATCCGCACAGGTGCAACCTGCGACAATTGCTGCGCATAAAATGATTCACCAGAGTCGAAAGACAAATCCGACGAAGTAAAATCATCTCCAGCCTGTGCGACAACCGTTAATTCTCTAAGAGTCATTGCAGACGTGTCATCGCGGGCAATGTCTCTGTAGCTCAGCGCCGTGAGCACAAGTTTGCCATCGACCTTGAGAATATACAGCTTGGAACCGAGATGTCCGCCTGTATGGTCAACGTGGTTTTCTTCAGGAAAGACGGTCACAAATCCCAGCCCCAGGCAGGCCGGGTCGTAGGCAACTGCGCCGCCCGTACTTTTCCAGTCTTCAAGTACCAGCCGGGCAATTTGTGTACCCGTTATTTGTTTATCTGCGGTTCTGACCTGGGCGGCGGCGTGGTACTGATAGCTTAAAGCCCCCAGGGCGGCTACAGCCAATACGACCATAGCAACCATAACTTCAATCAGGGCCGCTGCAGAGGCAAACCTGCGTGGTCTAATAGTCATCTCACACCTCCCCGCTTGTGCTATAAAATGTGTGCTCAGCGGTGCCCAGACATTCCCATAACATCACCAGCACTTCTAAGGAGTCTCGGTCCATTTGCCGGACTGGTCCAAAGTAACTTTAGAAGGTGTGCTGATACCGGCAGGTGCGGTGACGGTTATGGTATAGTTCAAAACAGGCGGGTCTCCCGCATACGAGCTGGTCCAGTTGTAATTTGAGGCATTAAAGTAGGTTCCCTGCAGGTCGGTGGTTGCAAATCCCAACTGAATAAGCGTGGGGTTCGAATATCCGAAGCTGCCTCGCTCGGCAGCATAGGCGCGTATGGACGTTGCCAGGCTGCCGGCCATTGCCTTGCCTTCCGACCACTTTGCCGCATCGATTCTGCCTCGCATAATCGGCACTGATACTGCAGCAAGAATCCCCACAATAAGGATTACCACCATCAGCTCAATCAATGTAAAACCTCTTCTGCTTTTCATTTGTTTTCTCCTAAAAATGGTCTTTACATTCACAATAGTTGACTGACTATCACCCCATCGGCTAAATTCGGAGGTAACTGTATCACTTTTTTCAATTTTTCCCGTCCGTTTGGCCATCCGGCAGCATTTCAGATATCCGACATTGAGAAAATAGGTAAGTACAATGCGACGACTACCACCGTAACAATCGCGCCAACTATTACAATCATTACAGGCTCAAGCAGGCTCACAACGGTGCCTATTGTGGAATCTACCCTCCGTTCATAATAATCAGCGGTTTTATCCAGCACCTTGGATAGCGAACCGCTTCCCTCGCCCACCTCTATCATTTTCACCACGCTGTTCGGGAAGAATCCCGTCGTACTCATACTG
Source organism: Sedimentisphaerales bacterium (assembly GCA_035529405.1). Classification (GTDB taxonomy): domain Bacteria; phylum Planctomycetota; class Phycisphaerae; order Sedimentisphaerales; family Anaerobacaceae; genus DATKWV01. The sequence continues at coordinate 8,708 of DATKWV010000050.1, read as the reverse complement.
CCGGAAATGTTCGAACCCTCGATAATACGCTCGCGTGTTTTGATTATAGCGTCCCTTATAATATCGTTTCCTGCCATAGCAGAAAGAATGTTGAATACATCAAGCACCGAGACCCCCGCAGCCAGCAATGTGGACATGGTCCTGCAGAATATCGCAAGGAATGCCTGGCTGAACACCTTGCCAAGCAGAGGAATACCAAGGGTAATTTTGCTGAACAAGTAATGTCCCTTTCGCGTTTTTGAACAGACAAGAATACCGGAAACCGCCATCACCACCACAAAAGCAATGATATAGATAATGTTATGGCCAAGCACATCGTAAAGGCTCATAAAAGCCTGTGTGACAGCCGGCATCTCGCCGCCCATCTGGTCGAATATGGTGCGAAACCGCGGCACAATAAAGGCCATTATAAATATTACTATCAGAACAATAACCCCGAACGCAAAAGCCGGGTATGCCATTGCTGATTTAATTTTTCTGGATAACCTGTCCCGATTGTCAAAATAAGTTGCCAGCCTCAAGAGTGCGTCGGCCAAATCACCGCTTGTTTCTCCCGCCAGTATAATTGCACAACACAAACGGTTAAAGACCTTCGGATACTCCGAAATACATTCTGAAAAAGCCTGGCCTTTCTGCATCTTTTGGAGAATCCGGCGCAGGACCTGCCGAAGCTGCGGATTTTCCATCTCCTGACTTATCGTATCTAAGGCCGTCGTAACCGGAATACCGCCCTCTACCATGGTCATCATCTGCCAGCAAAACGCGGAAAGGTCCGACGATTTGATGCAGCGTCTCCACCGGGATGATTTACGGTTGGATTTATCAATGTCCACGGAAATTTCTTTTACCGATACAGGTGTAAGGCTCTGTTCGCGAAGCCAGCCAAGCGCATCATTGGCAGAGCCGGCTTGTCTGATGCCCTGCTTTTTTACTCCCGACGGGTCACGGGCAATATACTTAAAGCTGTTCATTGAGCCAAACCTGACTGCGTTTTTCAAACATATGTCTAAGCTTTTACATTTTCGGTAAAGGTTACCCTTAGAACTTCTTCGGCTGTGGTCAGTCCCTGCGTGAGTTTATTCAGGGCGCTTTCAAATAAGCTGCCGTAACCTTTTTCTCGTGATAGTGCCCTTATTTTCGATTCACCGTACCCTGCAACAAGTTTTTCCCGTATATCGTTGTCGATAACGAGAAATTCAAAAATAGGCAGCCTGCCCCAATAACCTGTGTCCTTGCAGCTCTTACAGCCGCGTCCCTTATAAAAAACCGTTTCTTTTGCCTTTTCCGGTGAAATATCCAGCCGCTTGAGTATCTCGGGGTCCGGACTGACCGTTTCCCTGCAGTTGTCGCAGATTTTCCTCACCAGCCGCTGGGCAACTATCAAGTTCAGTGACGACGCCAGCAAATATGATTCCACACCCATGTAAATCAACCTGCTTATAGCGCTGGCGGCGTCGTTGGTATGGAAGGTGCTCAGAACCAGGTGCCCGGTCAATGAGGCTTTTATTACAATATCCACTGTCTCTTTGTCACGAACCTCGCCCACGAGTATTATATCGGGGTCCTGCCTTAAAATGGCTCTCAGGCACGTGGCAAAACCCAAATCAATTTCCTGTTTGACCTGTATCTGGTTGATGCCCTCAAGACGGTATTCCACAGGGTCCTCGACCGTTGTGATATTTTTTGCAGGGTCCTTGAGATAATTCAGGGCCGAATACAAGGTAGTGCTTTTGCCGCTTCCGGTGGGGCCTGTGACGATTATAACACCGTACGGCCTGGCTAATATGTGTTTGAATTCCTCAAGAAGCTGCGGTTCAAACCCAAGCTGGTCTATATTATGGTTTATCGCCGCAGCATCGAGAATTCGCATAACAACTTTTTCGCCGTATATGGTGGGGATAACCGAAACACGCACATCTATATCCCTGCCGGATGTTTTCATCTTGAACCTGCCGTCCTGCGGCAGCCTTCGCTCGGCGATATCCATCTCCGAAAGAATCTTGATTCTGGTAACTATCGCCGACTGCATACCCTTGGCGGGAGGCACCATATTACGAAGAACCCCGTCAATCCGCATTCGAATCATCATTGACCGCTCCTGCGGCTCTATATGAATATCGCTGGCCCTGCTTTTTACAGCCTGGCTCAGGAGCAAATCCACAAAGCGAATAACCGGCGCTCTTGTGGCAGATTCTTCCTCGACGCCCAGGTCCTCGAACTGCTGGCTTTTTTGCTCTTTGTCAACTTCGGTCTTTACAAGGTCACGAAGATTCTGTTCTTCGACATCCGAGCCGTGGTAAATCAGTTCTATGGCGCGCTTAATCTGGTGTGTCGAGCTGACAACAACTTTAATCTCGCGCTTTATCTTCAGTGTAATCGTATCTATGGCAATAACGTCAAGCGGGTCAGCCATGGCAACAACGATTTTACCTTCTTCTTCGCGAATAGAGATAAGACAGAACCGCTTTGCCACGCTTTCGGGCAAGAGCCTGGCGACATTCATATCAATGTCGTCCGTGTCACCGAGACCGACGTATTCCAGCGACAGAAGTTCGGCCAGCGCAACGGTAATGTTTTCTTCACTTATGAGATTGAGGCGCCGTAATATTTCGCCGACCCGGCCGCCCTGCTCCTGCTGCTGCTTGAGGACTTCGGTCAACTGGTCGCGCGTAAGCAGGCCCTTGGAGATGAGTAATTGGCCAAAACGCACGTCGTTTTTTGCTACGCCACTATCGATAGTATCCGGAATTTTGGCATTTGAAGTAGATTGCATTCAATACCTCTTCTTCATATCCCCTTCAATCTGCAGGTGCAGACCTGTAATAAGTCTCGTCCTTAACGACCGCTGTTTGCATAAACAAAGCATGCACCTTCCCGGCGACCTGGTACCAACCGGAAACAAAAAAACCGCACTCTCCCCGTTTTGCTGAGTGTTTTATATTTAAAATATACAATAAAAAACCCTTTAAGCAAAAAGAACGGCAGCAAATGATATTGCCGGCCTGCGATTGTGGGGTGTTTTGAAGCTGGTCCGGTAACGTTGCTGATACCGGCTCGTTTTATACAGCCGGTCAGCGCACTCTTTAAGGTCGTGCACCGATTGGCTGCAGGCTATTACGGGAAGGCGGTCGGCGGTGGAACGTACCTGTCATTCAGAAAGTCCCAAAACGCAGGATTTGGTCTTTTTCTTCACCTGCGCCTATGCGTATTGTCATAGCTGATATTTCCGGGTGTCTGCGGCAGTATTGCTCGACCTGGTCGGCTGTCATAACCATAAAGGCCGTTGAAAGTGCGTCAGCGGTTGCAGCATCCGGTGCAAGCACCCACGCGGCATCTTTGCCCTGCGCGGCTGTGCCGGTATGAGGGTCGATAATATGCAGGCCCTTTTGCAGACCCGAGCCGCTAAGCGCCCGGTTTTCCAGCTGGAGACAAACAAGCACCTGTTTGCGTCCGGCGGGGTTGCTGATTGTAACCGGCCAGCCTTTTCTGCCCCCAGGCGCACCGACAGCCAAAACCGAACTATAGCCCCCGTGAACCAGCGCCGTCTCTATGCCGTATTCGCGCAGCAACTGTGCCATCCGGTCAACGGCATAACCCTTGCCGAAGCCGCCGAGGTCGATTTTCACACCCGCTGCAGCAAACTGGACGGTGTGCTGCCGGCGGTCGAGCTTTACAAGGTTCATACCGGTACGCTGCAGTGCCTGCTGAAGCTGCCGGTCGGATGGTTGGGGCAGTGTTTTGTTGTTACCGCGCCGGCAATCCAGCAGCGAGCCTACGGTAACATCGAAAGCTCCTTCGGTTTCGGCGTAAAGGGCGGCACAAAGCTGCAGACACTCAAATGCGGCAGGCCCGACGGGTATCGGCCTGTCAACAGCGTGTTTATTTATTCGGGCAATGTCACTGTTTGCTGCAAAGCGGCTTAACTGTCCTTCAAGGCTGTCGAGTTCGTCAAAAGCCGCCCAGGCCGTTTGCCCGGCATAACGGGCATCCTGATGAATAATAACAATCTCAAAAACCGTCGCCATCGCGTTATGGCTAAAACGGTGTCGTTCGGCCTGTAAATCATCACCCAGACCGTTGATATTAATATTCTGCAAATTATCGGTCATCTGTATTCAGTTGCTGTCAGACATCCGTGGCCTTTGACTGTATTGCTCAAATCTGTCCCAAAGGTCTTTTACCACAAAGCCCTGAAATTCTACCCCCGGCCGCAATTGCATGTAATCGGCGAACAACGGCATATAAAGACTGCGTTTTTCTTCCGCCCTCAAATCATATAACTTGGCTGCCAGCGGCTGTTCCATACCCGGTGAAGCAATTATAACTTCAGGATAGCCGCTGTCGGGCTCAACGTGGTCGTACCAGGCGACACGCCTGAAATTTCGCAGGTACCACGGAAGCGGCCAATAGCCGTTTTCCGCAAAGATGACCTGTATGTAGATGTTATGGCCGTCGGGGGCAAGTCCGGCTATGGTTTCAAGCCGCTGTTTGACGACAAACACATCCTCGGTTGTATGAGCATAAACATAAGGATTGCCCGGTTCGGCATAGTGTCTGTAATTGTCAAGATAGCTCTGCCAAACTAAGTGTCCGAGACCGGCGGCCAGGACCAGGCCAATAAGTACGCGCGACAAGGTGTTCGGCAGGGACCTTATAATCGCAGCAGCGCCTGCACCTGCCAGCAGAATCATACCGTGCAGCATCCCCAGCAGGCACCACGGGGTCTTATAGGGGATTGCCGAGTACACAAGTGTCATTATGATTGTGTAAAAGGCAATAAACCTGACAAGTTTGAGATTAACACCGGCGCCATTTGCTTTGCGTACCGCAGATACCAGGCCCGTAACCGCCAAAAGGACAATAAACGTCTCACCGCCTGTTGCCGAACCCCGATAGCCGTAATATGTCAGTATTTTAAGATAATAGTACCACGGATGGCGATGTATCTGGTCGCCGCCGGCACGAACAAGATAATGGCTGTAAGAACGGAAAAAATCCGCAATCGCCGCCGGGTTTGAAAAAAAGGATGTGTAAAACAACACTGTGATTATTACAGCCGCCGCCAAAGCCGCAAGGATATGTAAAGGCTTTATTGATTTTACAACGTCCCTGCAGCCGGCGCCGAATACCAGCACAAAGGCTGCAGCCATTGAGACAAAAGAAATAACGAACGTCTCCTTGGTGCAGGCAGCCAGGCCCATAAACACACCTGCAGACAGCGCCCATATAATGCTGCCGCTGCGTGCGCAGCGCCACAGGCATGCAATAACACCGAAAGTAAAACATACAAGAAGCATTTCGTGGATATAGTATCTGCTGTAGAAAACAAAGGCAGCCGAAACCGCCGTAAGCAGCGCCGCAAAGATAGTTGCAGCCCAGCCGAGACCGTCCGCTAAAAGAAATACCAGCACCACCAGAAGTATGCCGAAAGCCGCGGGTACAATCCGAAGGTCTGTCTCGGTGACATCAGAAAAGTTTTTCGCCGAACTTAGCCGGGCCGCCGATAGTGTGAAATAATTAAGCGTTGGGCCGTGATACTGGCGGGGTTCATACTTGTAAGACCCGGTTTCAAGAAGCTGGCCGAATTTTACGGCGTTCACGGCCTCGTCACAGTGCATCGGCCGCTGCCGCAGACGCGGAACACGCACCGCAACAGCAGTAATTGTCACGGCCAGAACAAGCACGAAGCATTTCCATGAGCATTTCATTTGGCGGCTTTGCCGTAAACTTCCACTTCTATATAGTGATTAAGGTCGTTGCTGTTGTTGCCGCTGCTGTAGCATCGCACATAACGGGCCCGCCGGCCTTCAGCATCGATAAGCTTACCTTCGAAGGTTTCAACATAATGCAAATCCTCGCCGATACCCAGGCCTGCTGAGTTGTCGATGTCATTATTGAATATCGTGCTGACATTTGTTATGAAGTCGCCGTCATCGGCAAGCTGTACTATAACATCAAAGTAAACACTTGCCTGCTTGTGGAAATGCCACAGCACAACGGCATAAATATCATACTCGGCGCCCAGGTCTATGGTAATATGCTGCAGAAAAGGCCCCAACTCCACGTAACTGCCGTCGGTACCCTTTTTCTCACCGTCGGTGACCATTTCTATTTCGCCAATTATCGGTTCTACTTCACTGCTGAAAACCGGCTTTCCGAAAGCCACGTTTGCCGTTCCGGCGGGTGCAAGAAACGGTGGTCTGGGTCTGCCGAGGGGCTTTTGGAGTCTGGGTACGTTTATATTCTGCGGCGTACCCACAAACATCGGCTTAGGCAGCTTTAGGTCGATAGCAACCATTTCCGATTCTTTATTTTGCGATGTTTCGCCGCCGGTTTCGGCACCGGCACTTTCAGTCTGATTATTTTCGGAAACACCCTCCTGTTCCGACTTCTTACAGGAACCGACGAACAGTACAGACACTAACAATATCACTAAGTAAATCTTCGCCATTGAACTAACACCTATGCTGAACATTTGCAAAAACTCTCCTTACTTGTATATCTGGTCAAAATAACGCTGAGCCTCCACGACAGCCGAGCGCATCATATCTTCGGCTTTGGCCGTCTGACGGTTCTGCAGGTGTCTCATTAACGCAACCGCATCCAGCCGGCGCCCGGCATACTCACACGCATGCCAGCTTAACACACTTCTTACGACCCTGTCAAGTGCCTGTTCTACATCGTCGTACGCCCTCGGCTGCATATCGTGACCTTTCCAGCGGGCAAAACCATCCTGACAAATCAGCGAGGCAATTGCTATGTTCATTCCGTTTATTCTTGCTCCGTGGTCTATGTCAAATTTTCCCGGGCCGCCTAAAATAATGCCGTCGTTATATCCCTGGCTGTTCAGGTGCATGTGAACCATCGCATCGTTATCCAGCTCCTCGACGGTGTCATATACGTGGTCAAGACCTATCATTTCCGAATGTCCGAACTCTTTGTTTACTCCCTTTTTGTTTCTCGAAACGCCGAATTCCTCTTCAATCCTTCTCCAGAACAACAGCGCGCTGGCAACGGTGGGGATTAACATCGCCGGATGCCCTTCGTTCGGTTTTGGTTCGAATCCTATGAAAAGACCGCCGCCTTTTCGCTGCTCGTATTTACATAACGCCGCCACGCTCTCCTTTAGGTTCTGATACATCTTTCTGATGCCTATGGTGGCAATATCATAACCGAATGAGCCGTTCCACAGCACAAGTGTTGGTGCTCTCTCAGGGTCCGGATGCCAGGCTTTTTTCAAAGCTCCGTAGGCAAGCTCTACGGTTGCGGTACCCATGTCTTCGGCAGCCTTTCTTTCGTTTGTATCCAGCGAAGCAATGCCCCCGTAAGCCCAGTGGACGTGTGCGCCGGGTGTTATCATTGCCAGGTACATCCCCGCATCAACCAGGGCATCGGCAACAGCCGCAGCGTTTTTCTCGTTGACCTCGTTGTCATAGTGCATCTCCACACCCAGCTCGATGTCGTCAGGCAATCGCGGTGCAATTCTGTTTTTTACAAGGGCCACCATATCCGCGGTATTGAATTTATCGCCGGCCCACTGAGGCCGTATATCCGCCGGCACAAAGCCGCCCTTACCCGGGTTATACGTCCATCTGCATATACTGTGCAAGGATTTTTCAGCCATTTTTCCCGTTCCTTAACTTGATTTTTACTTACTTCTTTACTTGCCGCTTTTAACAAGAACAACCCAGTCTTTGTCACTGTCAGAGGGCGGATTGCCCAGACAAACCGGGCCCGGCCCCGATATTTCGGTAACATAGCTTTTCTGCAGCTTGCCGCCGGTCCTGGGATTATACCATCTGACGGTGTACCTGCCGGCAGCCGGTTGTAAATCCGTCAAACCTCCGTCCGGCAGATACACCACGTAAACAGAACCTGTTTTTGCCAGACACCAGCCGCGTGAAACCAGCGAGTCGTCCGGGTGCATCTGCTCGAAGGGCACATATTCATGGAAAAACTGCAGCGCGTAACGTGTCAGGTCCCATAAGTGGTCTCTGCTTCGCCAGTCTTCACAGTTCAGGTCGTTGTGGGGGAATTTGTAGCCGAAATACCATTCGCACCCTGCGCCGCCTGCGGTCAGATTGCCCCACAGACAATTCTTCCGCGCCTGGTCGTGGTCCGGGTCCATAAAGTCAGGTTTTACACCATTGGCACCGTGGCCGTACTCGTCAAGGCATACGAACCATTTATGGCCTGTCGCGGCGGAACGTTTGACCCACTTGAGTGTTTCCGAGTGCGTGTCCGAGCCGGTTTCGTTCATCTGCAGCGATGTGCCGTCAAAGTCGGCGTTCGCAAGCAGCGGGGCATACACCTTGTCATACTGGCCGGGGAAAGTATGCACCACTACCGGGTGATTATATGCATCCACCCCGCGTATGTAATCACAAAATGCCTTGCGCTGCGCGTCGGTATTTGTATTCTCTTCGCCGAGATTCCAGACCAGGCCAAGGTGGTGGGCAAATCGAGCGATAAGTTCACGGTAGTAGAGTTTTCGCTGTATGCCGAGGTCGCCGCCGTCAAGTCCCTGGTCATTCTCCTGCTCCTGGGTAATAACGTGCAGCATTATTCCGCTCCTGTCCATATGCGAAAATACAATCTCCCACTGGTCGAGTTTGCTGCAGTCAAACCGCAGTTTTTCGTCAGGCCCTGTCCAGGGCCATACGTCTCTGCCGTCACCGCCGTCGATATTGTAGGTAATAAAGTAAACG
>DATKWV010000049.1:0-21886 GCA_035529405.1 Sedimentisphaerales bacterium | reverse complement strand
TAATCTATCTGCTCGCTGTAAGCCGGCCAGGGTATTTCCGTGCCCGGCCCCGTTACCACCGTAGCCGGCATAAGAAACGGCCGGGGCACGGTGGTTTTGCGCGGCGAATCGGACAAACCCAGGGCAAGCCCCACCTCTTTTATATGTTTGCTGTAATTGCCCGCAAGGGCGATTACCTTGCCCGGCCGGGGTATTGGCGCAAGAATTTTAACCGACTTTGCCGGTATAAAGTATTGTACCGATTCAGCCAGTTGTCCGAGTTTTGCAAGGCACCCGGCGCCCCTGCGAAGAATCTCTATTACGCTTGTCGGCGCATCGGACCACCGCCATGCTGAAGGGATGTCAATAACCTTATCATCGATTAGCATACCGCAGGAGGTTACACTGGCCTTGTTATATGTAATCAGCTTCATTTTTTGCCTTTCTTGCAGGTAAAGGGGGCTCAAAAGCCTATCTTAGCAAAATAAACTTGACTTTTCAGCAGGAAAAATTTGTAATAATTTTCGGTGTAATCAGAAATTCTATACAGGCCGGTACCCGGCCGAAAAACACAAAAATGCGGGGACATTACAAATGGGTTTGATGGATTTTTTCCGTTCCACGATAGGCAAATGGTTCCGTTTTGGAAGAAAGCGTAAGCCTCAGGAGGTTTACAACTGGCCGACCGATGTGCACACCGGCCCCAGCCAGCAGGGCAGCGGTAATCAGATTCAGGTCAGCGCCGCCCAGCAGATTGACAGGACTCAATCGCTGGAGAAGCTGCAGAAGGGCTTTGAGGAGTTGATAACCCAGCTTCGCAACATCAACGAGCACTTAGACAAGCAGATTGTTCATCACGAGGATTTGACCGGCAGAATAAATGATGGGTTTGGCCGGTTCAACCAGACGCTGGAAAAGCTTGATGCCGGCACCACCGAGCAGACCGACACCATCAAACACATGAGCGAAATTCTCACTGCCGAGGGCAAATACATCAAGGCCCTAATGACCCGGCAGACAAGGCGCACAGCCTGGATGTTGGTTACTTTTGTGATTCTTTGCGTGCTGATTGTTTTAACTACAGTTTTTACAATTATTTACCTCAAATAAGAAAATTTTTTCGCTTTTTCTCTTTCCGGACACCATCTCTTCTGCTAAAAGGGCAGCGAGTTTGCTCTTTGTACAATTTCATAGTCGAACCGCAGGTCCGAAAAGCTGGTTTATTAAAGATTGTTGGCTGTTGAATCTTGCTGCTTGTATGTATTGAGCTTGCCGCTTTAAACTCGCGGCTTTTCGGATATCAAAACGGGAACCCGGTTAGAATCCGGGGTGGTCGCGCCGCTGTAAGCGCCTGTTCCGAAACATTTCGGAAGTCCGAGAGACAGTTTGTCCCACTGTCCGGCACTGATTCTAAAATAGTGCAAGGGATGCTTTTGTGTCCTGGTCAATGCTAAAACCGGCAGAAAACCATGCCGGCAGCAAAAGTTCATCTTCAGGGATGCTTTTGTGCTTTGGCCGATGTTAAAATCAGTGCGGGATGGGAAGGGGTCTTGAGGTAAGGCGTAAGCCAGAAAACCTGCCTGTGGTTAAGTAAAGAGGGGCAGCTGTCCTGTATTGCGCCGGTACATGCGCATTCAGAGAACAAGACAGCCGTCCCAGTGCTCTCGCGATACGGAACACTGTAAAAAAACCATCAGGCTAAGTACAACAGGTTTTTCCGGCAGGTATAGAATTGGCTGGTGCTTAAAAAGCGGTGTCGGCAGTAATTTCAGCCGCCGTTCCTTCGTGGGAACGGCGGTTTTTTTTTCGAAGGAAGGAGTGAGAAAGAATGGTTGCGAAATTGATAAGATTGTTTGTTGTTGGCGCCGTGGCTGTAAGTGCGGGCGCAGAAAGCGAAAGCTGGACACATTACGGGCATTTTTCCAGCAGGCAGTCAATCGCAGTGGACGGCCCTAACATAATCGACTCAAACACACTGGAATGGCAGGCCTGGCAGGACCCGCAGGACCCGGAATACTACGTTGAATTCGAAGGGCCGACAGGTACGGTGCTGTATGACGGCAAGGTCTATGCGTACGCAAAATACTTCGAGCCAAACGAACAGTCACCAACCGGCTTTGATTATACGGCCAGCCAGATAATCGCCTATGACAGCAACTCGGGTGAAATACTGTGGGCCAGGCCTGTAGATATGGCTATATACGGCTCGTGCTCAAGTGCCTGTATCGATACCAAACATAATACGGTGCTGATAGGCTCGGGATATAAGTTATTTGCACTGGATGCTGAGGGCGGGACAGTGCAGTGGTCAACACCGCTTGAAAAGCCGATTGTGAACGCATCGGCCTGTACGGCCCTGGATATTCCGTACGCGAGGGCGTTTATCACCGATTATGACGGTTTCGGTTCTTCCGGCAAGCTGTACTGCATCAACCTCGACGCCAATGGGCCGGGCAATCCTTATCAGCAGGGCGAGATTGTCTGGTCGGACACTTTAGGCGCAACAAGCGGCAATTCGCCGGCTTATAAAGACGGTGCTGTATATGCGGCAAGTCTGACCGGAACAGACAGCTTCTACGGCAGCATACACGCTTACGACGCGGCGGCGGACGAGGCGGTGGAGCTGTGGGAAAGCAGCGACCCGAACTTTGAGGGCTTTTGCGGCGGAGTAACGGTTACGAAAGAAGGGTATCTGTACGCGGCAAACTATGACTGGAGCCAAGAGTGTCAGGACAACTCGGCACTGTGCAAGATTGACTGCAACGACGGCAGTATAGTCTGGATTGCCCAGACCGAGCGCACAAACGCCATTCCGGTGGTGGTCGGGGACACGATTTATATCTGCGGGGGGATTGCGGATGACCCGCCGTGGTTTGTCGGTTCACGCGCAAAGGTCGAGGCATACCGTGACCTCGGGACAAGCGTTGTCAAATTATGGGAAACCGGCCCCAATATCGTAGTGGGCGGCTGGACAAGCCAGCCTGTTTACGCCAACGGCAAGCTGTATGTCGGGGCCATACCGGCTGACGGGGACTACTTCGGCTTATATACCGACCTGTATATTCTGGATGTAACATTAACACCGGACGACCCCAACTTCGTGATGGGACATTTTTCCGGCTGCGGCAACAGCCCGGCAGTAACATGCGACAGTTTATACAGTACGGGGTACGACGGTTTGTTCAAGTTCGGCCAGCCTGCACGGCTGGGTGACATTACCGGCGATGGAAAGGTTGACCTGCTTGATTTGGCGAAGATGACACAGAAATGGCTTTTTGACGGCGCAGTCGGCTTAGAACGCAACGACCTGAGCCTTGACGGCAAGGTCGATATGATTGATTTTTCGCTGCTGGCGGGCAGCAGGGTAGAGTAAATGCCCCCCGGCGGTGTAAGTACCCCCCGGCAGAGCCGGGGGCTAAATAAAAAAAGCGAAAGGGCGCGGTCAAAGTAGGGCGGCCAAGCAAATGAAGTCGGGAATGCACTCGTGTAAATACCCCCCGGCAGAGCCGGGGGCTAAATAAAAAAAGCAGAGCCGGGGGCTAAATAAAAAAAGCAGAGCCGGGGGCAAATAAAAAAAGCGAAAGGGCGGGGCAAGTGAAAATTGGAACAGGAGATTGATAAGTCATGCCGCGGACAGTCGGATACATGATAACCTGGACCACCTATGGAACCTGGCTGCAAGGTGAAAAGCAAGGATTTGTCAAAGATGGAATAGTCAGGGGACGAAACGCCGCATTAAAAACAGACTGCCAGAAGAAACTGAAAAGGCAGCCCGTGCGATTGGAAAACAACCAAAAGGCTATTGTACGGCAGGCTGTAGCCGAAGCGGCAAAACGGTTCGGACAAAAAATATACGCTATTGCAGTATGTTCGAATCATGTACACATTGCGTGTGAGTATGTTCAAGTTCCAATAAGTGTGCTTGTGGGATACTATAAGAACGCGGCCAGGAAGGCACTGCAGAAATCCGGATATGAGGGAAGAGTGTGGACAAAGGGATATGACAAGCGGTTTTGCTTTAACCAGAAAGCGATGACCGAGAGAATAAAATACGTCAAAGAACACGATTTTCGCACCCATCCAAAGGTGTAAATACCCCCCGGCAAAGCCGGGGGCAAATAAAAAAAGCGAAAGGGCGCAGTCAAGTATAGTTATAGTGGCGAAGCAAATGAAGTCGGGAATGCACTCGTGGAAGTACCCCCCGGCAGAGCCGGGGGCTAAATAAAAAAAGCGAAAGGGCGCGGTCAAAGTATGGCGGCAAAGCAAATGAAGTCGGGAATGCACTCGTGGAAGTACCCCCCGGCAGAGCCGGGGGCTAAATATGACCCTGAATATACGCCCGGCAGGGCGTGCGGAGGTTTTACTGTTGTAGAGCTGCTTGTGGTTATAGGTATCCTGGCAGTACTGACATCTGTTCTGCTGGGTGTGGTTGGTTCGGCGAGAAGATACGCCAAGGCAGTGGTGTGTATGAGTAATTTACGACAGCTGGGCGTAGCGTTTGCGCTTTACGGCAACGACTACGATAATTACGCCATGCCTTTGGCCGGTCAATCAGGCATTTACTGGTGGGGCCAGAAACAGGCGGACGGTATCGACCATACCAAAGGTTTTGTGTGGCCTTACCTGCAAAGCGAGCTATCCAAAAACAGCGTGTACGAATGCCCCTCGCAGCGGTACGGCAGCTATGGGCTTCAGGGTAAACCGGCAGGCGAACCCGACGACCCCAAGTGGATTACCAGCACATACGGGTACAACGGCTATTATCTTTGCCCGCAGGCAAGCGGCTGGGGGGAGAAGATAAAAGACAGGCCCTGGCAGAAAATAACGACTGTCAAAAGGCCAGCCTTGGTAATTGCTTTTGCCGATACACTAATCAACCTGGACTCCAGCGGCAAAAGCCCCATATTGAGGAACACGGCGCTTCTTGACCCGCCGTACCTTTACAACAGCAGCGGCTGGGAAAAGAACCTGTGCCCAACGACGTGCTTTCGTCATAAAGACAGGGCCAACGCAGTGTTTGTTGACGGTCACTGTGAAGGTTTAGAATGCCAGTCGGGGCAATATGTTTGTGCGCAGGCCAAAATCGGTTCTGTCAGCAAGAATAACTCGCCTTATTATGTGCCCGATTACGCCAGCTGGCCCACAACAGGCAGGAAAAAACGCTAAGTGAAAATTGCTACTGGCTGCTGATACAGATTACTGATGTTGGTATTTTCCGTGCTTTCTGCACAATTCGATGAATTTTTCGACCCTCTGGGGCGAAACGTCAGCCTGGATTATATGGGCAGGTGAAATCATATAGCCGCGGTTTTTGCCAAGTATTTCAATCTTTTCTTTGATATCGGCTTCAAGCTCGGCGTCTGTTCCGTTCGGCAGAAGGTGCTGCTGGTCGATAGCTCCCCAAAAAACAAACTTGTCTCCGAAAGCATCCTTGAGGTCTTTGGGCTCATGGCCGGGTACGCCCGGCTGAACAGGGTTAAAAACTTCGTAGCCGATTTCACTTATGTTAGAAAGGAGCCTGCTAACGGCCCCGTCGCAGTGAAGGATGGGAATAATATCGGGATTGGCGTTCTTGAAGGTCTTAATCATCGCGGCGTAATGGGGTTTGAGCAGTTGGTTAAACATCTGCGGCGAGAACAACAGGCCGGTTTGAGAGCCGAAATCATCACCGGTCCAGATGGCATCGACACCAAGCTCTATCAGGTGCAAACCGACCTGGGTTTGAAAATCAGCGCACGCTGCAAAAAGAGGTTCGAGGTATTCCGCAGCCATAGCCATATCCATCAGCAGTTTCTCCATTCCGACCAACTGGCGGGCCAGGCCGAAAATGGTAACTTCAATGTCCCCGATTACCAGATAATCGTCCTTGTATTTTTTTACAAGGCCCTGGGCATCCCTGTACCGGCCTGGTGCATGAGGGTCCGGAAAGCGATACGCGTCGATGTCAGCGGCGGTTCTTACATCAGCGAGTGGATAATCGACAACTTCGACGTAAATCTGGCCCTGTCTCATCCGCATTTTATATTCGTTCAGCCAGGTACCGTCGCTTTCAACCGTGATTTGAAAATCGTCGGCGGTACCGGCGCCGGTAACGACAACGTCACTGCCCATAGCGGTACGCAGTTCATTTCCGCTGATTCTATAGGTAACGTCCTCAAAGAGATTATTGGTATAATTTACAGGTATGCCGAGTTTTTTGCCGAAATGATCGAGAAGCTGCCTGCAAAGCTCGAATTGAACGGGAACACGGTCGGGCAAACCGTCCAGTTTTCTAAACGCCTTCAAGACCCTTTCTCTGGGTTTCATTTTTCACTGCTCCTTCAATACCTGGACAAGGGCTATGACGTTTTCAACGGGGACATCGGCGGGTATTCTGTGGGTGGGTCCGGCGATGTAACCGCCCTTGTCGGCCATAATGGCGATGGTTTTTTTGACAATGTCCTTCAGTTCGAAAGGACTAACAAACGGCAATGTCTGCTGGGTGCTTATACCGCCCCAGAAAGTAAGCTTATTGCCGAAATCGGTTTTTAGTTTTTTAAGGTCATAGACCTCCGGCTGAACGGTCTGGTATATGTCCAGGCCTATGTCGATTAAATCACCTAAAATCCGGCTGATGTTTCCGCAGGAATGCAGGGCTACGACCTTCCCGGCGGATTTGACTTTCTCAAACATGCGCGCCAGGCCAGGCCTGATGAATTTGCGCCAGGTTTCGGGGCTCATAATCAAACCGTTCTGCTGGCCGTAATCGTCGCCAAAATAAAACCCGTCAATGTCATAGTTCAAGGCGGTATCGATAATCTGCAAATTGTATTCGAGTATGCCGTCCAGAAGCTGCTTTGCAAAATCGGGTTCGAGGAGAAAATCCATAAGCAGGTTTTCCATACCTCTGAGGCTCCAGGCCCGCTCAAAATAACAGGTGCCGATTTTGGCCAGTTTGAAAGTATCTGTGCCGTTATTAACAAGTTTCGTGATATTTTCCGCTGCGTTGTTCATATCCGGGCGTGGAAACTCAAAGCTGTCAAGACACGGTTCCGGCAGCAGCACGTGGTCAATAATGCCGATGTCTTTATCGGCGCCGGTGCGGTCCCAGACGACGCCGAACTCGTCCCTGAAAAAATTGTTCTTTATATAAGTTCCGGCTGTATTGCAGTCGGCTTTTTGGAGATGATTACCTGCATACTGCCCGAAACCTGCCTGGTCAATGCCGAGATGCTGAGTAACTTTGGCAAGCAGCCCGGAGGTAAGTTCGATGTTATAGGGTACGATATCGGTTTGGTTATGTTGTATCGCAGCCATTACTGTGTTTTTTTTTGACATGGTCGGGTATCTCGGTTGTTTTGTTTTCAGAGAACCTGTGCAAATTCCAAAAGACAGCGAGCGAATCGCCGATTATTTATGACAGTAATCTATAAGCCTGGCAACTTCACTGCGCAAATTACTGCGGTGCACAATCATATCTACAAAGCCGTGCGTGAGCATAAATTCGGCCGTCTGGAAGCCGTCGGGCAACTGGATCTTGATTGTTTCGGCGATAGTGCGCGGGCCGGCAAAGCCGATAAGTGCCTTTGGCTCAGCTATGATAACATCGCCCAGCATGGCAAAGCTGGCGGTGACTCCGCCTGTGGTGGGGTCCGTGAGGATTGAAATAAACAGACCTTTGGCATCATTGAATTTTGCTATCGCGGCGGAGGTCTTGGCCATTTGCCCAAGCGCTACCACACCTTCGTGCATTCTTGCGCCGCCGGAACAGCACACAACCACCAGGGGCAGTTTTTCCTCCATCGCCTTATCAACGGCGATGCAGAATTTTTCACCGACGACATAACCCATAGAGCCCATAAGGAAATTGGGTTCCATGACGCCGAGAATTACTTCCCTTGCCTTGATAAACGCCTTTCCGATTTGGATTGCTTCTTTTGCACCGGTTTTTTTTTCCTCGGCTTTGAGCCTTTGCTTGTATGTGCTGTCCCTGAACTTGAACCCCAGCGGGTCTGCGGCGGTCATATCGGGCGAAATCTGCTGGAACGAACCTTCGTCAGCCAGGTATTTGATTCGAAGCTCGGCGTTGATTCGGAAATGGTAATTACACTCCGGACAGACGTTAAGGCTCTGCTCGACGGTCTTTTTATAAAGCATGTGCTCGCAATCGGGACATCTAAGCCAAAGCCCCTCCGGCATTTCCTTGCGGGGTTTGAGTGAAAACCCGTTCCATTTGCTTTTAGTATCTTTGCTCATCGCATTCGTATCCGCTGCAAAAACCAAAGAGATTTTATCAGAAAAAGGGTAAATGACCAGAAAAAATCACCCGCAGGCCTGGCGAATGGCCCGTATTGCTTCCAGACGGTCATTTTTTGAAAAAATGGCGTGGCCTGCTACGAGTGTATCGGCACCATAGCCAGCGACAATCGGCGCCGTTTCGGCATCTATACCGCCGTCAACCTCGATACGGATGTCGGGACCGACAATTTTTCTTATTTCGACAATCTTTTTTGCTGCCTGGGGTATGAATTTCTGTCCGCCGAAACCCGGATGAACGGTCATAACCAGGACCATATCGCAAAGTGGTGCAACGTTTTTTATTGCCTCTACGGGTGTTTCCGGATTAAGGCATATACCGGCGGTAACACCGAGCTTATGTAATGTTTGAATAAGCTTTGCCGGGTCGGGAACAACCTCGATATGGAATGTTATGTGGTCGGCGCCGGCATCGACAAACGGCTGTGCATATCCAGCGGGGTCGGTTATCATCAGATGGCTGTCGAAAACAAGCCCGCTGTACGTGCGCAACTTGGCGATGACCGGCGGGCCGATGGTAATGTTGGGCACAAAGTGGCCGTCCATTACGTCAAGGTGGACCATATTCAGGCCGGCAGACTCGATTAGAGCCAACTCGTCAGCCAGCTTGGCAAAATCAGCACTTAGTATTGAAGGTGCAATTTCGATTGTTCCAGCTTTAGGCAATCGCATTTTGATTGATTATTGACTCCTTCGACCCTTCGATAGTGTTCAGGGCAGGCCCTGCAGCCTCCTTTGCTGATGCTTCGGAGGACAAGCGGGACAAGTATTGACGCTGTATTTTTTTAAACCACAGCAAACCAACGTTGCCGGTACATTGGCCGGCAACCTGGACACGAATTCTGTTTTAATCTTTGAGTAAACTGTTGAGTTCATTCCATATCCTCATATCCTCGGCCTGGTCGCATAATTTTCGAGCCCATGTTTTGAGGTACTTTGTATCAAGCTTGTCTTTGTGCCTCAAAACGATGTTCTCAGCGTCTAACAAATCCTGTTTACGCCCGGGAATAATCTTAAATAGAAGTAAATCTTCAGCGGTAGGGAAAAATGCCTTTATACCATACAACTTGATTGCCTTTCTTCTCTTAAATGCCTGGTTTTCCAGGTCGGTAGAAGCAATGATGAAATCAATATGAAAATGCCCGTAGTTTATTTGAAAGGTCCCGGTTTGTTCCGAGCTTCTGATACATTTCTTTCTGGCAATCTTGAATCCGGCTTTCCTGGCGTTATCTAAAAAATCAGGTAGATCGCTGAGTGTTAGTGCTATATCGACATCTACATCGCCGGTGACTCTCGGCTGGCCGAGCGTACCTGCAGCAATGCCTCCTATTATCAGATACTTATAGTTGTTCCTGTTCAGAAAGGTCACAACCTTTTTATACACATGTTCCAGCAGAATTTTCATTTTTTTTGCTCAGGCCGATTTTCAGGCAGACGGGATTGTCTTGAGGGAAATTATGTCGCCATTCCCGGATAAGTTCGGAGCTGATAAGGCTCTCTTCGAGCTGCAGGGCCTTGCTGGCGGACAGATTCTTCAGCCGCAGTTTTTTTTCCTGCTGTGACTTTTTGAATCGGTTTTTGTCCAGCAGACCCTTGTCGCCTTTAATTGGTTTCATTTTACTAAATTATACCATATATCCGGTAAAAATCACGCTCTAAATTGCCGCTGGGGAACAAAAGCTGCGAAAGTGGGTGCGGGAATCCATTTTTCCCGTCATTGCGAGGAGCGAAGCGACGCGGCAATCTCCAATCCTATATCGTCAATAGAAAATAGTAAATTGAAAGGCGGCAAGTGCGGGGTTGTGCCTCGCCAGGCGGTTCGTCGCGGGCTTTCTGCTGAGAATTCACCGGAATACTTCGGGGCACCGGACACCGCTGGGCAATTATTTATTCTTCTTTTCTTTTTTCAATCTTCGTTTTTCCTTTGGAGTAAGCTGGGCCTTTTTCTGTTGTTCTCTTTTGCCTTTATCTCTTTTTCCACTATCGCCCATATCTGTTTCTCCTTTTTCAGACTAAGTAATAACAATGATTATACAGTCTGTATAAAACTCCGCAAGACAGAGAAGTTTCTTTCTGTATAACAAGTTCCCGTTGCTTCTTCAATATTTATCCTGAGCCAGTCGAAAGACTCGCCTGCCCTCCGTAGCAATTCCTTACGAAGGAGGGTCCAAGCTCTTGTGTTGCAATTATATGAATTTGCGGGATTAAGACAATATTATTCTTTGGCGGCAAGGGCGGGGGGGGATTTAATTGATTAGTGATTATTGACCAATTGATTATTAGTTGAATCCGCCGGGGCGGATAAATATTATAGGGCCACCTAAGACCTAACGCCCAGGGGTGCAGGCGGACAACTTTAATTCTCCGAAAAACTTTTCACACTTTTTTAATTTAAGTGTTGACATACTTAGAAAATCTTGTTCTTTTGTAACTACGACCTGTTTTAAGTCGAAAAAAAGCAGTTTTCGGGGACGATTTGTTTGGGGTATATTTTAGCGGGGCGTGACGGGGGAAAGTTTTCCTCATCGAGTAGCTTGTCGCTGTTACAAAACGCCAGCGCAAGGTGTTTATATAAATTGTTTTCACAAGGAGGTCACAATGAATACAAAAATTACTGGTTTGGGAATTGTTCTGATTTGGGTGGGTTTGTTTATCGCCGCTGAACAGGCTTATGGGACAACAATAAATGTGCCGGGCGATGCAGCTACCATTCAGGAGGCAATCAACGATGCTAATGACGGTGATATTGTCAGGGTGGCTGAGGGCACATACTATGAGAACCTTAATTTTACCGACCAAAAGATTACTTTAACAAGCACCGACCCAAACGACGCCGACGTTGTTGCATCTACTGTAATCGACGGCAATGACGCCGGCAGTGTCATTATTTTCAGTTCCGGCGATGCCGATTCCACAGTTACCGGTTTTACAATCACGAACGGTTCAGCCGCTAGTGGCGGCGGTATCTACTGCAATTCAACTTCACCAACTATCAGAAACTGCGTCATTACAGAAAATTCAGCAGCAAACGGCGGCGGCATCTATAATTATTCCGCCGATCCGGACATCATTAACTGTATTAACTGTGTTTTCAATGACAATTCGGCCAGCAGTTGCGGCGGCGGCATATACAACTACTACGAAAGCGACGCCAATCTAACCAATTGTGTTTTTTACAGTAATAGCGCGGCTGCTTACGGTGGCGCTGCGTATAATGACGGCTTTCTCACAGCAAAATTCACAAATTGCACACTTGCGAAAAATACCGCTACTTACACCGGCGGTGTCTATGTCTATGAATATACCTCAGCAACAATCAAGAATTGTATCCTCTGGAATAATACCGGCGGTGAAATCGACATTACCAGCGAATGGGCCCTCGCCACCGTCAGTTACAGCGACATAGAAGGCTGCGGCGGTAGCGCTAACTGGGACTCCGGCTTCGGCACCGATGGCGGCGGTAATATCGACAGCTACCCCTATTTTGCCGATTCCAGCGACGCAGACGGCTCAGATAACTTTTTTGCCACCTCTGACGATGGCCTGGCTCTTCTCTACAGCAGCCCCTGCATTGATAACGGCAACAATACCGGTATAAGTGAGCCCAACGATATAAAAATGGATGCACGTATTTTCAACGGCACGGTGGATATGGGTGCTTACGAATTCCGTACCTGTGACGTTATTTACGTTGACACAGACGCCGCCGGCAATGATGACGGCACGTCCTGGGTTGATGCCTATAACGACCTGCAGGACGCCCTCAGCAACGCTTCCAGCGGGGATGAAATATGGGTCGCAGACGGCACGTATACGCCGCACGCCAGCGACCCCAGTGTTTCTTTCGAGCTCGTAGCTGGAGTTGCTGTTTACGGCGGCTTCGACGGTATAGAAACAGACCGTTCTGGGCGAGACTGGACTGAAAACACCGCCACTCTCAGCGGCGATATTACCGAAGATAACAGCTGTCACGTCGTTAAAGGCGCTAATAACGCATTGCTGGATGGCTTTACCATCACCAAAGGCAACGCCAATGGCTCCTACCCCAACAACTCTGGTGGTGGTATCTACTGCTCTTCAGCTTCACCCACCATCAGAAACTGCGTAATTACGGACAATTCAGCAGCATACGGCGGCGGTATCTGTAATTATTCCGCCGATCCGGACATCATTAACTGTGTGTTCAGCAACAATTCCGCAACCAGCCTTGGCGGCGGCATGTACACCTGTGACCAGAGTGACGCCAACGTGACCAGTAGTCTGTTTTATGCAAATAGCGCCACTTACGGCGCGGCAATATGTGCTGATGGGTTTCTGACCGTGAAACTGACAAATTGCACACTTGCGAAAAATACCGCTACTTACACCGGTGGTGTCTATATCAATGAATATACCTCAGCAACGATAAAGAACTGCATTTTCTGGGACAATACCGGCGGTGAAATCGATATATCAAACGACTATGCCTCCGCAAGCGTCAGCTACAGCGACATAGAAGGCTGCGGCGGCAGCGGTGGCGGCTGGGATTCCAGCTTCGGCACCGACAGCGGCGGCAATATCGACAACGACCCGTATTTTGTTAATGCCGCCGACCCGGATGGCAAGGACAATATTTTCTGTACCAGAGATGATGGCCTGATGGTTGGTCCTAACAGCCTATGTATAGATGCTGCCAACGGGAACGTTGCTGCTGCAACTGATATTACAGGCTGGCCGCGAATTGATATTGAGGATGTTAACAACACAGGTACAGGCGACCCCAATTACGTTGACATGGGTGCTTACGAAAAATTTGAGTATCTGCGTTTTGGTATGGAAGTGGTTTCCGTAACGACAGACGCCAACGGAATTACAGTTGTTACCACCGGCACAACGTACGTTTTGGACAGTAACGGTATGGATATGTACCGCCGTATAGACCCCAATACCAATGCCATTGATAACGCCAACAGCGGTAAGGGAAGAAAAGTTGCCGAGCTAAGTTTTGACCCGAATTTGGGAACGTTATCTGTGTACACGTACGACAAATCCAAGGCTGTCATTAACAGTAACACGGCGGATTTCGAGTTTATGTCCGATTCGTTCTTTATCATTACTGCCAAAGAATCCCTGGATGTCAGCCATACCAACCTTATTGCCGACGCGCCCTGGAATGCCCCGCTGGAGCCTGATGACAGGGGCCTGGACAGGATGTGGACCGATGGTTACGGCGGTTCTTTGCATGCGATGCTGTCGGACAGTACAAAGGGTGAGGCCAACAACGTGGATGTAAATTCTACGACAATCACCCTGACCGCTGGTGACAAATCCGCCCACATGGTCTTTCCGCCTAAGACGTTTGATTTTGAAGGTCTCTACGACCAGAATGCAAGACCTCACGTTCGTTTCCTACATCAAGAAAGCCAAATGAACGAATTTACAAACGACCCGGATAAAATGAATTTATACAAGAACAATGGGTTTGGAATATTTGTTCTGTTCGCTTTTTACGACGATAGAGAACACCCTACAGTTTTAGACTCTGGGATTATGGGCTACAATATAACAAATCCCGCCGCTGTTCAGAATTTCATAAATGCTGCTGATGCCAATGGATTCAAAGTCATCACTTATTTAACGAACCCAGCAAGCTCAGTGTGGAATTATCCTGCAGGTCACCCCCTTGAAGGTCAACACCAGGATATTTCGGTGACTCTCGACTGGATGAGAGATTTTCAGGATGATTGTAACCTTGACGGCTGGTATTTTGATAATGCTGACACTGGTCATCTCGTGGATGATTACGATTTTATGCGCCAGGTGCGCACCGATGTAGGGGTAAACGGCGTAATCTACCATCATGACTCGGTTGACGTTTGGTCTATGACAGGTGGAAATTATTATACCGGTTACAAGGGTCTGAGGGCAATTATGGTCGATGTGTATGTAAATTACACGCTGACAGGTGAGACGGGCGAAATCGGCTGGGTCGACAACCCCAACGACAAGTACTTCAGATTCTATACCAGTGGTTATGGTATGTCCCAGGTATACGCCTCACTCAAACAAGCGAGCAACGGAAAGGCTGCAATGAGTTATGAAGAGATCTTTCGTGTGATAGCACAGAACCTCAATGGAAGTCAACGAGAACGCGAGGATACCCATGTTTATTGGCAGAGTCACTTCAAGCCGGCATACGATATAAGAAAAACCGAATATCTGAATGATGCAAATGTACCCTTTGATCCTGATGTTGACTGGCCCCTTGATGGGAATTCCAGCGACCCAAACTTAAATTGGTTCAGATTGCCAACAGATATAAATGTAATTGATGTCAATAGCAACTCAGCTACCATTACCTGGACAACAGGTGCAAATTCAGACAGTGAGGTAGTATATACCAATGAGGAATTCGAAAACGTCTGGTGGTACTATAAAGACGCGAACGGGAAGGTACATCAGCCAGCTGGCAGCGAATATGATTCAAATATGGTTACTGACCACAGTTTGACCCTCACGGACCTTGACCCGGATACCGACTACGAATTTAAGATAAGGTCCACAAACGACACAAATGACCCGCCGGTCATCCCAGGGCAAATCATCTGGGGCTATGTAGGCAGTTTTACAACCGAGCCGTAATACTTCCGGTATTTGCCAGCTACTAAGGGGCGGCTGGTATCAACCAGCCGCCCTGTTCGTTAATCTTGTGCCGCTGCACCCAGGCACCACCAATAAAACAGGCCTCTTTTTACAGCGGTCTGGATTCTTAAACATACGTATATTAAAACTATACCGTGCGCATATCCTTGAGACCCGTTCGACTTCGCTCAGGATGACAAAGGCTTACACAAAGCTTTTGACGCAGAACTTCTGAGGTTGGTCGAGTCGCTTCGGAAACTTGGCCTTAGAGGTGAAGTCAAACGTGACAAGTTAGTGCGGGTGCCGTTAGACGACAACGTCATCGGTCGACCCAACCACGGGCGAAGGCAGACAGGGCTGTCAGCCGTGCTCTTGTGGCTTACTCTGTAAATCAATTATTCGGACCCCCTGGTGTCTTAATTTTTAACTAAATCTGTGTTTTTTTTGGTCTGTGCGGAGCAGCTGCCTGAAGGCAAGAACGTCCTATAATTGTCGTCATTCATAGCTTTTACGATAGTTAAGTGCTGATTCCGGGCGGCAAAGCTTCACAAAACGGGGTTATCAGTACTAATAACCGCAAAATAGAGCAGCCGGCCAGGGAGGGAGAAACAATTTTTTTCTTGACTGCCGTATAGCTTTTTATGTAAAATGAACGGATAATACACGGAAGGCGGGAAGAATTTGCAAAATCCATATTGCTTATTGCTTGCTACTGCGCTCATTGAGCAGAGTAACCCTGTTTGTGGTTTGTCTTTCTAAGGTTTCGATTGGCAGCAGGCAGCTGGTTTTTACAGCGAGGTCTGTCGGTTTGTTAGAAGGTTTGGTTAAAACGGATTTTTATTTAATGAAGGAGAATGATTATGAATAGGAATACAAGGATGGCAATGGCGCTGTGCTTTATTGTTCTTTTCTTTCTCTTGGGGACAGTGGTTTGTTTTGCAGACGAGTTTTCAGCGATAGAGGAAAAGGCCAGCGAGGCCAGGAAAATGGAGGAACTACGAGAGGAGGCTGACAGGGCTGAGCGCGAAGCTGCACAGGAGGCCAGGCAAAAGGCTTTTGAAAAAGCTAAAACCAAACTGGAAGAACGGATAGTGGCAATTGATCTGCCCGAAGACACAACCCAGCGTTTTACCGTAAGCAGATTGAGCATCAGCGGTAATACACTTGTATCAACAGACCAATTATTAAAAGACCTGCCTTTGATATATAATGCTTCGGACAAACCGCTGGAGAAGGCGGAAAGCACGTACCTTTACGACTTTCGCGTTTTGCATGATATTATCCTGGAACCCACCGAACCGCGACAGGTTTCAGCAAGGACCATTCAAGGTTTTACTCAATACATTCTTTCCGTTTACAGGGAGAAGAACTACGCCGGCGTATATGTGTACGTACCTGCGGATGTAATCGAACGGGGGGAGCAACTCAAGGAACAGGTGTTACCTATAAAAGTTCTGGAGGCAAAGGTGACAAGTATCACCATAAGGACGTATGACCCTAACCAGAATGAAACGGAAAAAGGATATCTGCGCCGGTCGGCGCTTGAAAAGTGGTCACCTGTCAAGGTCGGACAGGTAGCAGACAAGAAAGAACTGGATGATTTTGTAAACCTGCTCAACCTTAATCCCGACAGGTATGTCTCGGCAGTTGTATCCAGGGGCGCAGAGCCGAATTCCCTTGCCTTAGGATACAACGTTTATGAGGCGAACCCCTGGCACTGGTTTGTCCAGGCAGATAATTCCGGAACAAAGGAAAGGCAATGGAATCCAAGAATTGGATTCATCAATACGAATTTGCGGGGTATGGACGACAGATTTACGGCGATATACCAGGGGCCCTGGGAATCGGGTATTGAGGACAATTATGGCCTGTACGGCAGTTATGATTTTCCGGTGGCTGGACCTCGGCTGCGCCTTAACCTTTACGGCGGGTACAGCGAGTTCGATATCCATTCAGAGACCACGGCCTTCGATTTTCTCGGCAGAGGCACATTTTATGGCGGCATATTACGATATAACCTAAAGCAGTTCGACGACTGGTTTCTTGATGTCAAGGGTTCTTTGGAGCATGTAAGAAGCAAGGTAAACACGGAATTTTTCGCACAAACCCTTCAGAAAAGCAATGTCGAGTTTTTCCTGGCGGGACTCGGGGTCGATTTGCATCGGTCAGACGACCTGTCAGACAGTTTCATTTCGTTGGATATGTATAAAAGTCTGGGGGGCGAGTCGGACCAGGATGAGTTCAACAAGGCACGTCCTAATTCGGATTCCCTTTTCACTATTTACAATATTTCGGCTTCTCACAGTCAGTATCTGGATGAAAATAAAGTCAATCGGCTGACGAGTACTTTGCGATGGATAGGCTCCGATGAGAGGCTTGTACCTGCGAAAATGACCTCGTTCGGAGGAATGTACACAGTCCGAGGTTATGATGAATATGAAATCGTTGCCGATGGAGGGATGCTGGGATCTATTCAATACGAGTATGACCTGGTGGCAGAGGCAGAATTAGCGGAATCTTATGAAACCGCCTCTGAGCAAAAGTCCGGCGAGAAACCATTTCTTCGGAAACTTGCTCCCCTGGTTTTCTTTGATTACGGCCGAAGCACGATAAGAGACCCCATTGGAACGGAGGATAAACATGAGGAACTCATGTCAGCAGGTGCGGGTGTGGTATTGGAACTCGGCGAGCATTTGCGCGGTGTCTTTTATTACGGCTATCCGTTTGTAGCCACCGATGACACATCCAAAGGCAAAGGCCGAATAAATTTTGGCTTATTAGTTCGATGGTAGAAAAAAATCTGCCCGAAAGGGCGGTTTACGAGGAGATTAGGTGTATGGACTCAAATGGAAAACATATTAAATAATTTTAGTTTAGAGAAGGGGTTAAGAATGAAAAAGCTAAGAAAAATTTCAAGGGATTATTACTTGAAACATATAGTGACTTACCTTTTGGTCAACTGTATGGTTTTCGTTTTTCCGGCGCGGGTAGCGCTGGGCGAAGTTGTGCTTGATGGTGTTCAAGCAGGAAACATCACCGTCACGCCTCTGGGCAACGGCGCCACCCAGGACATGACCGCCAGCCATGGTTCGATTGGT
The DNA here is from genome assembly GCA_035529405.1 of Sedimentisphaerales bacterium. Lineage (GTDB taxonomy): Bacteria > Planctomycetota > Phycisphaerae > Sedimentisphaerales > Anaerobacaceae > DATKWV01. Next base: position 3,893 of record DATKWV010000049.1, on the reverse strand, counting down.
CGGTTCAGTGATTTTGATATCCTTACCGGCAATGCGGTCACATGCCTGCAACCGGGCAACAGTGCCTGGGCGTTGTTCAAAGTAGGTTCGGTGGACGGAACACAAATTTACGGCACCTTCAGCGCTAACGGGAATATCTGCCTCCAGGATTCCCTGGGTATTCTGGTTGGCCCGACCGGTGTGGTCAACGCCAATCAGTTCATTGCCTCGACGCTGAACGTGTTAAAAGAAGATTTCCAGAATTATACGACGGGTGTAATCGACGAGCTTAAATTTCAAAACCTGGACGGCTCCACCGGGGCAGTGATAAACGAAGGCGTCATCAACGCTGTTAAAGCCTATCTGGTTGGTACGAAGGTGGTCAACAGCGGTACCATAAGCGCCAAGGACCTGGTTGTGATGGCGGCAGGTGACAGGGTTCTTATCGGCAGGAAAGGCAGTGATGTGCTTGTTGAAGTAGGAGCCGTTAAGATTCCGGCGGACCTTTCAGCGGAGGGCCTTGGCGATGTTATTAACGAGGGTACAATCGAGGCGGCAGGCGGAAAAATAGTGCTTGCCGCTGGTGATACGTTCTCCAGAGCAATTGAAGGTCTTGATGCGCTGGCCCTGTCCGCCGAAGGCGGTACCGGCAGGGTCGGGCAGTTCGGCACGATTACTGCCGATGCCGTTGAAGGCGACGGCGGCAGCATCACTTTGACCGCTGGCGAAGTAGTTGCTCTCGGCTCAGACAGCGTGACCACCGCCAACGCCGGGGCAAACGGTGATGGCGGAGAAGTTATAGTTTACTCGCCCGATACGGCTCTTTTCCACGCCGGTGCCCAAATTGAGGCCAAGGGTGGAAGCGAATCGGGCAACGGCGGCTTTGTCGAGGTCTCCGGTAAAAAGCACGTGGAAATATTTGGCCTGGTCGATACCACGGCCCCCCAGGGGAATACGGGTACTTTCCTGATTGACCCATTCGACATAGAAATCGTTAGTGGCGTAACGCAGAATGGCGGCTGGACAGGAACTATTCCGGACTATTGGATTTCAAACGTGTCGGCGGATTCACAATTAGCTGTCGCCGACTTACTGGCGAATTTGGACAATACTAACGTTATAATTATGACTGCCCAGGATTTCCTGAATCCTGACTCAGATATTACGGTCAGCACCGCAATCGATTACACAGACAGCGGCGGCGCTACATATAACAATCTGACACTCGCGGCAACCGACGATGTCCTTATCAACCAGCCCATCACGACCGGAACACATAATCTGACGCTGGCGGCGGACATAGACCATTCCGGTTTCGGCAATGTTGACGTAGGCGCAGGAATTACCCTCAGCGGAGGCGATTTTACATCCAGCGGAATTGACTTTGACAATACCGGCGGGGTAATCAGCAGCGGAGGCGGAGCCATTGGCATTAACCATACGGGCACGGTCACCCTTGGGGCAGACCTTGACTCGGGCGGCGGCTCAATGTCTGGTACCTCGACTTCGATTGGGGTTGCTTCCAGCCTCGCAGAAATACAGGATGCTATCAATGTTGCTGCTTCGGGTGCTACGGTTACGGTTGACGACGGCACCTATACAGAGGACCTGACTATTAATAAATCCGACTTGACGCTAAAGTCCGTCAACGGAAGGGATGACACAACCATCCAATTGGTTGATGGTGTAGGTATCAACATTGGTTCCGGTGGAGTCGGCCTTACACTCGGTGGCGGTTCTTCCGACGGGTTTAAAATTCTTGGCGGTGCCGCGACGACTTTTAATATACAGTTAGAAAATGCTCCTTCTGATGTGGAGATTTCCTGGAACGACATTGATACAACCGGTAACGCATCACAGGGCATATCCATTGGTGCAGCAGGTGCAACGGACCTGAAGATTAATAACAACACCTTCACAGCTGAAGAGGGTGATATCTCGATATGGGGACCCGAAATGGTTGGCCTTACGGTGTCCGAAAACGAGTTTACCGGCCCAGGCGGACCTCCCGCCAGCGGGTGGGCCATACAGTTTGCCGGCGTTACACCTGGCGGGGTGACCGGCAGCTCCACAATTACCGATAATACTATCACTGGTTACGGCGGTGGAATTGCCATATCCAACGGGGAGGCCACCTCGGATTTGACCATCAGCAACAACAATATCAGTGCTTCGAAGACGGGCATACGTTTGGGTCAGTATACACAGCTCGGACATACACCCGGAGATATGACTACGGTGACGGTAACGGCCAACACACTGACCGGAAACACCACAGGCCTGCTGATTAACGACGGTGCAAATGTCAAGGCCGGCGATTTCTTGATTACGAACAATTTCTTTGTCAATAATACGACCGGTGTAGAAAGTCAGCACAGCTCCGAGTCGGCTACCATATATGAAAACAGCTTTACCGGCAGCACTGATAGCGCGGTTAAGAACACCGGCGCGCTGGCGATGCTAAATGCAGTGGGCAACTGGTGGGGCGATGCCACAGGGCCGTACAATGCAACGACTAATCCGAGTGCTCTGGGGGATGCTGTAAGTGACAAGGTGGACTACAGTCCGTGGCTTGGCATTGGGAATGATGGCAGTGCTGACCCCGGCTTCCAAATGATTAGCCCGATGACCTGGTGGACCAATGATTTTATCCAGGACGCCATAGATGCAGCAAATCCCGGCGACGCGATTAACGTTACGGCGAAAACTTACATTGAGAACGTCAATTTCAATAAGCAGCTTGCCGGGCTTTACTTCATGGGAGCGGCATCTTCGGAAATTGACGGCGAACTGACATTGACCAATGATTCTGACAACTGGGACGGAGATGTTCTTGGCATTAATACGGAAAATCAGGACCTTACCCTGTACACTATAACGGACCCGGCTACGGGTGAGCACAGTCTCACGCTGAATACGGGAACCGCAACTACTTATCTGAATGGGCCGGTTACCGTCGGCAAGGACCTGACCCTTATGAGCAGCACACAGGTTGCAGCCGACAAGATACTGGATGCCGGTCAGGACATAGTCCTGAATACTGATAAGTCCTTGATGGCTGCTGGAGCTTTGACGGTCCGGGCAGATCGCAACATCACTCTCGGTGGTCCGGTCCAGGCCGCAGGTACGATGACACTGAAGGCCGATGCTGATACGGTTGACGGAGAGTCTGGTTCTGTCTATGGCGGCACGATGTGGGCCGCCAAGGGGCTGGGGACAAGCGCCGGCGATATCGACATCTATGCGTCAGACAACACTATACGCCTTGACGCCGACGTTACGGCTTACCAAGATCTTCTGCTTAACAACGACACCCTTGCCGCCCCCGGCATAATCCTCGACGCCGGTCGCTACGTGGACATAAGGGCTGGCAAGGTCCTCAGTGCGGAGGGTTCTCTGACAATTCAGGCCGGTTCGCTCACAAGTAATCCTGCCGAAGAAGGAAAAATAAAGGCTGAAACTTCCACGATTGAGATGCTTGCCGGCGGTGAACTGACGCTGAGGCAGAACGCCGACCTGCATATGTCAACCGACTTTACCGTGGACAACAGGGCCAATACGGACCTTGTCGCAAACAGCACAGCCGGTGCGGTTACTTCTTCAGAAGCCGATATATGGAACTCTATAGAAGCAAGTGCTTATACTTACATTAGTCTGGATGACAGCATTGGCGGCGGCGACATAACAACCAATGCATTGACCGCTGAGACCTACATCTGGGTCAATTCAGATAACGGCAAGGTTTATGCCAACGGTCCAATCAACGCTGGCCAGGATGTCAAGATTGCCGGATACGAAGGGCCTGATGGTGAGGATGATGCGATATTCCTGAACTACAATGCCGGCACCACTATTGAGGCGGGCAGGGATATCTGGCTGGCCAGCAACACCTGGGCGGCCCATGGCGTGGAGCT
>DATKWV010000048.1:0-10806 GCA_035529405.1 Sedimentisphaerales bacterium | reverse complement strand
CGATGATGTATATCTTAAGATAACACAGGACTTTCGGGTATAATCGCTGTCAAATCTCATTGAAGCCTGGGGCGGGCTTTCTTGTTGATGTGGTAATGTTGATAAGAAGGAGAAGCAAAATGAGGTCAGAACTCATTTCTTCGACATTAGTCAAAATGGTAAGCCACGAGCATCTGCGGAACATGCTGGCCAAAAGAATCGACGACTACATTTACAAAAGCATCGCAGCCAACGCCGATGAGGACCTCGAAAAAGTACGGCTGAGAAGATACCAGTTCATGTCGGCAATGCTTTCCTGTGTAGTCAGGAACATCGACAAGGGATACGTCAATGGCGAAATTACAAAAAAAATAATCAAGGTGCTGATTCAAAAAAACTTTATCCGCCGCGACAGTGATTCAGACCTTGCAGCCAACAGGTTCAAAGAAAAATACGGCCAGTTTCCACCGACCTTTATCGTGTTCTCTCCGACACAGAAATGCAATCTCAAATGCATCGGCTGTTATGCGGCCAGTGCCTCTGACACTGCGGCGACAATACCGTTTACGATTGTCGACAGGGTGGTAAGGGAAGTTCACGATTATTTCGGCGCTCGGTTTATAACCATCAGCGGCGGGGAGCCTTTCGTGTATAAAAGCGAGGGCAAAACGCTTCTGGATATTTTTGAAAAATATAACGACATATACTTCCTCGTATATACCAACGGGCTGGTTATCAACGACAAAACCGCCCAAAGACTGGCAAAAGCCCGGAATGTCACGCCCGCGATTTCAGTGGAGGGCTTCGAGGCCGAAACCGACGGCAGAAGAGGCCAGGCGTTTATAAGCGGATACTGGCGACTTTTGAACTTCTAAGGCAGGCTGGTGTTCCTTTCGGCATTTCCGTTACTGCCACAAGCAAAAACGTCGAAACCCTGCTCAGGGACGAGTTTTATGACTTTTACTTCCAGCAGCAGGGGGCGTGCTACATGTGGCAGTTTCAGTTAATGCCCATCGGCAGGGGCAAGGACGAGATTGATTTAATGGTTCGTCCCGAGCAAAGGATTGCGCTTTTCAGAAAGTGGGAAAAACTTCTGGCTGAAAAGAAATACTGCCTTGCGGATTTCTGGAACAGCGGTGTTCTTTCCAGGGGCTGCATCGCTTATGGCAGAAGCGGCGGATATTTCTACATCGACTGGCACGGTAATGTGACACCGTGCGCATTTATCCCGTACTACGCGGACAATATTTATGACCTGTACGGCAGCGGCAAAACGCTGTGTGACGCCTTGTTCTCGGATTTTATGAAAAACGGGCGAAAATGGCAGGGTGAATACGGCTTTGACAACTGGAAAAAGCCTCACAACTGGCTGATGCCATGCTCGATAAGGGACCACTACGAAATTTTCAGAAACTCGGTACTGCCTGAAAACGCAAAACCCGAAGATAAAAATGCCAAAGAAGCGCTTGAGTCTTCCGAATATTTCGGGATAATGAAAGACTATGACCGGCAGTTACAGGCGCTGACGGAAAAAATCTGGGAAAATGAATATCTAAGGGTATAACCCGGCCAGTCGGGCTGAAAGTTACAGGTATTGTTGAAAGCCGGCTATTTCCGGCGCGGAACGGACTTAAACCGGAGGCTATGGTTGAAAATGGCAGTGGAAGCGCCGTACAGCAAATACAGAAAAACAAATCTCAAAATCTACACAGGTTTCTGCATCGTCTTTGCGGTTGTATTCGGTTACGACGGCTATATGAGTAAATATGACTGGTCGCTGCGTCGCAGCTTTTACGAAGAGCATGTAAAAGACGGCAGGCCCGATGATACCATGCTGTTTAACCGGATGGCACCGGTTGTGCTTTTTGCCGGCGCTTTACTGCCGGCATTTCGGCTTCGGGCGGTGCGAAACAAAAAACTTTCAGCCGGCGAAAACGAACTTGTCCTGGGCGACGGCAAAAAGTTGACCTACGATTCGATAGAAAAAATAGACAAAACGGCATTCGATAAAAAGGGGGTTTTCATAATTACGTACAGAAACAAGGACGGCACCGAGACCGACCTGAAAGTAAGCGAGAAGGACTACGACAATTTAGGCCCTTTGCTCGATGAGGTTGTGGCAAAAATAAGTTGAAACAAGGCAGACAGTGCATTAGAATGAACATGACAGACCGCAATGTTTAAGCCGATAGTGTTGATACTGTCCGGGCCGCTATCTGCTTGGTATTGCGGTTTAAGTTTGCAGGCAATTGCCGGGAACATAATATAAATGAATACGTGCGTTGTCGGGTTACAATGGGGAGACGAGGGCAAGGGTAAAATTGTCGATATTCTTGCCGAGAACAAGGATATTGTGGTGCGTTACAACGGCGGCGCCAACGCAGGCCACACCGTTGTTGTAAACGAGACTAAATTCGCCCTGCACTTGCTGCCCAGCGGCGCCGTAAGACCCAATATCGTCTGCGTAATCGGCAACGGGGTGGTGGTGGACCCGCAGTGCCTGACAGAGGAAATCGAAAACCTCGCCAGAGAGGGTATCACACTTGAGAAACGCCTGTTCATAAGCGAGAACGCCCATCTTGTGCTGGACTATCACAAAACAGAAGACCAGTTGCGCGAACAATCATTAGGTAAAGACAAACTGGGCACTACGGTTCGGGGAATCGGTCCTTGTTACGCCGACAAGGTAAGCAGGAATTACGCGGTGCGCATGTCGGATTTGAGGCAGCCCGAGAAGCTCTGCGCAAAGCTGCGCAGTATTGTTGATTACAAAAACAAGGTCTTTGCCGCTGTTTATAACGCCGAGCCGACCAGCTTCGAGCAGGTTTACGAAAAGTGCAGGATTTACGGCGACAAGTTTCGTGCCTACATAACCGACACAACGCAGTTTCTGCACAAGGCAATTGCCGACGGCAAATCTGTTCTTTTTGAAGGTGCCCAGGGTTCGCTTCTGGATATTGACCACGGGACATTTCCTTTCGTAACCAGCTCGAACTCAAGCTCATTAGGCATGTCAGCCGGCTGCGGAATTCCGGCTAAGATGGTAGACGAGTTTGTGGGCGTGATAAAGGCGTACACAACAAGGGTGGGGGCAGGCCCGTTTCCGACCGAGCAGGACAACGAAACAGGCCAATACATTCGCCAGCGCGGACATGAATACGGTACGACCACCGGCAGGCCGCGAAGGTGCGGCTGGTTCGACGCCGTGGCTGTATTGTACTCGGCGACCATTGGGGGAATAGATTCGCTGGCCCTTGTACACCTGGATACACTCACCGGCCTGAAGGAAATCAAGGTCTGTACCGCCTACAGGATAAACGGCAAAGAAACCACATTCTTTCCGGCAAACTCGGACAGACTGTCAGAGGTCGAATGTGTTTACAAAACGCTGCCGGGCTGGGACAATGATATAAGCGGCGTAAAGGATTTTGACAGCCTGCCTCAAAACACCCGTGACTATATCAGGTTCATAGAAGAAAAAACAGGCAGACCTGTAACCATAACGGGTGTGGGACCGAAACGAGACCAGACAATCATCAGGTGACGAATCGTTCAGCGGGCCCCCGGAATGATTCTATAGTACAGTGTTTCGGGAAACTGGAAATTGAACCAAAGCTGCCGGGAAAAACTTGAAAAAACCGCCGCGAATTTAGGCGTAAGTGTCGAGCAGATGCCTCGGCGTATAGCCATAATCATGGACGGCAACGGCCGATGGGCGCGACAAAAAGGTCTGCCTCGCACGGAGGGACACCGGCAGGGCGCCAAAATGGTTGAAAAAATAGCTCAGCACTGCGTGGACCTGGGTATCGAATCGCTGACTTTGTATTCTTTCAGCATCGAAAACTGGAAACGACCGAGAAGTGAAGTTAATGCACTGATGCATTTGTATGCGCAGTACCTGGTGCACATCAGGCCCACGCTGGAAAAGAATAACGTAAGGCTGATTCACCTGGGCCGACTGGCCGAGCTGCCGTCAAAGGTGAAAACCGAACTTACCAAAGACGTTCGTAAAACAGCCCGTAACACCGGTATGATACTTGCGCTGGCGCTGAACTACGGCGGCAGGACGGAAATCATCGATGCTGTCAGAAAAATCGCCCAAAAACACAAAAAGGGCAAGCTGACGCTGAAGGATATTGACGAAAACTGCGTAAGCAGTCATCTGTACAGCAGGCGGTTGAGCGACCCCGATTTATTAATACGCACGGCAAATGAAATGAGAGTCAGTAACTTTCTGTTGTGGCAAATCTCATACAGTGAATTTTACGTTACAGATACCCTTTGGCCTGACTTTGACGAAACTGATATGACCAATGCCATTATGGCGTACGCCAAACGAACCAGGCGGTTCGGGACCGTTATAAATAACTATCTGACAGACTACCGACAACAATAATGCCGCACCTGCGACAGGTGCGGCAAAAGCCGCCTTTGCCCGGCCTGTTAGGGAATATGCTTAAACACAGATTACTTTTCGGCACGTTAATGAGTTTGTTTTTTGTCGGGGTGGTTATTCTTGACGCCTGGCTTGACGGCTCCTTAACGGCCTGCGGGACCGACGACAAACCTGTACAGGCAACGGTGCTGTGTATTTTGATAGCTTTACTGACAGTCGCCGGTATGGTTGAGATGTCAAAACTGGCGGCAAAAAAGGGCGTTACTGTTTTCACCAGCTTTGCGGCAATATCATCTATTCTGTTCGCTACCACGTGGTACTGGCGGCAATTTGCTGCAGTGGCGCCGGGAATTTACCTGTTTTGCGTGTCGGCCTTTGTACTTTGGGGTCTGTTTTTTATTCAATATCTGCGGTTCGGTGCTTCCGGCGTTCTGAGTAACTGCGGGGCAAATTATTTTTCGATAATCTATCTTGGGCTTTTGAGTGGTTTTGTGATTGCGCTGCGTATCGATTTCGGCGTTTGGCCCCTGTTGATGTTCGTATTCGTGGTAAAAGGCGCAGATATCGGCGCGTATACAGCGGGAAAGCTTTTCGGGCGGCACAGGTTTTCACCGGTTATCAGTCCGGGCAAGACCTGGGAAGGCATGGCTGGTGCAATTATAGCAGCCGGTGCGGTTGCTGTTTGCTTTGCCGGGGCTTTTGATATAATGAGTATGCGCATGGCAGTGATTTTCGGGCCTGTTTTTGCGGTTATAGGTCAATTGGGAGACCTGGCAGAGTCCATGCTCAAAAGAGATGCCGAACAGAAGGATTCAACCAGCGCCATACCTGGTTTCGGCGGCATACTGGATGTTGTCGATTCGCCTCTGGCGGCGGCGTCATTTGCTTATTTGTTCTTCGTCTTTGCCGCCAGGTAAAGGCCGGGGCGTTAAAGACCGAAAAATATATATTCTATCGATAAAAACACAAGAGGTATAAGTTGCAGCTGTCCATACAACTGAATCCTGGTATGGCCCTGATTGAGCTTTTCGGGGCCGGCGACAGGTATCTTAAGCTTGTTCGAGACTGCCTGGATGTTAAAATCGTTGCCAGAAACACCAGCGTAATCATCGAGGGTGACGAAAGAAACGTAAAAAAAGCCGCTGAAGTGCTCGGTAAGATGGAAAGTCACTTACTGACAAACAGTTCGCTTACGGGCGAGCAGGTCACGCTTATGCTGGCCGAGGAGCATCCGCTGCCGCCCGAAGACAAGGGGGTGATTGCGGTTTTTGCAGGTAAAAAGGTTATCAGGCCCCTGACAAAAGGCCAGCAAAAATACGTTCAGATAATGCTCAAAAACGACCTTACTTTCTGCACGGGGCCGGCAGGCACGGGCAAGACATACCTGGCTGTTGCGGTAGCGGTCTCGATGCTGAAGAAAAAACAAATCAGGAGAATTGTTCTGGCTCGTCCCGCGGTCGAAGCGGGCGAGAAGCTGGGTTTTCTGCCGGGCGACCTGCAGGCCAAGGTCAATCCGTATCTGAGACCGCTGTTCGACGCCCTCGAAGATACGATGAGCTTTGCACAGATGAAGAAGTTTATGGAGCTGGATGTTATCGAGGTTATTCCCCTTGCCTTTATGCGCGGCAGGACGTTAAATGAGGCGGTGATAATCTGTGACGAGGCACAAAACACACTGCCTTTGCAGATGTTAATGGTGCTGACAAGGCTCGGACACGGCTCGAAGATGATAATAACGGGGGACATAACGCAGATTGACTTAGACAGGGGCCAGAAAAGCGGGATGGTCGAAGCGATTGAAATACTGCGAAAGGTAAGAGGTATAGCGGCGATAGAGCTGGGTCGCGGGGACATTGTCAGGCACCGCCTGGTTCAGAATATCGTTCGTGCTTATAAGCTGCGAAAAAAATGAACGGCTGACTGGTGATATGCTCACAGGATAAGACAGCCGTACCGGCGAAAATAATCGGATTTCTCGAATGTGGAATTATTGTTATAGCAGAATGAGTGTATGTGGCCTTTAAGGAAAACCAATGCGCGTCGCAGCCGGGTACGTAAAAACATCACAGACCGGCGGCAATGGCACACTATATGGCTGACCAGCGGCGATTTTTTTAATTCCGCGCTTATATGGCTGGGCTTTGTGGTGATTTGCAGTTTTGTCCTGGCGTTTCAATTAGCCGGCCAAACAAACTATATCGGCCTTATATCAAGATCGGTGATAGTAATACTGGTATCCCTGGGCGGCGGGTTGTACATCTGTCAGTACCAGAAACGCATAATAACCAACCATATAAGGGCCTTTGCGCTTGCGGGGCTGCTTGTGCTGCTGCTGGCGGCGACTAAGCTGGGCGTGTTACTGACACAGCAGACATCGTGGGCAACTGCCTCGGCGGTGGCCGCAGCAGTTATTCTGACGATTGCTTACGACCAGCGATTCGCGATAGGTATGAGTTTTTTCTATTGTCTTTTGGCGTGCTTTGCAGCCGGTCCCAGGGGGGACATAAAGTTGTTTTTAATAACAATCTCGGCAGCTTTTACGTGCTGTTTGTCGCTGAGGGAAATACGCACGAGAATGAAACTGCTCGAGGCCGGCAGCCTGACAGCCCTTGTTGTGTTTATAGTTTCTATTGCCTTTGATTTGTTTACGGCATCGCAGAGGCAGTTTTTGGTGTTCAGTGCCATAGGCCGGGACATCGAACTTGGCAGGGTTTTCAGCCAGGCCGGCTGGCATGCCGGTGCGGCTCTGCTTGTTGCATTAGTGATTCAAAGTCTGCTTCCGCTGATAGAAAAAACCTTTCGTATAGCGACAAGTATGACACTTCTGGACTACAGTGATGCCAATCAGCCTCTTTTGAAGAAACTGGCCATGGAAGCGCCCGGGACGTTCAGTCACAGCCTGCTGATAGGTTCTGTTGCCGAAGCGGCTGCAGAGGCAATCGGGCGTAACGGGCTGTTATCTCGTGTAGGGGCATATTACCACGATATAGGAAAAATCAACAAGGCCGGTTACTTTATCGAGAACGAGATGGGCTTAGCCAGCCGGCACAAGGAGCTTTCGCCGGCCATGAGCCAGCTTATAATCGCCGGTCACGTCAAAGACGGGATAGAAATGGCAAAAGAGTATGGTCTGCCCGCTGTGCTTCGGCAGTTCATCGAAACCCACCACGGCACAACCCTGATTGAGTACTTCTATAATAAAGCCATAGAAAAGCATTCAACCGGGGCCAAATCGAAAAAAGCGGACAGGGACCTGAATTCGGGTGAGCAGGCGGGTGAGCAGGTACCGGAAAAAGACCAGAAAACTGAAACTGCGGAAAGGGAGCAGTTGCCCCCCTCGGAGACCGAATTCAGATATGCCGGCCCGAAGCCCAGAAGCAAAGAAGCGGCAATTGTGATGCTGGCTGATACCGTCGAGGGCGCGGTGCGGGCGTCAGGCGAGGTAACTCCCACAAAGATAGAGGGTATCGTGCACAATATGGCCATGAAGCGCCTTCAGGACGGCCAGTTCGACATGTGCGACCTTTCTCTGCGGGAACTAAGCGAGATAGAAAGCAGCATTTCCAAAACCCTCGCTGCACACTACCACGGGCGAATCAAATACACAAAAACATACGAGGAAGAGACACCAGGTGAACCGTGAGGCAGATTCGTCGTGCTTGAATACGAGATGTCATATGCCCGATACCGTCGTTCGGATAACCAGGCACTTCACGGACATAGAGATATGTGTGCCTAAGATAAAGAAACTGGTCAGAACAGTTTGTGAACGTTTCGGCGCGGCCGAGCAACCCGACACCGGGTACGAGGTCGCAATTGCGCTGGTTGACGATAACGAGATTCGCAGATTAAACGCCAGGTTCCTTAACCGAAAAGGTGCTACGGACTGTTTGAGTTTCGATTTGACCGAACATAACAGGCCGCAGAAACACGCACGCGGCCGATGTTCCAAACCTACCGGAACATTCGAGCTTGTAGTCAACGCACAAAGGGCTTTGGAACAGGCGAAATCTCGGCGTCATTGTCCCCAGGCGGAACTGGCACTTTATATAACCCACGGTTTACTGCACCAGTTCGGTTTTAACGACAGCGAAAAGGCTGAAGCTGAAAAGATGCATGATACCGAAGACCGGATTTTACAGGAACAGGGCTTTGGCACAGTGTATAAAAACAGTGTCAAACGCCGTCAGAGGAAAGGTTTATAAGTGAATGGTATAGGCGCAGCCATCCTGTTGATTAGCGTGTTGGCGGGTTTTACATTGTTTTTTTCGGTCAACTACATGGCACTGAGGACATTTTCACCTGTGAGGTTCCAGCAGGTCCTGAAGGCGTCAAACAAAAAGGCTGAAAGTCTGACCGATAGTCTGGTAAACAACAGCGAAAAACTGATTCTGACCTGTTCGGTTTTCAGGCTGCTGTTTAATGTCTGTATGCTGATAACGCTGATGGCAATTCTCACGGCAATAAAGCAGCGTGCGCCTCGAATCAGCGACTACGCGGTTGTATTTGTGGTCGGCACAGGGTTGTTTCTGGTATTCAGCCTGGCCATACCCCATGCCTGGGCAAAGTACGCGGGGGAAAAACTTCTCAGCAGAACATACAGGATTCTGTTAATCCTGGCGGTTGTTTCCGGGCCGGTGCTGTACATACTCGGTCTTTACGACAAACTGATTCGGCGGCTTTCAGGGGCAACGGCAATAACACACGACCAGAAACAGGAAGAATTCCTGACCGGCTTACAGCAGCAGCGGATAGAAGGTGTCGTTGACAGGCAGCAGCAGCAAATCATCGAAAACGTTCTGGAGTTAAGCGACAAGGCCGCAGATGAAATAATGACGCCTCGAACCGACATCGTGGCCGTGGAACTTAACAGCAGCCTGGAAACCATTCTCGATACCATTATCGCCGGCGGCTATTCGCGCGTACCGGTATATGAAGGCAGTATAGACAACATAGTGGGCCTTGTTTACGCCAAAGACCTTCTTGGCCAGGTCGGCAAGAATGCACAGGCTTTCGAGCTGCGGGACAAAATGAGAAAGGCTTATTTTGTCCCCGAAACCAAGCACCTGCGGACCTTATTCAAGGAATTTCAGAATAAAAAACTACATATTGCCGTTGTACTGGACGAATACGGAGGCACCGCGGGTATTGTTACTTTGGAGGACATAATCGAAGAGCTGGTCGGTGAAATAACCGATGAATACGAAGAAACACCCGCTGAAGCGATAAAAATAATCGACCAGAACACCGCCGACACCGACGCCAGGACCGCCATCGACGACCTCAATGACAGCCTGGGGCTGAATCTGCCCGAAGACGAGGATTACGATACAATAGGCGGTTTTGTTTTGTCTGTGCTTGGTTATATCCCCAAGACCGGCGAAAGCTTCAATTACAAAAGCGTCAGGTTTACCATTACTGCAGCAGAAACCAGAAGGATAAAACGCATAAGGATTGAGAAAATAAGTGAGTAATAAAACAGGCAGCGCGTTAATGTCATTGAAGCTTTAGTATTTGCGGGAGAAGAACATCTTGATATTATCGTAGAATTGAAATACTTGGTTGTGTAATCAAGCGTTTAATATGGGAAATCTCAGATGAAAATAAATAGAAGGAAATTCTTGAAAGTTGTGGCTGGCATGGGTATTGGAGCTGCTGTCACAGGATTTACTAAGGACAGTCAAAAGCCGACTAAAGGGATTCCGCTGCGTCAGCTTGGCAGAACAGATCTTCAACTAACCCCGGTCGGGTATGGTGCCCAGCACACAAGGGATAGTGAGCTGATCCGTTACGCAATTGACCAGGGGATCAATTATATTGAGACCGCGTGGGGATATGGGTTCGGTAAGCCTGGCAACAGCTGTGAGTCTATAGGTAAAGCAATAAGTAAAGTAAGAGACAATGTCCATCTTTTTGTTGCATACTTTGGAAGGGCTTCACGCACAAGTAAGGGATGGGTAGGCAACCAGTTTGAGCAGACGCTTCGTGACCTCGCTACAGATTACATTGATGTGTTCCTATGGCATCAGCCTGAAAGTATAGAGGAAATTACAAAGGGTGAACACATTGACCTCATGGAGAAGTGGAAGTCCGAGGGGAAAATTCGCTGGTGCGGAATCACAGCACATGAGAATCAGGAGGTCTATCTGAAACATCTGGCAGAATCAAGTGTTTATGATGTGGCGGTAGTTGCTTTCAACTATAATAGTCCTCCAGAGCTTGTACAATCTCTTGAAGAAGCTGCACATAAAGGTGTTGGAATTGTAGCCATGAAAACCCAAAGCCCTAACTATAACCTTCCACAACATACAATTGGGGACGCTCCTAATCATCGGGAAGCTCTTAGTTGGGTACTTTCCAAGAACTATGTGGCAGCTGCTATTCCTGGCATGACAACCAAAGAGCAGGTAGATATGAATGTTCAATTTATG
>DATKWV010000047.1:0-9986 GCA_035529405.1 Sedimentisphaerales bacterium | reverse complement strand
CCAGACAAAATCTATTGGCTGTGCTGCGGCTGTCAGGTAAGTGATGCTAAGGGCAATTTCAGCCACTTGAGTGTATTACCTCACTTGCGATTGGGCATAGTTATTGTAAAGGTTGTTCTCTCGCAGGGTTTCGAGTCTGCTGAAATAGAACCGTCGTGGGCCAGGATTATCTGTTTGCAGAAGGCAAGTCCCAGGCCGTATCCGCGGCCGCGTCCGCCGGATTGCTTGTCATTTTTGGTAGTGGAAAAAGGTTCGAATATTTTACCCATGTCGGCTGCGTTGATTCCTGAACCGGTGTCGCTGACCTCGATTTGAATCATGTCGGTCGTGTCCCGTGCCGTAACAGTTAAAACACCGCCGTTCGGCAGCATTGCCTGGCGGGCGTTGAGAATAAGGTTCATTAATACCTGTTGAATCTGCACCGGCACCGCCCACACCGTCAAATCCTGGGCAATATCGGTCCTGACCTCTATACGGTCCTTTGCAAAATCACGGCACAGGCCGTCAAAAACCTCCTTGACCAGTAATTCCAGCCTGCAGTTTTGTTTTTGCTGGCTTTGGCCGTTTGAAAGAGCAATTATGCTTTCCATAAGCTGCGACGCCCGCCGGCAGTTTTGTACGGTCTTTTGTAGCGCCTTCTCTGTCAGCGCCTTGTCGTCGATGTGCTTGATAGCCAGAGCCGCATAATTGCCGATAGGCGTCAGCAGGTTGTTGATTTCGTGGGCTATCATGCAGGTATTGGTGCCTGTGTTGGCAAGCGCCTGCAGCCGGCCAAGCTGGGATTCCAGCAGCTCATAACGGCGCTTTTGCTCTGCCAGATGGGTGTGCAGAGACCGGCGTTTTTCGATAATACTTGTCAAGGGGTCTATCCTGTTATAAAATTTCGCCTGTAATCGTCAAAAGATTAATTATCTATGTCTGCAGGCAGGATTGCAAGTATGTATATCGACCGTCGAACGGCTTTTTCTTGAAGCCGCCCGGCTGCAGAACAGGCGGCTTTGCGGCCCTTATGAATGAAGAGACGATATTGGAAGAACTTCTGGCGCTGCTTGAGGCCAACGGTGTTGAAATTCGCCGTGACGCCCTTGGCGGCGGCGGGGGGGGGCTTTGCACCGTAAAGGGCCAGCGGCTTTTCTTCCTGGACACCCAGGCACCTTTGGCCGAATCAGGCGCCGTCTGTGCCAAAGCCGTAGCTGATGTAGTTGACATTGACGGTATCTATATCAGGCCGCTGGTACGCCAGTTCATTGAGCAGCATAGTAATACTCAGTACAGGAGCACGAACGATGACAGCTAAAAAAGTCGCTATAATGCTCGATGAAATGTATCAGGTCCTTGAGGTCTGGTTTCCTTACTATAGATTAATCGAAGAGGGCGTGGCGGTTGATTTTGTTGCAGGGCAAGGCCGGAAAGAATATCATTCAAAGGAAGGTTATCCGTGCGTATCGACCGTTTCAGCAAAAGACGCCGTTGCCGATGATTATGACTGTATGATAGTGCCGGGTGGTTTTGCGCCCGATTTCATGAGAAGAGATGCCGCAATGATAAAATTTGCCAACGACATGGTCAAAGCCGGCAAGGTCATAGCCGCTATCTGTCACGGAGGATGGCTGTTATGCAGCACACCTGTTTTCAAGGGCAAAAGGGCCACGTGTTTTATGGCCATTAGGGATGACATTAAAAATGCCGGAGCCGAATACGTCGATGCCGAGTGCGTTGTGGACGGCAATTTGATAACTTCGCGCAAGCCGGATGATTTGCCTGCCTTCTGCAGGGCAATTTTGAAAAAACTGGGAATTTGAAAATAAAGGTGCACGTTTTAACAAGGCGCAAAAAGGAGTCATTCTTATGAGTCCCCGACAGACCCACGAGCAGGGCGGCAAAGTACCGACGATTCTGGTTGTTGACGACAATCAGCAGAACCTCGAACTTTTGCAGGCATACCTTGAGGATATTGAGTGTGTCACTGTGCCGGCCGAGGATGGCCCGCAGGCCCTTGCAATCGTTGCCGAAGAGCCGCCCGATTTGATTCTTTTGGACGTAATGATGCCTAAAATCAGCGGCTTCGAGGTCTGCAGACGCATCAAAAACGACCCTAAGACCGCTGACATTCCCATTATTATGGTAACTGCACTGAATGAATTCGGAGATATAGAACGCGCCATTGATTCGGGCACGGACGATTTTGTCAGCAAACCGGTGAACAAGCTGGAGCTTTTAACACGCGTAAAAACCATGCTGAAACTAAAGCATCTTACCGACAAGCTCGAGCGGACACTGGCGTATCTGCGGGAAGTCGAAAAACAGGCCCACTGGCCGGAATGACTTTAGCACAGCAGGTATCGTTGCGATGTCACCTGCCTTAGCGGCTGGCCGGCCATACTTTCTCTTGCTTAGCGAACCTGTTCCATTCCGCATCAAGCCTTTCCCTGTCCGCTGGGCCGGGATGAACCAGGACCCTGTACCGAAGACGCAGACTCTGGCCGGCGCACAGGGTGTAAGGTGCGTTAAACAGTACCGCCGGATTGAAGAACCCGAAAACCGGCTGTGAAAAAACGATATGCCAGGGCGAAGGGTGTCGCAGATTCTCAGGATGGTCGAATACAGCAACACCTGCTGTTTTGCCGCCGCCGATTTTGCCGCTGAAATCGACCCATCCTGCCTTGCAGCCATGACCCTGCAAATCTC
This sequence comes from Sedimentisphaerales bacterium, assembly GCA_035529405.1. GTDB lineage: Bacteria > Planctomycetota > Phycisphaerae > Sedimentisphaerales > Anaerobacaceae > DATKWV01. The sequence goes on along the minus strand of DATKWV010000047.1, from coordinate 7,298 downwards.
TCTGGCCGTCGCTGTTTACGACCTCCCAGTCGTACAGCAGGCTCGAAAGTCTCACTCCCAGACCCGCATATCCGCCCAAGCTTTTGCCGTCCCTCTCGCCGGCTATCGGTGTGCGGTCGAGCACCACGTTGGCGTCGCACGCTGTGAACGTGCCGCACCAGTCAAAGTAATACATCCCATCTTCATCGGGCCTGCTGACCTCGATAACACGGTTTTCACGCAGCACCGGCGCCTCGTCCAGCCGGTGGTACTCCAGCAGCATTTCAATCCTGGCCCAGTGGTCTTCGTGAGCAAGGACCTTCACCTGCATCAGTTCCGTCAATCCTGCTGAAGCGCCGTATTTATCCTCCTCCCAGTAATTGACCCCGTTGATAAACTTCCACGAAAACCACAGCCCCCTGTGCCACGGATGGTCTGCCGGCCTAAGCCAGGTCAGCTCCGTACCGTCGGTCATACTCACCGGATGAACGTAAGGCTTGCCCTCCTGCTTGTTATAATTCATCCGCCACACAACACGGTCATTGTTAAGCAGGGCAATCCAGTTATCCCCGTTCTTCCACTGGTAACTTGTTTTTTCGGCCCTGTCCGCCTGTGCCGCTATAGTTACTTTACCCGTTGCTGCCCACTCTGTACCCCGAAGCATCAGGGTTCGCCAGCCGGTGTTGCGCATCGCAGCAGTGTCGTGACCCAGAATATTATTGAAACACCGGCCATTGCCGAATTCGGTGCATATAGCCACCGGCTCTGTTTTTCCCGTCCCGCGCCAGACGCCCTCGCGCGCCTTGTCCTGGACAGAAAACGCCTCGCACAAAACCCTTATTCCGGGCTGTGTCGCCATCTCGTGCCATAATTCGTCCGTAATTACGAAATCCTCCATCCCGTTTGTAATCGGATGCCCCTTGTTGCTTATCACGTTCAAAGGCCGAATCGGGCCGTGACCGGTCTTTTCCAGATCCCACGTTGCGCCGACCATCTGCTGGTATTGCGCCCAGTCGTGGAACGTCGCGCTGGCGGCGTGAAAAACAACAAGCCCTTTGCCGGCGCCGACGAACTGTTCCACAGCCGTTTCCGCTTGCTGTCCCCATTGATGTCCCGTCAGTTCAGGCCACGCGCACCAGTTGCTTACAATCACATCATATTTGCTCAGCATCTTCCTGTCACACTTGCCCGGCTCATGCGTAACGTCAACCGCGAATCGCCCGCTTTTTTCGTACATTTTTTTAAGCTCGGGCGTGGTCTTCTGCCATAAATGGTTGTTTCTGCCGCTGATAATCAGTACCCGCAAAACCTCGTCCTCGCCGCGGGCGCGCTTCTGCGACAGTACCGCGCACGAACAAAGAAACAATGACGCTGTTACAAGAAGGGCCGCAATTGATACCAGCCTGACGTTTCTGCATCCGTATCTCATGGACTTTGACTTTCCTGATTCAATCTGTTTGTCTCATAAGTGCCACGGACTTCTTATCGGCTTATGCAGCATCCTGTTGGCCGCCTGGTCATTGATGAAACACTCTTTCTGGCTGTCCCATACCACCTTTCGGCCCAGCTTAAGGCACAAATTGCTTATATGGCACGCTATCTCCGAACGGACCGAACTTTCAATATCGCATATCGTCCCGGCCCTGGTCTTTACGCAGTCCAGAAAATTCCTCACATGGTCTGTACTGCGGTAAAGGCTAATCTCATCAGGCCCGAATGTCGTACTCAGAAGACTTTTGGGATATGCGTTAATCCCTGAACGGTCCACGTGTACCCAGCCTTCGCTGCCCTCGAAGGCCGTGCCGTGAAAAGTCGTTCTGCCATACCGCGGTCCGAACGCCGAAACATTCAGCACCGCACTGTCGTTGCTTTTTATCTCAAGCCCCTTGAAGTTCAGCACTATACCGTTTCCATACCGGAACACCACATCCCATTTCGTCGCCGTATCACATGCGCCCTCTGTCGGAAATGTCCCTTGCCCTTCGATTTCTATCACCCCGCCCAGGTCGCTTCCGCCGCCCCACAGGCCGATGTCCATCGGGTGAATACCCCACCCTGCCAGAAATCCGTGAGAAAAATCGCTATGATACCACCACGTTTTCTTGTCCGCCTTTTCCGAGCATCGGTCCGCGGTATAAGGCGAAAACGGCGCAGGCCCCAGCCACATCTGGTAGTCTATTCCTGCCGGTACTGGCGCCGGAACTGTCGACCCGCCCGCCACGCTGCCCGGCGACCACACGTTTATGGTACGAAGCCTGCCTATACGACCATTGCGAACCAGTTCGCAGGCAAAGCGGAAATTCGCGTCCGACCGCTGTTGTGTGCCGAACTGAAATACCCGGCCGTATTTCTTTATTGTTGCCCGCAGCACCTGCGCCTCATACACACTCATACCCAGCGGCTTTTCCACATACATATCCTTGCCCGCCCGTGCAGCCGACATCGCGATAGGCACGTGCCAGTGGTCGGGCGTGGCTATGACAACCGCGTCAATGTCACTGCGGCCCATGACCTGGCGCCAGTCACCATATCTAGCGCAGCCTTTGTGCTGGTACGTTTGCTCAACAAGCTTACCGGCAATGTCCAGCCGGTCGGTCTTGACGTCGCAGACCGCAACGACCTGCGCGTCACTTTGGGAAAGAAAACCACGCATTACTGCGCAGCCCTGCGGACCTGCCCCGATACAGCCCACCGTTATCCGTTCGCCTGCCGCCGTTTGGGCGTTTGTGCCCAGCGCCTTCGAACTGACTATATAAGGAAAACCAATTGCTGCCGCTGTCAGCCTGGTTGCTTTTGTCACGAACCGGCGCCGACCCATATTCAGTGTCATCGTAAAGCCCTCAAAATCCCCTGATTCGGTATAGCCCGTACAGGACGCATCCGGGCCTTGCAATCCCACTGAAAATATCGAAATATTTCGGCAGGTTCAAGCATTAAACACAAAACTCCGGCAGGGGGGTAGCAAAATCCGCTCATCCGCTTTTACAACTGGAACAAACCCTACATCAAACAGAACCGCCACAATAAAAGGCCGAATCTGCCCTCAAAAAAACTATTACCCCAAACATACCTTAACACCGGCAAAAATCCTGTCGATACCTGTCCATAGAGGCGGGTAGCAAATTTCTTATATCTACCGGCTTTCGGTCGAACGACTTCGATTTTGTCAGGGGCTGGCCGATGGGTAAATTACTCGAAATCCTGGGCAAGGCCATAACGGTAAATACCGCTGACCTGATTCTGCACTGGCTGAACACCAGTGCCCTAAAACACCAAACAGCCCGCGAACAATTACAGCAGCTGAACGAAATCATTCAGCTTTTGAATACCGGCAAAGCCGATACGGCCCTTGAGCGTCTCAGGGGTTATCTTTTTACAAATTCCGATTGTCTGTACGCCCGGATGCTGTCGGCAGCCATATACCTCGATATGGGTCGGCTGCAAAGTGCCTTCGATGAACTGATGCCGGTGTATTCGAGACAGCCCAGCAATACTATGGCCCTGTACGCCCTCGGACATTGCTGCGAACGGCTGGGCCGCCAGGACGAGGCCGTCCAGTTCTACCAGGATTGCCTGAAATTCAAAAACTATCTCCAGCCGCCGCGACAAAGGCTTGCAGCCATTTATTTTAAAAACGGCCAGCTCGAAAAAACCATATCCGAATACGAGCTTTTGCGAAACGAATACCCTGATGACCTGCCGACACTGCTGATGCTCGGCTATCTTTATATAGCCGCAGGTCAATATAACGCCGCCATTGAAATGCTCAACACCGCCATTCTCATCCAGCCCGACAACTTCTACCAGCATGACCAGGAAGTCGAGCAGCTTATCGCCGAAGGCCGGCTTGACCAGGCCGCCGAAAAGCTGCAGGACATCCTCACCGAACACTGCGAAAGAGTTGACCTTATAGTCAGGCACGCTGACGTATTGAATATGATCGGTGCTGTCCCAGAGGCCACCGCAGAATACGAAAGGGCAAGCCGTATAAGTCCTCACTATCTCGAGGCCGCCATAAAGCTGGGCACTCAGTACATGCACCTGCAGTCCGAACAGCAGGCAGGGCGGCAATTCACCACCGCCGTTGTCATAAACGACCAGATAGTGGACGCCTATATAGGCCTGGCCGTTGCGCACAAACTCACCGGCCAGCCCCACGAAGCGCTTGGCCTGTTATCGCTGGCCGCTGCGATTGATGCCAACAGCACCTTCCTTTTTGCCCAAGCGGCGGCCCTGAAAATCCTCAGCGCCGGCACAATAGCCGCCCACGAACCCGCCCAGGGCGACCACAATGCCCTTATAAAGCTCGCAATCAACGCCCACCAGCGCCACGCCGCAATTCGTCCCTATGACCCGGACGTGCACTACAGGCTGGCCGTACTGTCGGCTGCCGCCGGCCGATTCAATAACGCCATCGACCACCTGAGCGTATCCCTGCGGATAAATCCGACCTACACAAGGGCCGCAGCAAAACTGGCCGTGTGCCTGTTTGAAACCAACCATCACAACCGCGCGCTTGAGAAGCTGCCGCAACCGGAACCTCTTGACGCCCAAACGCTCGACCTTCACTACAGGACAGCGCTGTTATATTGTGACAAGCTGACCTTTGCGTCGTCCCTGCTGAATCTGCGTAATACGATGGATGCCAACCTCACCGCCACCGACGCGACTGTCAACATATCGATAACTCTGCAGAATCTCGGCCTTTTAGACACGGCCGCAGTCGCATGGGAGAACCTGGCAGAAACCGTAAGCGCCGCCATGGGCGCCCCGCGGGACGGCCAAACCCAGTGACCCTCACACATACCTGGGAATCGCCGATTTGCCTGAATCGCGTTTATCCCTGCCCGCACCAGGACGCCGCACAGCAGCCGAACTCCAGGCGGTAGGCTATCTGATGCCCTGAAACAACGAAAAACGGCAGGTAAAACGGACGGGCAAACAATCAACACAATCAAACAGGGCGGAAATAATCAAAATTTGCCTTTGACAATTCGCTCAAATTGGACTTCAATATACGAAAAAAAAGGAGCACGGTCTTTATGGGCACGACAAATGCTATGGGGAATTGGTTTTTACGTATAGGCAAATCCCTTGCGACAGCCCTGGGTAAATGGCTCCTAAACCACGCCAGCACTCCAGGCAATCACGAATCTACAAGGTGTGAACTGAAACTCGCCGACCACGCGCAGGCTATCTTTAACAGTTTCTATCTCCAGGTTAAGGAAGGGAACACGGTCGCAGGTCGCCACTATCAGGCAATCACAAAAGATGCCGAAATAACCATTACGGATTATACTCTTCTGCTTGATGAGCTTCTCGTCGCAGTGTGCATCGCAGAAGAGCTCTTTTCACAAGGTGTATTCAATCGTGGAGATTGTTTCGGATTCCGAAATAGGGCCCACACTGCACTTGCAAAAATACAGGAACTCCAGCCAGACTATTTCCGTTTACCAGACCTTCACGGATTGTGTGAAGAGGCCTTCCTAGTACAATTTCCTTGACAGAGTGGAAAAGTATTTGTAAAAAAATGACGTTGCTGGACGGAACGTCCGGTAAGCCGAAAGTTATGTTTACAGTGACATTATCAGGACGCATTGGGGCTTAAATATCACGGCCTAAAAGGGGTTAAAGCGACTTTGATTCTGTTGCTGAATGAAACATAACATATATTATGAGACGTTCGGTCTCGTGCAAAAAAATCCTTAGCCCCTTTTTCAAAAGAATTTTATACCCCTGTCAAGACAAATTCTATTCTGCCCGCCACTTGGCGCACCACCAATCTGGAGTTCTTGGCTGCTGTATCGGGCAGCCCACACCATCGGCGTTAGCACAGTTCTTGCAGCTTTCTGTTGTTATGTCGTGCATCAGCGCTGAGGACGCATCGCAGAAAGCAGGCGAACGCACCTCATCAGGGAGTTCTTGTAGTGCGTGCTGAGTCCATTTCTTAAGGTGCTGTTTTAGCTTCGGGTCAAGGTGTGTAAGATCGAGGCCGGATGTACCAGAATAAGCTAACAGGGAAGACGCAGCGGCGATAGCTTTAGCCTGGTCTTCAGGTGTGGTGTTTGGTGCGTTAATGAAGTTATAGGTGTTGTGGAATATGACCTTTGCATTTTCGTGGGCGTTCACATTGTGTGCTACATTGTGTGCTACAGATGGCTGATTTTTTTCACGCCGTATGGCTTTCACAAGTCGTTTGCCTATAGGCCAAACCCAATTTACCCAATCCTTTACAGCAGCCATAAATATCGTGCTCCGTTTTTGGGTATATCAAAGTCGAATTTGGACGAATTGTCAAAGGCAAATTTTGATTATTTTCGCCCTGTTTGATTGTGTTGATTTTTTGCCTGGCGGATTTAACGGGCGTCTTGCCTTGTCTGCAGGGTACGCAAGGCCCCTACCGGCAGGCGTTCGGCGTTTATACGGCGTCCTCGTGCGTTTTCAGGGGGAGCAACTACGTATCAAGTGAAGCAATCCTAATATAACCAAAACAGCTGCCAACAATCTAATATGCCAGGACGACTTAAGCCAAGGTATCAGTTTGGTATCGGGGTCGGTCTTAAGGTATTGGCTGGATATTTCCTGTCGTTTGGGATTTTCTTTCGGTTCCCACTTGTGGCACCAGTAGTCCGGGTCCCAGGCAATGTGGTTAAGCCTACAAAAATACTCTGGCCCTGCGTCGTATACGGGAGGCGCCGGTTCGGAGGCGTGCTTACAGTTTTCGCAACGTTGGTTGTCTGGCTGGCCTGCTTCGCGCATATCCACACTCCCTAATAAAAGCTTTGTGAAACAGGCAAAGAATATCCGGAGGCGTGCCTTTTAGCAACGGCAAATTTTGATTATTTCCGCCCCGTTTGGTCGCGGTTAACGGCTAAAACTGCTACAGTGCAAGGCCGATGGCGCCGTGGCCGGGGCCGCGAAGCGCGGTCGGCCTGCCGAGAATCTCCGTCAAAATAATCGCCCGTTTAACATCGAGCGGGTCCCTGAGAGCAACACGCTTGTCAAACAACCGCTGCACCGCACCGGCTGGCTTAGCTGTGTCAAGAAGACCCGGTAGTTTAGTCTCCAGTGCCGCAAGCGGCTCAGTCACGGACTCGATGGTTTCCTCGATGGGTCTGGTCAGGTCCGCCTGGTTAATAAGCGAAGGTGCCGGCTGCGTTTGCTGCGGGATTTGCGGCTGCGGAACCGGGCGTGCGGCTTGCGACCACACCGGTACAGCCGCATGTACCGGTTGCGGCCTGCTGACCTTGCGCTGCGGAGGTTTGATTTCTATGACCGGGCTGACATACGCCCTGCCGGGTCCCGCTGGTCGGACCGTT
>DATKWV010000046.1:0-8223 GCA_035529405.1 Sedimentisphaerales bacterium | reverse complement strand
GCTGAGAGCTTCTTCGATGTTTATTTCGAGCTGGATGTCGAGGAGCCTTTTGTACTTAATGCGGGAGATATTCTTGTTGCGCGCGAGCGTGTGAGTTTTGTGAACAACACCGGCGAAACCGATTACCGGTGGGTATGGGAGATACACGAGGCGCACGCGGCGGAAAGCGACCTCGGTGATGCGCCGGACAGCAGCAACAGTTTCGGCGCTATGGTTATGACGGCGTATCCGTGGGGCGTTCAGGCCGACTATCCGAGTGTGTACTTAGCCGGCTCACCACCACACGGACCTTTACACCTGGCGCCGCGGGCAGTGGCCCATTTAGGCCAGGCAGTCACACAGGAGTGGGAAGCGGATATCGGCTTCGACCAGGACCCGACCAACAATATCATCCCGCCGAACAACCAGGCCAACCGTGACCTGGCTGACGATGGTCTGCTTAACCTGCCCTTGAAGCTGCCGCATTGTACATACGTGAACTTCAATTACCTGGTCAATATCATTACTCCGAACGTTGACCTTTATTTCAACGCCTGGGCGGACTGGAACCGTGACGGCGACTGGAACGACAACATGATATGTCCCGACGGTACCGGCACCAGCGAATGGATAGTACAGGACCAGGTGCTCAGCGGCCTGCCGGTCGGAATTAATAATGTTACCACACCTCAGTTCCTGCCATTCCATCCAGCGGGTACGCCGCAGGCACTGCCTATCTGGCTGCGGATTACACTTTCCGAGAAGAAATGGAACGGCGGCAGCGGAAGCGGCGGGTCCGGACCTGCCGGCGGCTACCAGTACGGCGAGACCGAAGATTACTACTTCACGCCCCAAATTACCGGTGCTGCGTGTGCGGACTTTAACCTTGACGGAAGAGTGGACTTTCTGGATTTTACGAAGGTAGCCAACCAGTGGCTGGAAGCTTGTCCGTAGTTTTGCCGTTTATAACGAGTTTGATAAGCGAACCCCAACCGCAATGTTTTAGCGGTTGGGGTTGGCTCTAAATAAGCGGTGTTAGTAAACGTCTAAATACTTGTCTATTTCCCAGGCGGTGACCTGACTCTTGAATTCGTCAAGCTCGGCGGTCTTTATTTTCACGTATTTTTCAAACAGATAATCACCCAGAACTTCTTTGACAAGGTCGCTTTTCTTAAGCTCGTTCAGGGCCTGCCATAAAGAGGTGGGCAACAGGTCTATGTTCTTTTTCAGGAGGCTTTCATCGTCGAACTCGTACACGTTCTCTTCGACCGGGTCGGGTGCGGTGAGGTTGTTTTTGACACCATCCAGACCGGCCTTTAGCATAACAGCAAAAGCCAGATAAGGATTGCAGGTCGGGTCGGGACTTCTTAGCTCAATTCTTGCTGCCCGATGCTTTTGCTGCGGCCATCCTGGTACACGTATAAGAGCGGACCTGTTCATAGTGGCCCAGGTGATGTAAACCGGGGCCTCATAGCCGGAGACAAGCCTCTTATAAGAATTTATGGTAGGGCTGAGAACTGCACATAAGGCCTTTATGTGCTTGAACTGGCCGGCGATAAAGGCGTATGCCGTTTTTGATAACCGGTATTTGTCATTTTCGTCGTAAAATGCGTTTTTTTTGCCGTTTTTATCGAACAGGCTTTGGTGGACATGCATGCCGTTTCCGGCGCAGCCTGGCAGGGGCTTGGGCATAAAAGTGGCGGTTAAATTGTGCATCTGCGCGATTTCCTTTACCGTGTACTTTAAGGTAAGGACTTTATCAGCCACCTCTAAACAATTGCCGTAATTAAAACCAATTTCATACTGGCCGTTGCCAACTTCATGATGAGAGGTTTCGACATCAATCCCAAAGCTGGCAAGCGCGGCGATTATCTCCTTTATAATTTTTGAGCCTTTGTACGAAAAAAGCTCAAAGTAGCCGCCCGAGTCCACAGGCCAGTTCTTCGAGGTCGAGCTTCTATCGAACAGATAGAATTCGGGTTCCGGCCCGACGTCATACTGAAAGCCCATTTCAGCAGCCTGATCCATAACCTTCCTGAGAATAAAGCGGGGGTCGCCTTCGAAAGGTTCGCCGTTGGCCCTGCAGATATCACAGATTAGTCTTGCGGTTTTTCCGTTCTCGGTCAGCCAGGGCACAACGGCAAAGGTGGCGGGGTCGGGCTTCATAAACAAATCGCTTTCCTGTATCCTGGCGAAGCCTTCGATGGAAGAGCCGTCAAACCACACGCCTTCTGATAATATGTCCTGCAGCTTTTGAGCAGGGACAATTACTTCCTTTGGCACGCCAAGCAAATCGGTCAACTGCAAGCTTATAAACTTAACATCCTCTTTTTGCGCCAATTCCAGAACTTTTCGAGTGTCCATAGCCAGCCTCTTGCCAACATAAACAATAATTTTTATCAACCGAACCGGTTACTATTGTGTTATTTTTTCAATACTATGCAAGCCTGGATTTGCCGAAGGGTCAAAATTACGTAAAACCGGCACTTTTCAAGGAAATAATGCTATGCCGGCTTCCTAATTATAGGTTATAGTTACCGGACAAAAACGCTAAGCTCAAAAAACCCGGTACGTGCCGGACCAGGTTAAGGCCGGCCGGCAGAAGCCAAAACCGGCCTCAAAACAGTAACGCCTCTGCAATAAAACCTGCTTACGTGCAGTTTCGGAGGTATAATCCGAATAAGGAGAGCAATATAAATGTCCGAACAAAAATTAGCAATTGACGGGGGGCCTAAAACCGCAGGCAATATAGGGCCGTTTCCGACAAAAATCGGCAGAGATGAACTTTTGGAAGTTATTGACCTCTGGCAGATGTCGCCGGAAAGTGCTTTGAAAATCAGGAAGATTATAGAAAACGAAAAAGACTTAAAAGGGCCTCATCTTTTCAGATATTACAACCCGCGTCCGAGCAAAGTGGCAGCAGCGGAAAAAGCGATGAAAGAGCTGATAGGCACAAAATACTGTATGGCTGCCAATTCGTGCACTTCCGCCCTGGTAGCGGCTTATCGCTCTCTCAGGATAGGTATGGGTGATGAGGTCATAGTCCCCGCTTATACGTTTTTTGCAACTTCGGCAACGGTGGCGGCGTCCAATGCAATACCTGTAATTGTCGATGTGGATGAAAGTCTCTGTATGGATGCCGAGGCGGTGGAAAAGGCGGTCACCAAAAGGACAAAGGCGATTGTTCCCGTTCATATGCGCGGAGCGCCTGCGCAGATGGACGCGATTATGGATGTGGCCGATAAACACGGTATCCCTGTCATAGAAGATGTTGCCCAGGCGGCAGGCGGTTCATTCAACGGCAGGATGCTCGGCAGTATCGGTACTATCGGCTGCTTCAGTTTCGACTATTATAAAATAATCGTCAGCGGCGAAGGGGGCTTTTACACCACAGACAATGAGCGTCTTTATACGAGGGCACTGAACTGGCATGACTGTGCAGCGTGCTGGCGGCCGGACAGATTCGGGCCGGAAAGGGAAAACGAGGACCTGTTCTGCGGTGAAAATTATCGTATGAGCGAACTGGAAGGCGCAGTGGCGATTGCACAGATTCGCAAGGCAAAAGATATAGTATCCAGGCATCGTGCCGCCAAGAAGAAAATCAAAAACGCCATCGAAAAGTTTCCCGGCCTCGAATTCAGAAAGCTTACAGACCAGGCCGGCGACACGGGAATATGCCTGATTATATTCCTGCCCGATGCAGACAGAACCAGGAAGATTCTTGCCGCCTTTCAGGCTGAAGGCATTCCCTGCGGCGGAATTTATGACTCAAAGGTAAGGGACTGGCATATATATAACTACTGGGAACATATACTACAGTACAAATCGGTATCCGGCGACAGACTTCCATGGAGCGGAGTTCCTGAAAATGAACTGCCGAAATACTCAAAGGACATGTGTCCCAAATCGCTCGAACTGCTGTCCAGAGCCATTCTGATAGATATTGATTACAACCTTGGGGACGATGACTGCGAACAAATTGCAGCGGCAGTTAACAAGGTTTTATCGGTGTATCTTAAATAAAGGCCTAAAACAATGGCAAAAATAAGTGTATGTGCGGAGTGTTTTTTTACGGATTTACCTTTCGAGCACAGGATTCGGAAAATAGCCCAGGTCGGCTATAAATACATTGAATTCTGGCATCCCGAGGGAACTTTCAACGGCAGGGATATTGACTTTTCACAGCCTAAGGATGCAGGAGCGTTAAAAAAAGCAGCAGATGACAACGCCGTAAAAATCAACGACTTTGCTTTCAGCGCCTGGGACGGCTCCATTGGAGGCAGCCCTACCAATGAGGCTGACCATTCAGCTTATTTTGAGCAGATTCAAAAGATGCTCGATTTCGCCAATACCGTGGGGTGCAGAAAGGGAATTATTCTTTCAGGGCTTGCTGTGAAAGGTGCATCAAGCGAAGCTATGGTCGGGAACCTGAAAAAGGCATATCTAAAAGCAGTTGAGATGGCAGAAAAAGCAGGTGTTACTGTTGTTCTTGAGCCATTAAACAGTCTGGTTGACCACGCAGGATACTTTCTCGATGGTACCAAAGAAGCGGCAAGAATTATCCGTGAAATTAACAGTCCGAACCTGAAACTTCTCTACGATGTTTATCATATGCAGATTATGCAGGGTAATATTCTTGATTTCATTGAAAAGAACATAGACATCATAGGGCATTTTCATTCCGCAGGAGTTCCGGGCAGGGCCGAGCTTTTTGATACGGAGGTAAATTACCCTGCGATAATCAGAAGAATTGACAAGCTCGGCTATGACGGCTGTTTTGGTCTTGAGTATTTTCCGAAATTAGACCACACCGAGTCGCTTAAAAGGACTCTTGAATATTTAAGCTAAGGAGATTAGCAGATGGCAGGTGAATTCAGATTTACGTTCGGGCCGTGGAATATACACGAAGGCGCCGACCCGTTCGGGCCGGCAGTTCGGGAAGGCATAGAATTCGGCAAAAAGCTCAGTATGTATAAGAAACTCGGTTTTGACGGTGTCCAGTTTCACGATGACGATGCGGTGCCGAACATGAACGATTTAACCTCCGGGCAAATCGTTAACGAGGCTGCACTTGTACGGACAAAGCTCGAAGGGCACGGTTTGTCAGCGGAGTTTGTTGCGCCGCGTTTGTGGGAAGACCCCAGAACAATAGACGGCGGCTATACGTCCAATGACCCTGAATGCAGGCAATACGCAATCGACAGAAGCTTAAGAGCCATCGATATTGCCAATGCCCTCGGTACAAAGCTGATAGTATTATGGCTGGCCCGGGAAGGTACGTATATCAGGGAAGCCAAAGACAGTAAAATCGCCGTTGACAGGATAGTGGAAGCAATCGACAGGATGCTGGATTATGACAAGCAGATAAAGATAGCTATTGAGCCTAAACCCAATGAGCCAATGGACGTTACCTACATTCCAACAACCGGTCATGCGATTGCGTTGGGGCTTCTGTGTAAAGACAGCGACCGAGTCGGTGTTAATATCGAATCCGCTCACGCTATTCTGGCCGGGCTGGACCCTTCGGATGAAATGGGTTTTGCCTTGGCGCATAAGAAACTGTGGTCGGTGCATCTGAACGACCAGAACGGTCTTAAGTACGACCAGGATAAATCCTTCGGCTCAGTCGATATCAGGCGGGCGTTTAACCAGGTTCGCATACTTGATAGACATGATTACGGACAAAACGGCGAATGGGTGGGTCTGGACGTTAAGGCCATGAGAACACAGAAAGCCGAAGCGGCGACCAGGCATCTGAGCAACAGCAGGGAGGTGTTCTTGAAACTGCTGGAGCTTTCGCGCAGCCTCGATGAGGGCACAGTCGAGCATCTGGTTTCAGACAGGGACTATGAGCAGCTTGACCTTTTAATAATCAGGCATCTATTAGGCGACCGTCAGCAGCACCGTTGCAAAAGCTGAACTTCGGCAAAAACGACTTTCGGCCAACATGCCAGCGGAAGTTAAAGGCCGTAATCCTGTCCACGGTTACCCGCTCTCTGCTTTCGCCGGGAAAGGCTGCGAGGGCACAGGTAACACGGATTAACGAGGGTTTTCACAGCACCGCCGAAACAACATTTGATGATACGCTTTGGCCGGCGGAATTGACGGCGTTTACCCTGTATTCGAGCTGGATTCTGCATGGCTGGCCGGTTAGAACGGTTTCATTGTTAAAGGATGTACCTGAGATTTGCCAGGGGCCGAAATCGCCGTTGCCGGCGAGCTGCTGTCTGGTAGTCATTTAGCGTGGTCTGCAGGGCGACCAGGTCTGTCAATGGGTCGATACTGGGAAAGTCGGCAGGGTTTGCGGTGTAGCCTGCTATCATTGCCTCGGCGAGCGCTACAACTTCTAATTCACTTTTTGGGAAATTAGGCATTTTTAATACCCCCTTTCAAAAATAAAGTTTGGTTTATTCGGTGTTTTTAATCGCCCCCGAAATTTAGTTTGTCTGTCTTTCGACAACAGCCTGCGGAAAGTTTAAATTTATTAGGGTAAAAAAAGAAGTTATTATTTTAAAAAGCTGTTTACAATACAAGAAAACACCTATTTGCAGATAATCAGTAATCATTTATCAACCATCAATTTTTAAGCGGGTCCGGTAAATCGAATTTGCTTTGCTCCTGCGCTAAAGTCGCAGAGGCTGCGCTAAACTTGCAGAGGCTACGACAAAATCGCCGTGGCTGCGCTAAAGTCGCCGTGGCTGCACTAAAGTCGCAGGGGCTACGGCAAAGTCGCAGAGGCTACGGCAAAATCGCAGAGGCTACGGCAAAGTCGCAGAGGCTGCGCTAAAGTCGCAGAGGCAGGTAAAGCTTGATTTGCCCCATTTGAAATTGGCAAAACGCCGTTTCCGGCCTGAAAAGGCCTGTTTGGATTAAAAAAGGCTCAAACAGGCCGCAGGAATTTCGCTTTTATGATTTTCGGACTATAATTTAATGGGGTCTATCGATAATTTGGCCTCGAAGGGGTATGCGGGGCTTGCGACCTGCTGCAAGCCGGTTTTTCAGCGTAAAAACGGCATCTGGCCTTTATCTTCTGTCATTCACCGCCGACCAGGCGGATTTTTAACCACGGATTCCTTCGACCCTTCGGTTGCACTCAGGGCAGGCTTGGCTCAGGACAGGTAACGCGGAAAAAAGGGCGAGGCGGGTGGGGCCGGCTGGGGGGGAAACCGGTGAACCACGCTGCCTCGCCGAAGATTATAAAGCTGCAGGCTCGCAGCCTTGGTATCAATTAGGTCAATTATATCATTTTGGAAGCGCGATAGCAAGAAATTTTTCTAACAATTTTTAACCACGGATTCCTTCGACCCTTCGACTATGCTCAGGGCAGGCGGAGGACACAGAGTTAATTTATCAGAGACAGATAAACGCAGATTGGCACGGATTTTCTACGAACTAAAAACTAACGACTAAATACTCTTTTGCCACAGAGGGCCCTTCGACTATGCTCAGGGCAGGCGGAGGGCACAGAGTTAGCTTTTTTGACACGATTTAGACGGATTTTCTACGAACTATGAACTAAAGACTAAATACTCTCTTGTAAGGGGGGCGAAAGCTTCCCAAGTAATGCCATAACGCTAATACTCTAAGACAATGAACGGCAAAACCTTCGGCAGCCATCTTTAAATTTTCCAGAGTAAATACTGAGCAGAGAGTCCGAAAACTAAAAAAAAGAGGGGAAATTTAATCTGCTCCCCTTAAGTCCCGTTATCCCGAAAGGGATATCTTAAGGCAGGGACGCTCTAAGGCGGGGTTCTTAGAACAGATGTATCCGATAGTAGAAATTTATTAAGGCCCTTAGACTCGCTATAATCTGCGATTCGGCAATCAATCTACGATAGTAGAAATTTATTAAGGCCCTTAGACGCGCGAAAAATAGGCTAAAAATAATAAGAATCTACGATAGTAGAAATTTATTAAGGCCCTTAGACAAAGCTGAGGAATCGTTATTTGAGGTGAATCTACGATAGTAGAAATTTATTAAGGCCCTTAGACTTGTATTCTCCCGTTATGAACATATAGATCTACGATAGTAGAAATTTATTAAGGCCCTTAGACATTTGCACGGGGACTTAATCAATCTGGATCTACGATAGTAGAAATTTATTAAGGCCCTTAGACCCAGCCAAAGTCTTTACACATCAAGACGATCTACGATAGTAGAAATTTATTAAGGCCCTTAGACCTTTACGTGGACAAGGACAGATTATAATCTACGATAGTAGAAATTTATTAAGGCCCTTAGAC
>DATKWV010000045.1:0-13896 GCA_035529405.1 Sedimentisphaerales bacterium | reverse complement strand
TCGAGACAATAGAGCACCAGATAGAGAAACTGACCGAAGATGCGATTGAGTTTGCCAAAAACAGTCCCGAACCTTCGGTTGAACAGTTTTTGCAGGAGGTGGAACAGAATTGACTGATACGCAAACATCAGAAACCTCTGTCGGTCGTGAAATAATGTACAGGGAAGCGCTCAACGAGGCGCTGCGCGAGGAAATGCGGCGCAACGAGAAGGTGTTTCTTTTAGGCGAGGGCATAGCGGCAAGGGGCGGCTCTTTCAAGGTAACGGTGGGCCTTTTAGACGAGTTCGGGCCCAACAGGGTTATCGACACGCCCATAGCTGAAGCCAGCTTTACCGGCGTAGGGGTAGGCGCAGCGGCTGTGGGGATGCGGCCGGTCGTGGAGATACTTTTTATTGACTTTGCATCGCTTGTCATCGACCAGATTATCAACCAGGCGGCCAAATACAAGTTTATGACCGGCGGCAAAGGCAGGGTACCGATGGTACTGCGGACACAGGGCGGCAGCGGCAACGGGCTGGCTGCCCAGCACTCGCAGAGCCTCGAGGCCTGGTACTACCATACGCCGGGCCTGAAGGTTGTTATGCCGTCAACTCCTTATGACGCCAAAGGGCTTCTCAAAACCGCCATAAGAGATGATGAGCCGGTGATATTCATCGAGCATAAAAGGCTGTATATGAAAAAGGGGCCTGTGCCCGAAGGCGAATACACCATCGAATTCGGCAGGGGGGATATAAAACGCAGCGGCAGGGACATAACCATCATTGCGTGGTCGAATATGGTCGGCCGGGCGCTAACCGCAGCGGCCAAACTTGCTGAAAAAGGTATCGAAGCCGAGGTCGTCGACCCGCGGACGCTGGTGCCGCTCGATATTGAAATGATACTTGATTCCGTCAGGAAAACCGAGCGAGTGTTAATCGTCCAGGAGGCAGTCCGCAGGGGAGGAGTGGCATCAGATATAGCATCAATCATTCAGCAGGAGGCCTTCGATTACCTTGATGCGCCCATAGCGATACTGGCGGGCAAGAATACTGCGATACCATTTAATTTGACCCTGGAAAAGGCCTGCGTGCCGCAGGTGGATGATATTGTCGAGGCAGTGCAGCGCATTGTTTAGACAGCAATAACGGAGCCGATGAAATTAAAGGATTGAAAACGGTGATTCATTCGAGAAAGAATACTCTCCTGTGCGCAGGGGCGATTTCACTTATTGTATTGCTGGGCGGCTGCTGTGGGGCCAACAGGGACTGGGGGCACGTTGCCGCGGGCACAGACAGCGATGGCCGCTTGCAGGCGACTCTCGAAAACAGCAGAATAAGGGTGCGTTACGGGTTCAAAACGTCGGGCGGTTCACAGGAGGGTATGATAACCGATTTGGTAATCAAGGATTTTCCCGAAAACAATCTTGCAGGGGCGCTGCTTGATGCAGCCGCACACAGAGGACTTCTCAGCAAAGCTGAAATAATAAAAGACAGCGCCGATGAAAAGACGGTGTACCTTGAATGGGTACCTGTGCCGGCCAGTGCCGACAAACATCCCGGCCCGGCCAGTGCCGAGATAAGTATTTTCCCCGACAGTGCGTTTCTGAAGATAAACTACATAAGTTTTTGTTTTCCCCACATCTGCGATATCGCGCTGATGACGGGCAAGACCACGCAGGCCGACTGCGGCGGCAGGTATCGCATATACGGTTACGAAAAAGAAAATTTTCCGCTTTACGAGGATTGCCTTTACTGGGAAAAAGACGGCTGCATGGGTTGCAGCGGCCAATACGCTTCGCCGGACGGTTTTGCCGTGGACCCGGGACCGCTGAACTACAACGGATGGTACATAATGGGCGTGTACCTTGAAGAATCGGGCATTGGGTTCGCCAGGGTAATGTCGGTGGAGAATATGCGTGTTATAAAACTTTTATGGAACAAGGGCTTCGAGTTATTTCCAAAAGGAAAAAATGTGCCGTGTTATCTTTTTTTGTTTACCGGCGGGGCAGATGACGTAATAACAATGGGCAAAGAACTGGCGGACAAGGCCAACGCCGCCAAATAAAAACCTTTTTAATCAGGAGATATAATTATGAGAAAGTTGACTGTTGTTGTGGCGATTATGTCTGTGTTCACCCTGGCAGTGTGCTTTGTGATGATAGGGTCTGTTTCGGAAGAGCTGAAAGCCAAAGTTGGAATCAACAATTCAGACCTGGGCACGCTTATGTCAACATTTGCGTTAACGTGTATGGTGGTACAGTTTCTGGTCGGGCCGATCGTGGACAAATTCGGGCATAAGCCGCTGGCGATACTGGGCCTTTTGGGCAGCAGCGCCAGTATTTTTCTGCTGGGTTTTGCGCCCAGCTTTGCGTGGGTGGTTGCAGCAGTTATATTTCTGGGTATAGGTGCGATTTTGTGCAATACGGTCGGCAATACTCTGTTGCCGGTGGTTTTGTTTGACGGTAAAGAACCCGCCCGTGCAAGCAATTTCGGCAATGGCTTTGTGGGACTGGCCTTTGTTTTGACGCCGTGGTTTATCGCCACGGCAATTAGCATGAACGTAAGCTATACGGTGACACTTTGCGTTATCGGCGCGGTGATTTTTGTTTTTGCAATTTGTGCAATGGGCGCAAGCTACCCCCAGGTATCGACGGGATATAAGCTGTCCAAAGCAGTCGCACTTTTGAGAAATCCGCTTGTGGCGTTTTCGGCGCTGGCGCTGGTGTGCTACATAGGTCTGGAGTTTTCGATGAACGGGTGGACAAAACCGCTTATGACCGAAATGTACAAGGGTATGGGTAATCCCAACGCGGTGCGCAATGCCGGGTGGGTGCTGGGGCTGTTTGGCCTTTCAATGGCTGTGGGGCGGTTCTTGAGCTCGGCCATAAAAAACCTAAGCGCCATAGGCACGCAAATCATAGCATGTGGTTCCCTGGTTTCGATACTTTCAATTATGCTGCTTGTTAAAACACACAATCTCGTTTTCGCCATTGTGGCTGTTGTGGTTACCGGCCTGGCTTTTGCACCGATGTTTCCGACAATTATCGGTGTAACGTTCGCAAAGTTCGACGCCGGGCTTTACGGCAGCATTTTCGGGATAATTTTTTCCATAGGTCTTTTGGGTGCGATGTTTTTACCCAAGGCTATCGGGACATTGAGTATGGGCAAAACGGTGCAGGAGAGTTTGCCGATTGCGGCGGTGATAGCGGCTGCCCTTCTTATAGTGGCCCTGATTATGAGCATTATCGTCTGGACGATAGACGAAATCAATAAACTGAAAAATCAAAGCAATTAGCGGCGGTACAGCCGAAGGTTTTGCAGGCGGGAGAAATGTAAATGGTGTCGATGAAGAAAATATTACAATTGTCGGTCATTTGCTTTTTCGTTTTTGTTTTTGCCGGCGCGCCGGTCATCGCAGAGCAAACCGCTCAGGTAAAATGGAAGCACCTTTCGAACTTTGTTTTTACCGAGCCTGCGGCAATACCGTTTGCCCCTGTGGTAATCGACAGCAACGGCCCTTACAACCCGTGGGTGAAGATGTTCGGTGATTTGAACAATGACGGGCATGCGGATATAATCATCGGCGGCTATAAAGGCCCCCTTGTATGGTACCGTTACCCGACCTGGACAAAGGCTGTCATAGCCGATGGTGGTTACAATACCGTTGACGGCGCGTTGGGCGATATGGACGCAGACGGCGACAATGATATTGTAATGGGCGGAATGCTCTGGTATGAAAATCCGCTGCCGTCCGCAGACCCGGGCGAAAAACCGTGGAAAGCGCACTTTATCGCCGACCATCCCACGCACGACGTCAGGGTCGCCGACCTCGATAAAGACGGCGACCTTGATATTGTCACCCGAAACCAGTCCGAATTCGGTCACAAGGAGGGCAACAAAATATACGTCTGGCTGCAAAACAGCCCCAGTGACTGGTCGAAGCATGTTATCGACTGCCCACAGGGCGAAGGCATAGTACTTTCGGATATAGACAGAGACGGTGACGAGGATATCGTTATCGGCGGATTGTGGTTCGAGAACACGCCTGAAATCGCCAGGGGCCTGTGGAAAGAGCATAAATACGCCGACTGGCACTGCAATGCAAGTATACAGACTGCTGATATAAACGGAGACGGTTTTAGTGATGTGATTCTGGCGCCGGCGGAGTACAAAGAAAATTATTACAAAATATCGTGGTTCCAGGTACCCCAGGATGCCAAAAAGGACAAGTGGTTCGAACATATCATAGCAGAGCCGGTGGAATCTATTGTTCACGCACTGGCCGCAGCGGATATGAACGGCGACGGCGTTATTGACATTGTAACTGCACAAATG
This sequence comes from Sedimentisphaerales bacterium, assembly GCA_035529405.1. GTDB lineage: Bacteria > Planctomycetota > Phycisphaerae > Sedimentisphaerales > Anaerobacaceae > DATKWV01. Next base: position 9,583 of record DATKWV010000045.1, on the reverse strand, counting down.
CACCAGGGTATTGACCCTGACGAAGTGGCTGTTTATATAAACAAAGGCAAAGGCCTTGCCTGGAAGAAACAGGTTTTATCAACCAGGGGGTCACACTGTATCCGCACAGCCGATTTTGATAACGACGGGGATATGGACATTATGGGGGCGAACTTTGCCGGTCCGTACCAGGTAGTCGAGATGTGGGAAAACCAAAGCAGCAAAACTGCGCCCGCTACAGAATACAAAAGTGTTATTCCCAAGGCTGACGTGGGAAGACAAGCGGCATGTTTGGTTTTTGATATCGACAAGGACGGCACGGACGATTTTGTAATCGCCGGCTGGGGTGACACAAGCATGGTATGGATGCGGCGCATCGGCTGGCAATGGCAAAGGTATCTTATCGACAACAGGAAAAGCCATATAGAAGCCGGCGGGGCGTATTTTGACATCGACGGTGACGGCGATTTGGATATTCTGCAGGGCGGAAGCTGGGCCACAAACGAGGTCTGGTGGTGGGAGAATCCTTATCCGCAATTCCAGCCGCAGGTGCCCTGGAACCGTTACACGATTAAAACCTTTGGTGAAAAACAGCACCACGACCAGATTTTCGGCGATTTTGACGGTGACGGCAAAGCGGAGCTGGTTTTCTGGAACCAGCAGGCACAAAGGCTTTTCATCGCCGATATACCGGAAAATCCAAAAGATGCCAAGGCCTGGTCATTTACGGAAATATGGTCCTGGCCGCGTAAGTTCAAGTATGAGGGACTGGCAAAAATCGACATTGACCTTGACGGTAAAATCGACCTTATAGGCGGAGGTTACTGGTTCAAACACAATCGCGGCACAAGTTACACGGCTGAAAAGATAGACGACTACGGGACGTCCCGCTCGGCGGCGGGTGATTTCATAAAGGGCGGTCGGCCGGAAGTGGTCCTCGGTTCCGGTGACGGAACAGGGCCGCTGAACCTTTACGAATATGTCGGGAACAAATGGGTAAAGCACACGCTAATCGAAAAGGTTGTACACGGCCATACACTGCAGGCAGTGGACATCAACGGAGACAGCAATCTGGATATATACGCCGCTGAAATGTACAGGCCAGGTGCAGGCCAGGACTGCAGGCAGTGGGTACTTTACGGTGACGGCACAGGAAAATTCAAAAAACAACTGGTTTCAATCGGTATAGGCACGCACGAGGCAAGGCTGGGAGACCTTGACGGAGACGGCGACCTTGACATACTGCAAAAGGACTTCCAGGAACACCAGCGGGTGGATATATGGCTTAACGAGGGTATGCTTGCAGGTGGATGGTGGAATAGTAATTACCGGTATCGCCTGCCGGTCGAAGTAAGCGCCGCTGGTTACGAACGTATCGACAAGCCCGTCGAGGCCCAGTTGAATTTTACCGACCTTTTGCGAAAAATGGGGGTAAGTTCGGCGTTTAACGAAAACTCAATCCGTATAGTTGAGGCTGATACCGCAGGAGCCGTCATTGACGAATCGGTCATGTTTCAATTTGATAAAGTTGTCGATTACAAGGCTGACAGGAACGCAAAAGGCACGCTTGTTTTTATTCTTAAGGGTGTAACTTCTGCAGACCGGGCAAGAAAATACCATGTATATTTCGAGACAGCAGAATTGTACCACCCGCCGGCAAGGTTTGAGCCGATGCTTTCGTTCGAGGATAACGTTGACTATGAAGGTCAAATGAGCTTTAAAATTACAACGCCCGGCTGTACTTACTATTACCATAAAAAAGGCGGTGGTTTTGCCAGTATGATTGACGCAGCGGGCAATGACTGGATAAGCTACCACCAGCAGGGCGGCTCTGCCGGCAATTACCGCGGTATTCCGAATATGGCGCCTGCAGGTTTTCACCCCGGCCCCGGCGAAGGCAACCTCGGCAGCAGGTTTGTCAGCACAGGGCCAATAAAAGCGACTTTCTATTCGACTGGTAAAGACGGCCAATGGAAATGCAAGTGGGAAATTTACCCCAAATATGCACGAATGACCCTGCTTGAGAAAGGGCCCCAGCCTTACTGGATACTGTACGAAGGCACACCGGCAGGCAAACTGGACGTTGACAGGGACTACTGGGTGCAGTCATCGGGTTTGAAACTGGCCGTATCCCGAAGCTGGATTGGAGATATAGACGGGCCCGAATGGGTGTACTTCGGCGATTCGAAAACAAATCGCGTGCTCTACCTGGCACTGCACGAGGATGACGATAAACAGGACCAGTTCTGGCAGATGCAGGGCAATATGACCGTTTTCGGATTCGGCAGACAGTACAGGTGCTGTGATACCTATATGACCGCTGTGCCGGCCCATCTGACAATCGGATTTGCAGAAGACAACAATTTCGAACAGGTCGGTAAAGTAATTAACAGCGCTTACACAGAGCCTGAAATATCCGTCCTGCCTGTGGAACGTGCGGAAAACCTCTCCGGCAGGCAGTAAGTTTTTGTAAGGTGAACGCCAATGGGTTTAGAGAACATTTCAAAGATGCTGGCAAAAGCCAGGCAGGAAAAATACGCAGTCGGGGCGTTCAACATCCTTGACTACAACTCGATGAAGGCGGTTATTGCCGCCGCTGAACAGTTGAACGCGCCGGTAATTGTGCAAACTTCCGTTGCGACGGTCAAGTTCTGGGGGACCAAACCAATGATTTCGTGGTTCAGACAACTGGCTGAACCGGCGAAAGTTCCGGTGGCGATTCATCTGGACCACTGTAAGGAACTTGATGTTATCACCGATTGTATCGAACAGGGCTGGACGTCGGTAATGATTGATGCGTCCTCGAAGCCTTTTGAAGAGAATCTGGCAATCAGCCAACAGGTTGTCGATAAGGCCCGGCCCAAAAATATCAGCGTCGAGGCTGAGCTTGGCGCGATTGTCGGAGTAGAAGACGATATACATGTCAAACATCAGGATGCGCACCTGGCGGACATTGAGCAGTCAATCCGGTTCTGCGAGAAGGTCAGGCCGGACTGTTTTGCTCCCGCGATAGGCACAGCTCACGGGCTGTATAAGGGAGAGCCGAAAATAGCGTTCGAGCTGGCAGAACAAATAGCAGACAAGACCGGCATACCTCTGGCCTTGCATGGGGGAACGGGGCTATCCGAAGAGGTGTTCGCAAAATGTATCGCACTTGGCTGTGCCAAGGTCAACATATCTACCCAGCTTAAACACGTTTTTATAGACAGTTTTGTGGATTACCATAACAGTAACAGCCGGCAATACAACCCGCTGAAGGTTCTTGGCGCACAGTACCAGCAGCTTAAAGAAATGGTTAACGAAAACATAAAACTTTTCGGCAGCGAAGGAAAGGCAAACTGACGGGAGCAACAAATGGCTAAACCGGTAATAATGCCGCAGGTGGGGCAGGACATAGAGACAGGGGTAATCGTCCAGTGGCGGGTAAAGGAAAACGACCGTGTGCAAAAGGGAGACGTTATCGCCTTGGTGGAGTCGGACAAGGCAACGTTCGAGGTAGAGGCTTATGAATCCGGTGTAGTTCTGAAGATACTGTATGAGGCAGGCCAGGAGGCACGGGTGCTTGAGCCTATCGCCTACATAGGACAGGCTGGTGAAAAAATAGACCAACAGCCGGCCCAGCCGGCTGCAGCAGCCGGCAGTGCAGAAACAGCGGCAAAATCGCAAGACCAAAAGCAGGCTGTTGAAACGGTAAAAGAAGGCATTTCCGCATCGCCGTCAGCCAAAAGGCTGGCTAAAGAACACGGCATAGACCTGACACAAATTAAAGGTACAGGCCCGGAAGGCAGGATTGTTAAAGAAGATGTATTGGCAACAGTATCAGCTAAAGGCGGCAAAACTGCAAAACCGTCCGCAGAAACCGGTGACGAGGAAATACCGTTCAGCAAAATCAGAAAAAGAATCGCCCAGCGCCTTACCCAGAGCAAACAGACCATACCGCACTTTTACCTGTTTACGGACATCGACATGACAATGGCCTGTCGGGCAAGGGCCGCTTACAACCAGCGCACGCAGGAGAAAATTACATTCAACGATATTATCGTAAAAGCTGCGGCATCGGCCCTTAGAGAATTTCCGAAAATGAACGCCCATACAGGTCAGGACAAACTGATTGTGCGCAAAAATATCAACATAGGCATAGCTGTGTCTGTGGAAGATGGCCTGATAGTGCCGGTAATAGCCGACGCCGACCAAAAGGACATCAATCAAATCAGCCGCTTATCGAAAGAAAATGCTGAAGGTGCAAAAAAGGGTACTTTGAAGGCCCAGAGTGTCGGGACATTCACGGTAAGCAATCTGGGCATGTATGCAGTGAACGGTTTTCTGCCCATCATAAATCCGCCCGAATGCGGTATCCTGGGTATCGGAGGTATTAATAAAAGGGTCGTGTGCCTGGAAGACGGCACCATTGCCGGTCGCGACATAATGACAGCAGCCATTGCCTGCGACCACCGCGTTATAGATGGAACCTACGCAGCGCAGTTCCTGAATTGCGTCAAAAACAACCTTGAAAACTTTACTTTGTAAGAAAGGTGCGGTAAAATTCTGGTTTTTGGCACTTTGTCGGCCACGGAAAAGCATCGAGGACCTTAAAAAACAGAAAGGGTGTAGTGAAAGCCATCATTTTCGATTGTGACGGTGTTCTGGTTGACACGGAAAGAGACGGGCACCGCGTGGCCTTCAACAGGGCCTTTGCCAAAAAAGGATGCCAGACAGAATGGTCGATAGAGGTTTATGGTCAGCTTCTAAAAGTGGCCGGCGGCAAAGAACGTATGAAACATTATTTCGATGCCAACGGCTGGCCGAACAACGTATCCGAAAAAGACACGTTTATTAAAGAGCTGCATAAGCTTAAAACAGACCTGTTTATGGAAATCATCGCCTCCGGAGAGCTTGCACTTCGGCCCGGTGTAGCCAGACTCGTCGATGAAGCCATAGAGGCCGGCTACATACTGGCTGTATGCAGCACCAGCAACGAGCGTGCGGTTAACCTGATTGTGGAAAAACTATTGGGGCTGAATCGCAGGGCCGGCTTCAGCGCAATTCTGGCGGGCGACGTTGTTTCCAGGAAAAAGCCCGACCCGGAAATATATAACCTGGCGTGCCAGAGACTGAAAATCCGACCCGACCGGTGTGTCGTTATCGAGGACAGTCGAAACGGACTGCTGGCGGCAAAAGCCGCAGAGATGCACTGCGTTATTACTACCAACGGTTATACCGAAAACGAAGATTTTAGCCAGGCCGACCTTGTGGTTTCCGAACTGGGCGATGAGCCAGACGTTCAGGTAACCATAGAAACAGTCAACAGCATTTTGAACAGTTAGGAACTTACTAAAAGGAGGATACTGTGAAGATATTTCTGGATACCGGCAGCGTCGAAGCTGTGCGAAAGGCTTATGATACGGGCCTGTTGGACGGGGTAACAACCAACCCCAGTCATATTGCCAGGACAGGCAGAAAATTCAAAGACGTTGTGAAGGAAATCTGCTCTGTCTTACCCGGTCCTGTCAGCGCAGAGGTAATGGCTGAGAAGGCGGAAGATATGATAAAAGAAGCCGAGGATATAGCTTCGGTCGCATCGAACGTGGTGGTAAAGATACCAATGACAGCCGAGGGACTCAAGGCTGTTCCCGTCCTCGAACGCCAAAAGAACATCAGGACCAACGTTACGATGATTTTCTCTTCCACGCAGGCTTTCCTGGCTATGAAGGCCGGTGCCAGCTTTGTCAGCATCGTTCTAAGCAGACTTGACGCCATCGCCAACGAAAGCTATATACTTGTCGAAGACGCCGCTGCCATTAAGGCAAACTACGGGTACCAATCGGAAATCATCGCAGGAAGTATGAAAACGCAGAATCACGTTCTTTCCTGCCTGCGGGCAGGCGTTGATATAGTAACCATAAATGACAAGTTGTTTTTCCAGATGTTCAAACATCCGCTTACAGACATGGGTCTGTCTGATTTTGCAAAGGATTGGGAAAAGGTACCCAAGTAAATAATGAAAAAGACAGTTTTTGCATTCGGCGAAGTACTGTGGGATATACTGCCCGACCGTACGGTTCTGGGCGGGGCGCCTTTTAACTTTGCGTACAGGCTCAATTCGCTCGGCGATACGGGACTTATGATAAGCAGAGTCGGTACAGACCGGCTTGGCCAAAAAGCGCTTGAAAAAATAAAGTCCCTGGGGCTGAGCACCGATTTTGTGCAGCTTGACCCGGATTTACCCACCGGTACTGTTAAAATCACCTTTGACGCGGAAAAAAACGCCGACATTTTCATAGTCCCGAACGTTGCCTACGACCGCATCGAGTTTAATGATGGATTAGCAGATGCCGTATCGCAGGCGGACTGTCTGTGTTTCGGCACGCTGGTGCAAAGGGCTGAAAAAACACGCAAAACCGTCGAACAACTGCTGGAAAAGGCGGGCCAAAGTCTAAAACTGCTGGATATAAACCTGCGAAAGAACTGCTACAGCCCGCAGACGGTCAGCTTTTCACTGCGAAAAGCGGATGTTTTGAAATTAAACGATGATGAAGCGGCTGACGCGGCGGAAATGCTCGGTATGCAGGTGAAAAACATACCCGAATTCTGCGAACAAATGTGTGACGAATGGTCGCTTGAGTATATCGTGGTTACATTCGGCGCCAACGGCGCTTTTGCGCTTTCGCACAGCGGCCAAAAGGTTTATGTTCCCGGCTACCGGGTGCCGCTTGCCGATTCCCTCGGTTCCGGCGACGCCTTCTCAGCGGGTTTTATCCACGAGCTGCTGCGAGACAAGCCGCTTGAGCAAGCCTGCGCCTACGGCAATATTATGGGCGCGCTTGTCGCCACACAGCCGGGCGCTACCGGGACACTGACACTTGAGCAGATAGATAAGTTCGACGCCGATGATTTCGAACTTAATATTCATCCTCAATTCGAGAAGTTCCTCAGCTAATTAAAATAAAGGAGACTGTTATGAATAAAATATGTATGGGTATCTGGGGGATGACGAATCTCAAAGACCGTTTCAACGTGAACGGCTTCGGAGAAGAAGTGGGTGTTATCGAGCGGATAAAAATCTGCGGCAAAACCGACGGAATCGACGGCATTGAGCTGCACGTGCCCACGGAAATCAACGAATCGAATGTCGACGAGATTGAAAAACTTCTCAACGATTACAACCTGCAGATGGTGCAGCTTTGCGGCCATACCTGGACGGAAAAGCAGTATAAGTTCGGCGCTTTGGCCAACGCCGACGCGAAAATCCGCAGCAATGCCGTAAACCGCGTCAAAGAGGCCCTTGATATGGGCGCACGGTTTGACGTGCCCATAAGCGTACTGTGGCCGGCAACCGACGGCAATGACTTTCCGCTGCAGACCGATTACATCGCCCTTTATGGCCGCTACGTGGACTCGGTACGGCAAATCCTCGATTACCTGCACAAAAACAAATATAAAACGAAAATCTGCATCGAGCCAAAACCTTTCGAACCCCGCTCTTACATAATGATGGGCACAACCGCACAGGCACTTTGTATTGTCAATGAAATCAACGACCCTAATTTCGGCATAAACGTGGATGTCGGCCATAGTCTTATCGCCAAGGAAAACATCGAAGACCAGCTCAGTCTCATCGGCCGTTACAAAAAACTCTTTCACATGCACATGGACGACAACGACCAGCAGTGTGACGCGGATGTGCCGCCGGGGGCTGTGAATTTTATTCGGCTGGTAAGCATAATGTACGTTCTTGATGAAATAAACTTTGCCGGCTGGCTCGGCCTGGACCTGTTCCCCTACCGTGACAATCCGGTGGAGTTTATGAAACTTTCGGTGGAAAACCTTACCCTTGCTCAGAACGTCGTTGACTTAATGAATAAAAAAGGTGCAAAGCAATTACGTGCTGCCGGCCTCGACGGTCCGGCGATGTCAAGGCTAATACGGGATTGTATCAGACAAGCAAAATAAGGAGACAATACTATGAAAAAGATAAAAGGACCGGGCGTTTTTCTCGCTCAGTTTTTGCGTGACGAGCCGCCGTATAACAACCTCGAGAACATCGGCAAGTGGTTTGCTGATTTGGGTTATAAGGGTGTGCAGATACCCACGTGGGATTCGCGGGTCATAGACCTCGATAAAGCCGTAGAGAGCAAAACCTACTGCGACCAGTTCAAAGGAAAGCTGAAAGAAATCGGGCTGGAAATCAGCGAACTTTCGGCGCATCTTCAGGGCCAGGTTCTGGCCATTCACCCGGCATACGAGATAGCCTTTCAGGCGTTTTATCCGGCAGGCCTGAAAGATAAAGAAAGAGCCAAATGGGCCACAGAGCAGTTGAAAAAGGCTGTAACCGCTTCAGCGAACCTGGGGCTAAACAGTGTACCGGTGCTTAGCGGCGGGTTTGCCTGGCATATGATGTACCCGTGGCCGCAGAGACCGAAGGGGATAATCGAGCAGGCCTTCGAGGAGCTTTACAGGCGATGGAAGCCGGTGCTGGACCTGGCAAAGGACAAGGGTGTGTCCATATCCTACGAACTTCATCCCGGCTCGGACCTCTATGACGGAGCAACTTATGAGCAGTTCCTCGATATTTCCAACAATCACCCAGCCGCCTGCCTGTTGTATGACCCGAGCCATTTTCTTCTGCAGCAATTAGACTATCTTCAGTTCATACAACTGTACGGCCAACGTATTAAGGCGTTCCACGTCAAGGACGCGGAATTCAATGCGACCGGCAGGGTCGGCGTGTACGGCGGATACCAGTCATGGGGAGGCAGGGCCGGACGGTTCCGCTCTCTCGGTGACGGCCAGGTAAACTTCAAGCGTGTATTTACCCTGCTGACCGAAGCAGGCTATGACGGCTGGGCGGTTCTCGAATGGGAATGCTGTGTGAAAAGCCCCGAGCAGGGCGCAAGAGAAGGCGCACCTTTTATAAACGAGCACATAATAGAAGCAACAGAAGTTGCCTTCGATGATTTTGCCGGAGGCAAGGCCGACGTGGAACAGAACAAAAAGATTCTCGGTTTAAGCTGAAATTGTGCAAACCAATAAGGCAACAAAAACAAATAGGGAAATAAGCAATGAGTAAAGAAATCAGAGTCGGGATTGTGGGCACGCAGTTTATGGGCAGGGCCCACACCAATGCCTATTTAGACGTGGCGAAATTTTTCGAGCTGCCTGCGCCGCCGGTTTTGCGAGCGGCCTGTGACGTAAATGTTTCCGACCTTGAGGCTTTCAGCAAGCGCTTCGGATGGGAAACTCAGGAAACAAGCTGGGAAAAGCTGGTACAAAGAGACGATATTGATTTGATAGACATCTGCACCCCCAATTCAACGCATATGCCCATAGCAATTGCAGCAGCCAAAGCAGGCAAGCATATTCTTTGTGAAAAACCTGTCGCTATGAACGCAAAAGAAGCGCAAAGGATGCTGGATGCGGCCCGGCAGGCAAACGTCAGGCATATGGTTGGCTTTAATTACCGCAGGGTGCCGGCTTTGGCACTTGCAAAACAGCTCATAGACGAGGGCAAAATCGGGCGGGTGCACCACTTTAACGCCGTTTACTACCAGGACTGGCTTGTGGACCCCAATTTCCCGATGGTCTGGCGGCACGACAAAAAGCTTTC
>DATKWV010000044.1:0-7750 GCA_035529405.1 Sedimentisphaerales bacterium | reverse complement strand
ATCGAGGAAGAATATATTGACCGCTGCGCTGTGCCGGTCGATACAGCAGGTCTTCAGTGCGTCGATATGGCCGGCTTCAATGAAGTCACCATCCCACATGGGCGGTTCGTTGCTGGTCAACGGATAGGCATCTATCCACATAGAGTCGAAAAGCACCGGAATCTGATTTGCATTTGCAACGTTAGGACCTTTGTAGAACCAGGTGGAGTCGCGTCCCGTTGCGCTGCCGACAGGCGGGTTGCAAATATAAATATTAATACCGTAACTTCCGTAGCTGCCCGGCAGGGATACAGGATATGTACCGCCTCCCTCAAACTTGCCCCACGCCGAGAACTTGGCGCTTGCGCCCCAAGTTCCGTCGGTATTCCTTCTCGGCACCACAGCAGTAGGACAGCAAAGCAGGTCGTTATTGTCATCGAAATACGGCTTCATTGCGTCAAACCAGCGCTCTCCGGGTTTAACAGTTCCAGTGGTGGAACCAGTGTACCAGCCGGGTGTGAAACCGCCGTCGTTGTCGTTGGCGTACATTGCAAAGACAGAGGCCCACTGCTGCAGGTTCGAGCGGCAGACGAAGTCTTTGGCCCGGTGCCGGCCGGTGGTACTGAGGACCGCAAGATTTGTCCAGAGAAAAGCAATACAGCCCAGAACAACAAAAGCATCTTTTTTGGTAAGGGGTATTCGGGTTTTCATAATGTTTTACTCCTGCATTAACCACCGTTGCGCCAGTAGAGCCAAGTCAGTAAAGTTAACGTATTTATCCTTGTCTATGTCACCGGCAAGGTGAATTTCCGGGCCTTCGTAGAAACAGGGCCAGTCCATATCCGTACAGTTGAGCCATTCGCCAGCCAGCAGGGCCAGGTCTGCCAGGTCAATAATACCGTCGGCGCTGAGGTCTTCGAGCCACAGCAGTCTAAAGGGTTTATCCTGACAGTTTATGGGGCTGATGGCATATACGGTATTATTGGCATCGGTGATGAGCATCGTATTGTCTTTCGAATCAGCCACTATTATCGTCTTGTCGGCGGCGATTACGGGAAAGCTCAGCCAGGCACTGCTGTTTAATTGCGATGTTTGCCTTCCGTTGGAATCGACCACGTAAATACAGCCGTCATCGCCGGCGGCGTAGATAAGGCTGTTTTCTGCGACGGTCAAGGTAAATCCGCCGGTTTCTCCCAGTTGCGTTACCCACTTGATACTGCCGTTGGGGTCAACGGCCCGCAGATACGGGTCGTCGAAGCTGACGTAGATAGTGCCGTCCGGGCCCAGGACCGGTTCAGACCAGCCGTGTGCGCGCCCGGCGTAGGCACACTTGTAGTAGCAGCCGGGAATGCCATAATCCTCGTACAGGCAGCCTTTTGTTCCATCGTACGGGTCCAAATAGTAATTATCATACTCAGAATCAAACCAGCCGGACCAGGGGTCAGCCAGATTCGTTGACCAGATTATATTACCCGATTGCGGCTCTATGGCGTAAAGGTTGGGGTCAAATAAGAGGCCCTGGTATATAGTGCCGTCCGGGCCGATAACAGGTGCCGCAAACGGCCAGGGTCTTTTTGTGCTGTTGGCAGGGTCGGTGGCGTCGGTAACATACTCGAAATTGCATACCCACTTTATACTGCCGGTGTGGCCGTCAAGGGCGTAAAGATTGGGGTCGTATAGTCCGCCCACGTAAACAGTGCCGTCAGCAGCTATGGCCGGTGAAGCCAGAATTGAGCCGTCCAGTCTGCCGAAACCGTTGGTCTTGAAAGTCCATAACCGGCTGCCGTCCGGGCCTAAGGCGTAGAGCGTGCCGTCCTGCGAGCCAACATATATATTGCCCTGTTCGGATACGGCAGGCGAGGAATATATGAACCCGCCGGTGCTGTGCGTCCAGCGGAGATTGCCGTCTTTGCTGATTGCGTATAATTTGCCGTTTTCGCTGCCGACATACAAAGAGCCGTCGGGGCCGACAGTGGGCGAGCTAAGAAGCGGCGAATTTGTGTCGTAAGTCCAGACCGGATTGCCGTCGCTGTCGAGCGTATATAATTTCCCGTCTTCGCAGGCGATGTGCACCCTGCCTTCGGCGCCGATGGTAACACTTGCTGATATGGCCCTGTCGGTTTCAAACTGCCATTTGATACAGCCGGTTTGCGGGCCGAAGTTTGCGCTCAGGCCGGTACGCGAGAAGTCACCGCCGAGGGATTTCCATTCGGCTTCGACGGCGGGATCGGGGTTATCGGGATGTATGGTAAACAAGCCGCTTTCGATGCAGATAACGTTGGGGTCCGGGATGCTGGGGACAACTGAAATAATACACTGGTTGGAATCGACTATGTCCGGCAGATGCCAGGTGTAGGTTCCGGTATCAGGCAGGCTGTTTACGACAGGCTGCCATGTCTGCCCGGCATCTTTGCTGAGCAGAATATCAACAACAGCTACAGCGTAAGAATCCCATTTTATATTATGGATACTGCCGGCTGTGTAAACATCACGGTCAGCAGGTTCAGTTACAGCTATTATCGGTGCGTATTCATCGGCACCCATATCGATACGACCGCCGAGCAGTCTGGGCTGGCCGTCCATATCTGCGGCTTCCGGCACCACATAGAATCTGGGCATACCGGCGTTTATGCAGGGTGAGCTGCTTAACAGGTGCAGGTCGCCGAAATCATCGTTGGCCCCTTCGTCTATCTGGCTGGTACAGGGGTCGTCTCCCCAGCCGTCGCCGCCGTCATCGGGATACCGAACGAACATCGGCTCATCATCGATATTGCCGTTTTCGATGCCGCCGAACGGAACATTGACATCATTGGGATTATTATCCTGTATGCAACAGTAGAATACTTGCGGCGAGCTTGGTACTGAGGGGCTGTAAGTTATTTGAGCCGACTGATTAGTGCCGCTGCTGTCGGCGTTGGCCCACAAGATAGAGTTGGTTAAGGATAAGAATGGACCGCCGTATTCAAAAAATATACCGCCTGCTGCATTTTCAGCAAAATTTGCCATAAAAGTGCAGTTAGTAATCGTGGCAGAGGAGACCTGGCAGTGAATTGCGCCGCCGTTTTGACCGGCTGTGTTACCCGAAAAGATGCAGTTGCTTATCATGTTAGACCGACAATCAAAGAGGTAAACGCCGCCGCCATTACCGGTTTTGGACAAGTTGCCGGTTATAGCACCGTTTATAATCCGGGGGCTGCCGCTTTTGCAGTAAATACCACCTCCATGGTCGTAAGAGTTATTTCCGCTGATAATACAATTGCTGATTGTGGGACTGACTCCGTATGAGCAGTAAATACCGCCGCCATTGCCGATTTCGGACGTGTTGCCGGTTATAACGCAGTCTATAATCCGCGGGCTGCCGCCTTCGCAGTAAATACCAGCTCCATGGTCGTAAGAGTTATTTCCGCTGATAATACAGTTGCTGATTGTGGGACTGCCATAGTATGAATAGATCGCTGCCCCGGACCCATAAAATGCCGTGTTTGCAGTAATAACACAGTTTATAATCTGGGGGCTGCCGCCATCACAGTAAATAGCCCCACCGTGCAGGACGGCGCTATTTCCGGTGATAATGCAATTGCTGATTGTCGGACTGGTTCCATGACAGATTATAGCTGCGCCCTCGTAGAGGGAACAATTCCTGATGGTCAGGCCGGTAATAACCGAATCCGGGCCCGCGTTCTCGCCGAAATAAAACCCGGGGGCAGTATACTCATAATCACCTTCTCCCTCATGTACTGGCGGCTCAATTATCGTTGCAGCTACAATGTACGGGTCCTGGGGGTCAACACTGGTGACGGTAACTGCCTTGCCCTGAAACGTTATACCGCCATAGCGTGAGTAATATGTGCCGGGGAAAACCACTATGACGTCACCGTTGCGCGAGTAGTTTATAGCCGCCTGGATGTCGTTAAAGTCGTACGGCCAGTCGTCGTCGACAATGATTATCTCGGCAGCACAGGGAATGGTTAACAACAGCCAGCATAGAGCCCAAATCACGTTTTTCATTGCTCAATCCTTTATAATTGCGGGGTATTATTGCGCGATTTTTCTTAACAGCAGTGCGCCTAAGGACAACAGCACAAGCGAGGCAGGCTCGGGCACGTTTGCGGCCAGGTTGTCCAGGTGCACGGTATTATCGGCTGAGCCGCCGGCAATTATGTATTTAATATCAAATGAAGCCCTCTCAATTACCGCGGTAAAAACTTCACCATATTCCAGCTGGGGGGAAGTAACCGATTCCAGCAGGTTGTCGGCGGCACCATAGGCGTATAAAACGCCGATATCACCCTGGTCGTCACCGATAATATCGATGGTCACCGAGTCAGCGGGGTAAGCGAAGTCCGCGCGGAGAGCAAAACCGTCTGTAATACCGGCGTGCCACTGCCGCTGATATGAAAGGTTGTTGGCGAAGACATTTGTGGGCGTACTGGCGAGGGCGTCACCCCAGGCGTAAACAAGACCGTCCAGGCCCGTATAATCGCCGACAGACGACAAAGTTATGCCCGGAAAAGCTGTGGAAATGTCAGTTCCATCAGGATAATCATCGGCATCAATCGATATAACTGCTGCAGTAACAGGTGAAAAAGTAAAACAAATTAAAACAATTGTCAGGCAAGCGGTCTTCGTAAGGTTATTTTTGCACATTGTCATAGGTACTCCTTATAAGTTTAAGATGCGCCAAATGCCACGGTTGTTCCGTGAATTTTACAATTATTTTGCCTTAAACTCGGTTTTACTGCCATTTATTGCGATATTTTACGTTAAGAAAGATATTTTCCTAGTAATTAATGCACATCCGACTGCCTGGCTGAACAGTCGGCGCAGCAGTAAACTCAAAAAACACTCCTGCGGTTAGTTATCTGAAACCCCCTCTTCTTCGATATTAACTTTACCAGAAACATCGCGTATTTGTCAAGAGATTTTTTGTATTTTTTTATATATTTTGCTGCGAATAGGCATCAGCGCCGGGGTAGAGCCTGGGACAATGAGCGGTTCTAACGGAAGATAATTGGCCGAAAACAGGTTTTGTGCAGTGAAAATCCGGCCAAAGACGGCGGTTTTCGCCTGGAAAGGGTTTTTTATTGACAGTGACGGTATTTGTTTATACTATATTAAGTTAGGAACAGGGCCTTCGGCAGGCTGATACAAGGCTGTCAGATGCCTTTTTACCGGCGAGGTGCGGTATTTTCATAAACGGTTTAATCAAAGTGGAGATATTCGGATGTTTAGCAGAACAAGCGTTGTAACCGCCATATTAACGGCAGTTTTGTGCGCCAGCGCGGTATTTGGCGACGGTGTGGAAGAAAACTGGAACAATTTCCTGCATTATACAAAAATAGGCCGGTTTGACCTTGCCGCGGGATATGCCAAAGCGGTTGTGGACAGCGAACCCAACGCAGTGGAGCTTCTTGCGCTAAGCAGGGCCAATCCGGAGGGTTACAGGATTATAGTAAAATATTATGAATCTGCGCCGGATACGGAATTAGGGCAGCTTACCGCAGCGATATTGAACCTGATTGAAGAAGGCAGATTCACCAAGCGAACAGAGCCAATACTTATTGTCGAGCAGGTAAAGCGGCTCAGCAGTACGGCACGGGGGCGGCTGGCTGCGCTGAAACAACTGCAGGATGCCGGTGAATACGCTATACCCTATATGCTCGATGCAATGGCAGATGAGGGCAGCAAAGAGGAGCTGGCAAATATTATATGGGCGCTGCCTCAAATCGGCAGAGATGCCGTAAGGCCGCTTGCGGCGGCACTGCAGACTGAAAATACGGCGGTTAAGGCCGAAATTATAAAGGCACTGGGCAAGATAGGTTATCCGCAGTCGCTGGCTTACCTGAAGCTGATTGTCGAAAAAGACAAGTCCGCTGGGTTTCGTAACCTTGCTGCTGAAAGCATAAGAGAAATCGACCCTGCAGGGCTGCAGCTTCCGGCGGCGCAGTTGTTCTATCAGCTTGCCGAAAACTACTATTATCATATCGAGTCGCTGGCACCGCTGCAGGAGGCGGATTTCTGCAATATGTGGTTCTGGGATTCGGGACTGGGTCGGTTGAGCCGCCAGGAGGTTGACAGCAGTTACTTTTACGAGCTGATGGCTATGCGGGCGTGTGAATGGGCGTTGAAGGCGGACCCGGGGTTTGGTAACGCGATCGGACTTTGGCATGCGGCGTTTTTCAAGGCCGAATCGGCACAGATTGAAATGCCCGAATACTTCGGCCCCGAGCACGCAGACGCGACCACTTATGCAACAACGGCTGGCGCCGTGTATCTTCATCAGGCACTTGCGCGTGCGATTAAAGATAAGGACGCTTACGTGGCCCTTGGAGTGGTGGAAGCGCTGGCAGGAACCGCCGGTGAGAAATCGCTTATGTACCGATTCGGTCCGGGCCGGCCGCTGATTGAGGCATTGTCTTTCGGTGACACAGCGGTCCGGTACAGTGCGGCCATAACAATAGCAGCGGCAGGTCCGCGGGAAAAGTTCGCAGAAAGTACGGTTGTGACCCGGATTCTGGCAGAGGCTGTCAGCGGCAAGGGCAATACCGCTTCGGCGATGGATGAAAAGCTGGCTAAAAGTTATGCAATCCGTGCCGTTGAGGCGATGCTTAAGCTGGCTGTCGGTAAAAACGATGTTATTGACCTTTCGGCAGCTCAAGACGCGCTTGTAGATGCAACAAAGGGCCGGGACACGCGAATGCAGATTCTGGCGGGGCGGGTGCTGGCATATCTGAAAAGCCCGATTGCCCAGCGGAGCGTAGCAGCAATGTCGCTTGATGCCAACAACGATATTAACGTGCGAATAGGGGCATTGGGCTCGCTTGGCGAATCGGCGAAGGTCAATGGCAATTTACTTGAAGACGGTACTATCAATGCGATTTACTCGCTGGTTGCCTCTGCCAAGATTGACGTTCGCCTGCGAAGCGCGGCGGCGGCGGCTTTCGGGGCGCTGAATCTGCCCAGTCAAAAGGTCAAGGATTTGATACTTGACCAGGCAAGGAGTTAACAGCCGTTAATAGTTGAAGGCTGTATTATGTTGCGGGTGTTATTCTGCCGCAGGGGGAGTAACTTTCTGGTCGGGCACTTTGATTATGTTCAAAGGCAGTGAGGCCTCCTGCCTGCCGTCGATGGCCAAATCAATCCGATAATGACCGTAGTTTTCAAACTTCAACTGCAGGATATTGAGAATTATATTGCGGATACAGGAGCTTTCATTTTCCGCAAGCCGGACCGAAATACTACTTTGCAGATTCGGACTGATGGCCTTGCCGTCCTCGTCTATGATATTGATTCTTACGTTGTGGTCGCCCTGTTCGATTCTTGAAAATCTTATTCTGGCCGTGACTGAGCAGGATGGGCATACGATGGGAACCTTGTTTGCCCAGAGGCAATCAAAAGCGCCGAGGACATTGAGTTTTCCGGCAGAATCGGTTGCACACTGGCACAATAGAAAGGCTTCGATATTCATTTTCGGCTTAAACCGTCTTTGCAGGCAGATTTGATTAAAAACATACGTTTATGTGAAAGTATACCTGCAGGAAAGAAAACCACAAGGTTTGTTTTAGAAAATTGTGGTAATATGTGCGGGAGGCGGTTGGTTAGTTTTGGCTTTTAGCCGATGGCTGGTTTTGCCCGGTGACAGGGGCCTGGGGGCGGTTCGGTTCGACGGCAGCGGCAGGCTGGGGCTGGGGGCTTTGGGCGGTAGTTCCGGGAGGCGTTTGCTTTTTGGCGGTTTCAGCAAGTGTGTTAAGCAGTTGTGCAGTGGACCGGC
>DATKWV010000043.1:0-3701 GCA_035529405.1 Sedimentisphaerales bacterium | reverse complement strand
TTGTGCTAAGGCACTTGCCAAATTGATAGAAACTGTTGTCTTGCCGCAGCCGCCTTTCTGATTAACCACAGCTATGGTTCTCATAAATCTCCCCGATAAAAAACCCCATTTTTGCAGTAAAAAAGCCCTTTAATCATCAATAAACCTACCTTTAAACCAATGCTTGTATAATCGGCTGTTAAAAGGGGAAAACTTTAGGCTTTTTATTGGACCAGCCGATAAAAAACGGCAATAGCAGCATAAATAAGCCGGTTTTAAGACGTGACAAGTCCGCTTAGGGGGGGTAAAACGGCCCAAACTACGTCAGTTCGGAGGGCTGTTCGAGCAGTTTTCTTACAAAATCCAAAAACTGGGCTGCGTAGGCGCCGTTTGTGACCTTGTGGTCAACCGAAAGTGTCATGCTCATTAACTTTCGTACGGCAATATTGCCGGCTGGCTGAGCGCCGTCCGGTGTGCAGGTGTCGATTATCTGGCCTATACCGAGGATACTGCACTGGCCCGGAACCACTATCGGGATAAAAGACTCCACCCCCAAAGCACCGAGATTGCTGACGGTGATGCAGCCGAATTCAAGGTCCTCCGGCAAGAGGCTGCCGCTGCGAGCCCTTTCAATAAGGGCGGTACTTTCACGTGCGACTGCAGTCAGGTCCTTTTTGTCCACGTCTTTTACAACAGGCGCAACCAGACCGTCCGGTACGGCGATGGCCAGGCCGATTCCGATACGGTCGGCCAGTTTTATTGTGTCGCCGTCAAGCTGGCCGGTCATAACCGGAAACTTCTTCAGGGCCAGGGCGACGGCTCGCATGATAAAATCGTTGTAGGATATTTTCACGTTGCCGGCCCGATTCGACCTGTTTCTTGACTCAACAAGCTCGGTGACATCTGCTTTGACGGTAAGATAGAAACAGGGAATTTCACGTTTTGAGCGCAGCATTTTTTCAGCGGTTATTCTCTGCAGCTTGTTCAGTGGTATGGTTGCGCCCAGCTTAGGTGCTGCGGGCTTCAGGGCTGCAGCCGGCTGGGCCGCGGCGTCTCTGACATCCTGCTCGGTGATTCTTCGGCCGGGTCCTGTTCCGGGAACCCGGGCCAAATCCACCCCAAGCTGCTTGGCGAGGGTCTTTGCCTTGGGCGATGCTATGACTTTGCCGGCAGGTTCCGGCGGCCCGGCCTGCGGTTGTTCTGTGACCGCAGTTGAAGGTTGCGGCTGGGGCTGTACAGCGGCAACAGGCCCGCCGAGCGAATCGAGGAAACTTTGTGACAGTTGTTCGTCTTTGTCACCAAGAACCAGCATCGGCTCGCCGACCAGAAGGGTCCGGCCGGCTTCGGCAAAAATGTGTTTAACAAAACCTTCGGCGGGTGACTCCATTTCTATGGAGGCCTTGTCGGTTTCGACCTCAAAGATAACGTCGCCTTTTCCGACCCGGTCGCCCACATTCACCCTGCAACTTACAACGGTCCCTTCTTCCATAGTCTGGCCAAGCTGGGGTAACCTTATTTCTTTTGCCATGTCAAATCCCTGCCTGATTTTGAATTCAACAATAAAGCATCTGTCAGACAACCGCTCTGACAGCTTCGACAATTTTTTCAACGCTGGGAATGCTGGCGTTCTCCAGCGGTTCACTCATTGGCGGCGGCACATCAGCAGCAGCAAGGTTTTTCGGCGGCGCATCGAGACAATCAAAGCCGCATGTGCCGTCGTCGAACTGATATTCAAATAACCGTCCCACTATCTCTCTGCCGACTCCGCAGGTACAGAAACCCTCGCTTACGGTTATTAACCTGCCGGTTTTGCGAACCGACAGGGCTACGGTCTCGATATCCATAGGCTTGACGGTTCTCAGGTCGATAACCTCGGCATCAATGCCATGCTGAGCGGCCAAGACCTTTGCCGCAGCCAGCGAGTACATTACCATCCTGCTGTAACTGACGATAGTGGCGTCTTTGCCGGCTCTTTTTATATCGGCCAGGCCGAGGGGAATTATGTATTCTCCTTCAGGCACAGCGCCAAGCTGGCCGTAGGTAGCCTTATGCTCAATAAAGACAACAGGATTGTCGCTTCTGACGGCTGCTTTAAGCAATCCCTTGGCATCATAAGGGGTGGACGGCATTACCACGTAAAGTCCGGGCGGATGGATAAGCCAGGCCTCGAGCGATTCGGAGTGGTGGGCGGCGATACATCTTCCGACGCCGCCTTCTGTTCTGAGAACCATAGGCACTTTGGCCTTTCCGCCGAACATATAACGATTGTAGGCACCGACGTGTACGAGCTGGTCCATAGCGATGGTGACAAAATCAACATACATAATCTCGGCAATCGGCCGGATACCTCTCAAAGCAGCGCCTACGGCACTGCCGGTGATAGCGGCCTCGGAAATGGCGGTATCAATGACCCTTTCCTTGCCGTGTTTTTGCAGAAGCCCGGCACTTGCGTGATACGCGCCGCCGTATAATCCGACATCCTCACCCATAAGAATAACGTTATTATCCGCGGCCATCTCTTCATCCTGAGCGGCAATTACGGCTTCGGACATAGAGCAGATATCCATACCGAACTGTTCTTTGATTTGGCCCCTGCACTGCTGGGTTTTTTCTTTTTTTGTTTTTGCTGTGGAAGCGGCCATGGCGGCATTGAAGGCATCGGTGGCCTGCATTACTTTTGCACTGTTGATTTTGTCGGTTTCAATAACATTGCGGCCGTAGGTTTCGGGCACATAAACATCTTTTTCGAGGTCGGCAACGTCAGGCCAGGGGCTGTCCAGGCCGAATTTTGTTGCAGTTTCTATGGTTTCAAAGGCCCTGTTTTTTATATCGTCCAGCAGTTGTTGTGTGCAAAGCTTTTCGGCAAGCAGTTTTTCAGCGAGTACGATAATGGGGTCCCTGTCATGCCATGCCTTTTCCTCTTGTTTTGTTCTGTAGGCCCTCGGGTCGCTTCTGCTGTGGCCGTACCAGCGGTAAGTCTTGGCTTCTATGATGGTCATCTGGTTGTTTTCTCTGGCGTTTTTTACCGCCCCGCGAACGGCAAGAAAGACCGCTATAGTATCCTGACCGTCCACTATCATGGCGGGCACGTCATAAGCAGCGGCCCTTCGGGCGATGTCTTCGATGTTACTGGCCCTTGCAGTACCATCTACCGTGCTGCCGGAGAAGGGCACACTCATACCATACAGATTATTCTCTATAACAACCACCAGCGGCAGGTCAAGCACCGATGCGAGATTCATGGACTCGTGGAAGGAGCCGCAGTTCGTGGAGCCGTCTCCGAAGAATGAAAGCACGACTTTGCCGGTTTTTTTGTATTTTTCGGCAAGTGCGGCGCCTACGGCTGGCGCCTGATTTCCGCCGACAATTCCGGTTGAGCCGAGATTGTTATTTTTTTCCACTTCAGCTATGTGCATTGAGCCGCCCCTGCCCTTGCAGTAGCCGGTCTCCTTGCCCATCAGCTCGGCCATCATCTGATTCCAGTGGTTCTGTCGGTCCTGTTCGGAATCGGCGTATTTGTTTCCGATTGCCCCGCAGTGGCCGTGTCCGCGGTGTGTGGAACCAATTACGTCGCCGCGTTCGATAGCGGCGATGGCGCCGACGGCAACGGCTTCTTCGCCGGCATAAAGATGGGACGCTCCTTTTATGATATTCTGCCCCAGAAGGTCAAAGACCTTCTCCTCGAAGAACCGTATTTCGTAAATGGTCCGCAGCCAGTCGGC
>DATKWV010000042.1:0-3418 GCA_035529405.1 Sedimentisphaerales bacterium | reverse complement strand
CAGACTTCAAAGAACTGCTGTTGTTGTTCAACGCTCATAAAGTTGATTATATTATCGTGGGCGGTTATGCACTGGCGTTTCACGGGGCACCGCGATTTACCGGCGATATCGACATATTTGTCAAGCGTGAACCTGAAAATGCGCAGCGGATACTGGCTTGTCTTTGCGAGTTTGGCTTTAAGTCGACAGAATTAACTGCTGCGGATTTCGCCAATGCCGACAATGTTGTGCAGCTTGGAGTGCCTCCCGTGCGTGTTGATATCATAACGTCGCTGAGCGGCGTTTCCTGGGAAAAGGCAGCGGCCGGGATAGTAACCGGAACCTATGGAGACGTGCCGGTGTCCTATATAGGCCGGCGGCAGTTTGTGGCCAATAAAAGGGCTGTCGGCAGAAAAAAAGACTTAGCTGACCTCGAAGCACTCGGCGAAGACTAAGCGCACCAGCCAAACAAACGCCGGCTTCGGCATAGGAGACTATACATTATGTCAGGGCTACAGAGAGAATTTGTCAGACGCTGCGAAGGCAATCCAATCCTGACCAAAGATAATGTGCCGTACCAAGTGCATACGGTACATAATGCCGGTGTGGTGAAATTCAACGGCCGATACATTATGCTTTTTCGCTGCCACCTTGCGACGGGCCGGTCGATAATCGGCCTGGCTGAAAGCGCCGACGGATTCAACTTCACGGTACGTCCCGAACCGTTTATGGTACCCGCCAAAGAGCCGGTATTCTGCGAATACGAACAGTTCGGTGTTGAGGATGCGCGTATTACGCCTCTGGAAGGCAGCTACTATATTACATACAGCGCATATTCGCCGCACGGTGTGCGCATCGGACTTGCCAGAACAGACGATTTCAAAACGGTTGAAAGAATCGCTTTCATCACACAGGCCGATTACCGCAATACCGTAATATTCCCTGAAAAAATCAACGGCAGGTACGTGAAATTAGACCGCCCGCACACAAACATTACCCCCTGGTCAATCTGGATAAGCTATTCGCCCGACCTGCGTTACTGGGGCGATTCGAAAATAGTGATAAAACCCGCCGACTATCACTGGGACCAGATGAAAATAGGCCCCGGCGCAGTTCCCATACGCACCGATAAAGGCTGGCTGAGTATCTACCACGGCGTTTTCGAGACGATGGCCGGCGCGGTTTACCGGCTGGGCGCAGCTTTGCATAAACTTGACGACCCGTCGGTAATTCTGGGAGTCGGTGACGAATGGATATTGCAGCCGGAACAGCAGTATGAACGTGTGGGATATGTGCCTAACGTGGTCTTTAGCTGCGGGGCAGTAGCCGAAGATGACGGCACTGTGAAACTTTACTGGGGCGCAGCCGACACGGTCATGTGCGCCGGCACAGCAGTAATAGACGAACTTGTGCAGCTTTGTCTTAACAAGCCACGGCCGCCATTTTAACATACCGCGCAAATGCTGGAAAAACAATTTATTTACTACCAGTATGTGAACGCTTATACTGTCAGCGGAGGATAAGCATTCTGAAAGTAAAATCTCAAGTAAGGTGACATCTGATGTACGGCGACAAAAAAGTTATAGTTGTCATGCCCGCCTACAATGCAGCAAACACTCTCGCTGACACATACAAAGAAGTAATGGCACAGAATATAGTGGACATGGTTATAATTGTCGATGACGCCAGCAAAGACGATACTGTTTCTGTGGCCCGGGGGCTGGCCAATACCTTCGTACACAGCCATGACCGCAACTGGGGCTATGGTGCCAATCAAAAGAGCTGTTACAAGCTGGCGCTGGAGCACGGCGCGGATATAATTATTATGGTGCACCCGGATTACCAGTACACACCTAAGCTGATACCTGCAATGGCTTCCATGATAGGTAACGGGCTTTATCACTGTGTACTTGGCTCCAGGATTCTCGGAGGTTACGCATTAAAGGGCAATATGCCGCTTTGGAAATACATCGCAAACCGCTTCCTTACGTTCGTGGAGAATATCCTCATCGGCGCAAAGCTGTCGGAATATCATACCGGGTACAGGGCCTTTTCACGGCAACTTCTGGAACAACTTTGCATAGAAGTGAATTCGGACGACTTTGTATTCGATAACCAGATGCTGGCACAGATACTGTGGCAAGGCTATGTTGTTGCGGAAATAAGCTGCCCTACCAGATACTTTCCCCAGGCATCATCGGTCGGTTTCCGGGGCAGTGTTAAGTACGGTTTCGGCTGTCTTTCCACAGCCCTGGAATACCGGCTTGCAAAAATGAACCTTGTCAAATCAAAGCTGTTCAAACGCTGATGCCGGAGAAAAAAAGCAAATACAGCGGTTACACAGGTTATTTACTGGTCGTTATTGCTGTAGCGGCTGCTTTCCAGCCAATCGTACATAACGGGTTTGTTCGTTATGACGACTACACGTACATTACCGAGAATCCGCACGTTACCGAGGGGCTGACTTTCCGGTCGGTCAACTGGGCCTTTACCAAGGCCTATGCCTGTAACTGGCATCCGTTGACATGGCTAAGCCATATGCTGGACTGCGAACTCTTCGGCCTGGACCCGGTTTGGCATCACCTTACCAACGTATTTATCCACACGCTGAACTGTCTTCTTTTACTGGGACTTCTGAGAAAAACCACCGGTGCGGCCTGGCCCGGTTTTTTCGTTGCCGCACTTTTTGCCGTACATCCTTTACATGTGGAATCAGTGGCTTGGGCAGCAGAACGTAAGGACGTGCTCAGCGGTCTGTTCTGGCTGTTAACGATGTGGGCCTACGTGTCATATACGAAAAAAACCTGCGCGTTAAGGTATTCGGCGGTTATTCTGTGCTTTTGCCTGGGACTGGCGGCAAAACCTATGCTTGTGACACTGCCGTTTGTATTAATCCTTTGGGATTATTGGCCGTTGGGACGTTTGAGGTTCGGCAACGACAACACAAATGTAAAGCCGCCGGCCCGCAAACGTGAAAACATCCGGCTAATTGCAGAAAAAATACCCCTGCTGATATTATCGGTATTGTCGTGCGTGATAACCTACATTGTCCAGGAAAAAGCAGGCGTGATGGAGTTTGCGAAAGAAATTGCCCTGTCCGTTCGCCTGCAGAATGCTTTAATCGCATACGCCGGCTACATCGGTAAAATGTTCTATCCCTGTAATCTCGCCGTTTTATATCCCTACCCGCCAGGTATCAATCCGCTGCAGTTAATTATCGGCGCAGTTGTACTGGCAGTGCTGTCCGGCTTTGTGATAATTTACGCAGGGCGATATCGTTTTCTTTTAACCGGCTGGCTATGGTTTGCTGGAACCCTGGTTCCGGTAATCGGCATAGTGCAGGTCGGCGCACAATCGATGGCAGACCGTTACATTTATCTGCCTTCAATCGGGTTTTTTATTATGCTTGTGTACGGTATAGCCGTGCTGACAACCAGGC
>DATKWV010000041.1:0-20619 GCA_035529405.1 Sedimentisphaerales bacterium | reverse complement strand
TGGATAACCATAATGTCCGGCTATAACACAGGATGATTTTCCCCGGATATTTCTAAACCTAATTATAATCTTTGCCTCTCTTTTCCGGCCGTCCTCGAACATCAATATACAGGGTAGAATTTCGCCAAGCCCACAACTGTTTTCTACATAAAGCTTGCCTGACTCCACAAATTCGCTCGGCAGACAATTACCGAAGATTTGCTGGTATCTCTTTTCTACTTCTTCGGCTGAATACAAAGAAATTGAGGGAGATACTTTTTTGGCTTTTTCCAAATCTTTTTCTATTATGTACCGCCAGTACTCGCAAGCAATTTCCTCAGCTGCCTGTTGTTTACTTAATCCCTCGGCAGAAATGCCATTGTTGGGATCATCAAGAAGCTGCATGCGCTGGTCCATATCTGTAACAACAGCTCCGTCCGGCATCTCAAATTCAAAAATTCCTGCTGGTGGTTCTTCATCAAAACGTATCTCGTCGAAGTCTCTGATAAAATCTCCTGGCCGATTCCTGCCTTTAAGGCAATGTAATCCGACCGGAAGCTTGGTTTCGGAATCAATAAAAATTTTCCAAGCTTCTGCGTCTCCCTCACAAATAGCAACTATTAGGTTTTTTCCACCACTGGAAGCCGCTTCCCTATAAACTTTTATGTTGTTCTCATTTTTTAAGACGGCTTCTTGTATATTTTCAAACATATTGTCAAATCGAATATCAAAGTGATATAACTTGCCCTTGTTAATTGATACCTGATTCATTTTCTTGTTGTATTGGTAAGAGACAGTTGGAGTGGATATATTAGTAACCTCATAGTCCGGCCAATACGAATAACAGTATTCGGGATACCCCTCAGTGTTAAGACTCATCCACATCTCAAATTTTTTGCCATCCCAATCCCTACAGAACATATGAACTATTCTGGCCTGTCGTAATGCCTCAATTGTTTGTCCAATAGCGTAAGCGGGTGCGACCGTTTTGTCCAAAAAGGTTACCGATAATGCAACAGCGATAATTATCGCTGCTGCTGTTGCTAATTTTGTAATTTTACTTTTCATAATAATTCTCCAAACAAACGGCTGTGAATCGGCCGGTTTCTTTGCTTTTGATTTTTCGTACGCTGCCAGCGCATCGTCAAGGACCCTTTTGTCCATGTCGGGGCTGGTTGTAACAGATGATTTTTTTGCAATACAAAACTTCTTAATCAACTTTTCCACATTCTCTGCAGCACTCATTTTTTCACCTCACCATTTAATATCGACTGCAGCTTGTCCATGCCGTACCGGTACCGGCTCTGAATCGTATTGACCGAAACGCCCTGCGAGTTGGCTATGGCCCTGAATTTTAAGCCGGCCTGCAAGTGCAGGATTATTACTTCCCGCTGCTGATACGGAAGCTGGGCCATGGCACTGCCGATTAGCTGGGATTGCTCAGCGGATATCGCCAACCGCTGAGGGCTGTCTGAGGACGAAGCGATAACGGCTGCTTCATCCAGCCCAACAGGCTGTTGAGGCTTTGAACGCCTTAAATTACGCACACGATTGGCAATGCCGGCTGCCAGGTAACTCTTCAGATTGCCTCTTAATTGAAGCTTACCGGCTAATTCTGCAAAAGAAACGAAAACATCGTGCACAATGTCTTCGGCTAACGCTTTATCATTTGAAAGAGCAACGGCCAGGGCCAGCAAGTCGTTCCTGTACTTTTCATAGATACGGCACAGAGCATCCCTGCTGCCATACCTCAATTTCCAGACAAGTAACTTATCTTCCAGCATTTAAGGTGCACCGAATAGTTTCGAAACCAACGATCGTCACTAAATATGACACATCAGGGGCTGTTTTAGTCTAAAAAAATTAAGTTTTTCTTACGAAAAAGCCTTGACAGGTTAGTTGCTTAGTATATAATTTATATATATACAGTATAGCTATGAACGAAAGGGCCGAAAATGACGCTTGAGAAGGAATTGCATTTAAGCAAAGGCATTAAGGTTGGGGCCCACGAGGCGATATTGAACATTTACTACACTGCAGCTATTATCAAAAAACAGGCAGATGTATTCTTTCGCGGGTTCGGCCTGACCGACGTTCAGTTCAACGTTATGATGCTTTTGCGCTACCAAAGCGATTCAAAGGGCGGTTTAAGCCAGGCCCGGCTGAGCCGGATGATGCTTGTCAACCGGGCAAATGTTACCTCAATCATAGACAGAATGGAAAAAGCAAAGATGGTTGTGCGCACGGCAACATCAGGCGACAGACGGTGTAACATCATCAAACTGACCGAAGACGGCCGCAAGCTTGTTACGAAAGTTGAGCCGCTTTACATACAGCGGGTACAGCAGATAACGGCGTGTTTGAACGAAGGTGAACAAAAAAAGCTCATATCGATGCTGGGCAAGATTCGGATGAAACTTTTTGCGCAGGACAGCGCAAAGTAAAGGAATTGTACACGTGCGGATTTTTGGCAGAAAGTGTGTGTGCACTAACAATTGTGCAAGGATGAATCAAAAATGAACGCAGCGCAAAAATTGAAAGCGAATTGGATAAGGTTTTTCAGTTGGGTGGTTAAAGCAGCAGGGATGGCCCTGCTGCTTTTGGTTGTTGTCATAGGCGTCGGTGAAGGGCTGCCGAATCCGCTTAAACTAACAGCTATTGAATTGGTTCAAATGATAAACTTTGTTGCTGCGTTATCAGGCCTGGTGCTGGCGTTGCGTTGGCAGGGACTCGGGGGACTGGTGACCGTTGCGGGAATATTTGTATTCAGCACAGTGGAAACAATTGAGCATCAAAAATTATTTGCCGGCGGCTGGTTTTTCGTTATAGCAGGTGTGGGTATAGCAAACATGGTCTGCTGGGCCCTGAAGCGGATGCGAACAAAGCATGTCAGTTGTGGTAAATAAGCTTAAGAAACGGTCATAAGAAAAAAAACATAGTTTATGTGCGGCGCAGTGAAGCATCGGATTTGGACAGGTATATTGCTGGCTGTAGTTTCGAGCCTATGGCTGAGCTGCCGGGAACAATCGCTTCCTGACGGATTGCAGTTGGTCGGCAGCGAAAATTCGCAGGCAAAGCATTCGGAAGGTACATACCTGGTTGTAGTTACGCACGGGTGGGTGGAGAAAGGCAAGGGGGGCTGGCCGGAAGATATGGCCCTTGCAATACATAAACGAGTCGATTCAGAGAAATGGGCCTGCGGGTACTTTGACTGGTCGCAGGGGGCTAAAACGCTTAACGCTACCAGGGCAGCCAAATATGCCAGAGATAGCGCAGGACCGAGGCTGGCCGAGGAGATTATGAAAAGCTGCGAGGATTTACGGCACATCCATTTAATCGGTCATTCAAGCGGCTGCTGGGCCATCAGCGAGGCTGCCAAAATTCTGGCTAAGGAAACGACAGCGGATATTCATTTGACGTTTTTCGACGCTTACATTCCAGCTTTCTGGAAGGAAAGCTCATTAGCCAACATCGATGCCGGTGCCGGCATTGATTTCTGGGCGGAGCACTATTATACTCGTGACTATACGCTGGGGTGGACACAGCAAGACCTGACTTATGCTCATAATGTCGACGTTACCGGCATCGATAAAGGAATAAAAGACCATAATTTTCCCTGGCAGTGGTACCTTGGCACAATTGACAACGTCAACGGCAATGGTGATGTCAGATACGGTTTCAGCCGGAGTCGCCAAGCAACGGACGCCAACGGCTGGCAAACGAGTATGAAACTGCCGCGGGGCAATAAGGCTGTAAGGCTGGAAAAACAATAAAAAGGCGGTTTGCCTATTCAAACAGCGGTATAATGGGTGTTTTCAAAATACGGTGTTTGTTTTAAGGTTGATAAGGATTTTTTTTGTTACTAAGATTGTCAGGATAAGGGTCGGCAGCCGTACAAAAGGTTTTTCAGGATAAAAATGGCAGCAGAAAACCACAGGCGGTCGTTGGGCGAGTTGTTCGTGAGGACAGCGCGAAAAAACTGGCAGAGGCGCTGTATCTGTGACTGTACAGGCAAGAGTCTAAGTTATGGTCAGGCACTGGTCAGCGCGGCAGCCGTCGGCGCAGAAATTACAAAACAGACACACGGGCAGGAAAAGATAGGGATATTGCTGCCGGCATCGGCGGCTGGGGCGTTGGCCAACCTGGGATTAACCCTCGAAGGGAAGGTGGCGGTAAATCTGAACTACTCATTGTCGGAGGCGTTAGTAAAGTCGGCCATCAATGAATGCGGGATAGAAAGTATAATTTCATCGCGTAGTTTTATTGAAAAGCTGGGGATTCTTAAATTTTTCAAGGGATTTTTGTTTTTTGAAGACATTGTAAAAAAGGTTACGGCAGCAGCAAGAATCAAGGCATACCTGAAGGCGTGGTTGCTGCCGGCAGGCCGGCTGGCCAACAACCGGCTGCGATGCGGGAAAGATTTGGCAACGGTGATATTTTCTTCCGGAAGCAGCGGCAAGCCAAAAGGCGTAATGCTCAGCCATGACAATATCATTTCCAATATCGAATCTGTTCTAAGAGTATTTAAGCTCATACCCCAAGACAATCTGTGCGCGGTATTGCCTTTCTTTCACTCTTTCGGATACACCTGCAGTTTATGGCTTCCGGTGGTTGCGGGTATTTCGGCAAGCTACGTAAATAATCCTCTTGACGGCGAGCTTGCGGGGCGGACTGCATGTAAAAACGATTCAACGATAATTTTTACCACACCGACGATGCTTTCGTATTACATAAGAAGGACCGCACAAGAAGCCTTCGGCGGGCTGCGTGCGGTAATTGTCGGCGCTGAGGCATTAAGAAAATCTTTGTCTGACGGCTTCGAAGAAAAGTTCGGGATTCGTCCATCGGAGGGTTATGGTACAAGTGAGCTTTCGCCGGTGGTATCGTTGAATGTGCCCGCGCAGCTGAGCTGTGATGCATCCGCCAGCGGCAGCAAGGAAGGCACCGTAGGTATGCCGATACCGGGGGTATCAGTGAAGATAGTAGATATAAGGGACGGCAGGGAGACAGTCATCGGAAAACCCGGGCTTTTATTAGTCAAGGGTCCGAATGTTATGCTGGGGTACCTTAACAGAGACAAAGAAACCAGGAAAGTGGTGAATAACGGCTGGTATAATACGGGGGATATCGCCAGCATTGACCAGGAGGGGTTTTTGACAATTAAGGACAGGCTGGAGCGTTTCAGCAAAATCGCGGGAGAAATGGTACCGCATAAGGGCGTTGAAGAGGCTTTTCTGCAAGGGCTGAACACAAACGAGGCGGTGGTGGCTGTAACAGCAGTTCCGGATTCGAGAAAAGGCGAAGAACTGGTCGTATTATACTTAGACAAGGCAGGTGACGCCGATAAACTGCATGAAATCGTAACCAACAGCGCGCTGCCGAACCTGTGGAAGCCGCGGCGGAACAACTATATAAAAGTAAAGTCGCTGCCGGTATCCGGCTCAGGCAAGCTGAATGTTATGGAGTTAAAAAAGATGGCTTTGTCGGGCAACGTCAAATCCTCGATTCGGTGAGGACAGGGCATAATAACGTGCCTTTTTAGGCAAATGCAGGAAGCCGGCGTGTGTTTGTGTTGTGGAGGCATTGGCCGGACGTTTGTTACAAGTGTGGCAAAGGACTACTGATGTCAAGACAGTACTTTTTAAGGTGTGTTCTGTTTGTGGTATTTTTCAGCACGGGAGCAACAGCTCTTTGCGGTTCCGTGCTGTGCGGTGATTTATGCCGGTATTACCAAAACAGGCAACTTTTGCGGTCAATAGAAGCGTCTCTTAAACGCATGGAATCTGTGATTACAGACTATGACAAACTGCTGGAGCAGCTGGAAAAAGACCCGAATGTTATACTGCGTCTTGGGCCGGTGATACTTGGTGCGGAACCGGCTGACTCAAATGCCATATATCCGGCAATAGCAGCAGAACAACTGGCGGCAGCAAAGGAGGCGTTAAAAAAACAGTCCAACCAGCAATTCGACAAATACCCCGTACCGGCGTGGCTTGTTCGCAGCAGTCAATGGCCGCAGCGAGTGGTTCTGTTTTTGTCGGGAGGATTTTTAATTATTATTTCATTCATATGGTTCTGCAGGCTGCCCGGTTCAAAAGCGGGGGAGTAGTTTTACTGAAACTGCAGGAGATTCACCCCGGTATTTTCATCGAGTTTGCGTTTGGCGAGAATGCCGTCTATTTCAATTATAGTAACTTCCAATACCAAAAATGTTTTGGCTCCGCCTCGCGGGCAGCCAACGAGGATTTGGTCGCCTTTGCCTATAGCGGTATGGATGTGTAATTTTGGCCCTTCATCGTCGCAGTAGATAGTTCCCACGCCCAATACTTCACCGGGGCCGGAGAACTGCTTAAAATCACCGACAATTTTGGGCTTTTCGGCCTTTGGTCCCACCACTACGTGGGCCTGTCTGAAACCGCCGATAATCAGAACACAAGCGCACTTGACGTTCTCTTTTTCGGCTATGGATTGAATGGACTGGTAAACATCTTCGCCTTCAAATAAACGAGCTGCAATTACACGTCCTGTTTTACCGACCTTATACTGCATTTCACGAAATCCTTTTTATTGACGACGGGACCGCTGCTGAGGTTATCCGTGGCCGAGGGCGCAAAAAGAGCCTTGAAAACCCTGGAATTGCCTGAACATTTGCAGAAAAGCTGCGTATATTAAATGAATGCAAAGTTTATTCTCCTTTCGAAACTTTTGGTGGCGACATTCAATGGATGTATGTCGCCACCGGCCTTTTATCGACTTCAGGCGGAAATAGTCTCTTCAAGCTGGTCGAGTATAGTTTTAGTTTTGGCGACCTTGTTGCCTGCCGGGCCGTGCCAGTACAATTGGAGGTTCTGTTTCAAACAATCTTCTATTTTCCTGTAGGCGGCAAGCACGGTGGCGTGATTTTTGTTGCCCATAAATCTGCCGATTTCCGCCAAAGACATTTTTGTGTGCTTCCTTGCCAGATACATGCTGAAATGTCTTGCCATGGCGATTATCTTGTTTTTTTTGGATGAGCGTATGTTCGCCGGCATTAAGCCGAAATAGTCGGCAACGGCGGACTCGATGTCGGAAATATGGACAATAGGGTCTGTTCTGGCCAGATGCTCGGCCAGAACGTGTTTTGCCAGGTCGAGGTCGATTTGTGTATTCTGCAGCGAGGCAAAAGCGACTAATTTCAACAGAGCGCCCTGGAGCTCTCTAACGTTTGTTTTGAGTTTTTCGGCGGTATATTTTGTAACGCTTTGAGGCAGGTTTTGGCCCATAGCCTTTGCATACTGCTGACAGATTCCGCATCTGGTCTGGAAATCAGGGTTTTCAATTTTAACAACCATGCCAGCAACAAAGCGGCTTACCAGTTTTTCGGACAACTGTCCAATCATCCTCGGATGAGCATCGGATACGAGGACAACCTGTTTTCCGGCCAAATCAATGGTATTGAAAGTGTGCAGGAATTCCTCCTGCGTAGAATTTTTTCCCGCGAAGAAATGTATGTCGTCTATAGCCAACAGGTCGGTTTCCCTGATTTTATGTCGAAACTGCTCAATCTTTTTTGTTTTAAGTGCCAGAATGAACTGATTTGCGAAATCTTCAGCCGACAGGTACAACCAATTGGCGGCAGAACACTTTTGGGATACAGCGTTACAGATTCCCTGCAGCAAATGTGTTTTTCCAACACCGTATCCGCCATGAATAAACAACGGATTAAAGGGGCTATGGTTCTGGCTAATGACGGCCCTGGCGGCGTTGTAGGCCAGTTGGTTTGAAGGGCCGACGACAAATGTTTCGAGAGTTAATCTCAGTGCTTTACTCTGCAGCTTCTGCATTTTGTCAGGCGGTTCATGACTTGAGTTGCGGTTATGAGTTTGCGAATCAGCATCAACAGGAAGCTTCAGGTTTTTTTGTTGGCCGGACAGTTCCGGGTCAATAGCAAAAGTAACCTTTCGAGCGGTTCCGGTGACGGCGGAAAGGGCCTGTTTGATTTGATTCAAGAAATGACTTTCTATCCACCCGGCTGTGAATAAATTGGGGACACTGATTTTCAAGTAGTCATCGGTCAGTGTCAACTTAGTTGAGTTTTCGAACCATATTCTGAACTTTTGAGGTCCGACGTTTTCAGCCAAAGCCTGGTTAACAGCACTTATTTCATCCGTGATTGTGCCACGCATTATCTGTCTCCACTGCTGATTTAGCGTTTGGTTTCCGACAGAAATCCAATCCTTTACGGGTAATTATCAGACGTTAACAAAATAATTCAACCGTGTTTTATTAAATTTCTTTTCCACATAACGAATATTGCTTTACAGGTTGATGTTGCGCGCGAAAAAATATTTTTTTTAACATTTTTTACACATTGTAAAGTCGTTTTGTGGAAAGGCTGTGGATTAATGTTTGCAGTTTTTTGCAGCATGCAGTGACACCAGACTGATGTTAAGGTATGGTGCGGTGCGGCGTGCAGTCAGAATCAGGGCAAGTTCAATGAAGCGGCCTACCGACGTACAAGGGCCGCAAAATAACCACCATCCCAGTCAAAACCCTGTGCGGACGGGAGGGTCAGTTCTTCAAATTCGAGAGTAAAGTGCGGTTTGCTGTGCAGGAACTGGTCTATAAGGTGGTTGTTCTCTTTTTTTTGAATGCTGCAGGTACTGTAACAGATTCTGCCTTTAGACTTTACCAGGGGGGCAGCTTTTTCCAACAGCCGGGCTTGAACCCGGGCACATTCATTTATCGCTTCGGGTGTTATTCTATGCCGTACCTGTGGTCTTTTTGCCAGTACGCCCGTATTCGAACAGGGCACATCCAACAATATGCCGTCAAACAAGCCCAGCTCGGCGGTTTTTTGCCGAAGATTCTCGTAAGTTACTATACAAACGCTTTTTATACCTAATCGCGCAACATTTTCCCTGACCAGCTGCAGGCGTTTACTGTCAATATCAGTGGCTATGATTGTGGCCCGGTCGCCGGTTATTTCTGCCAGTTGTGCGGTCTTGACGCCCGGAGCAGCACAAAGGTCGAGTATGGTTTGACCAGGCTGGGGTTTTAAAGCATGTACGGGGTATGAAGCGGTAATATCCTGAACAGTAAAAAGACCTTGAGCAAAACCCGGCAGTTCTGTTACCGAGCCAGCGCTTTTGATTCTTATCATTGAGGCAGGGTCAATGACTTCGACATCGAGACCGCTGCCAGAGAATTCTTCCGTTAGTTTGTGTGTGGTAGTTTTTAGTTTGTTGGGTCTTATATAAATAGCCGGTCTGCGATTCGAGGCAAAACATATTTGTCGTGTCTTTTGGGCTCCAAAATCATTTAACCAGCCGGCAACGAGCCATTTGGGCAGGGAAAAAGCAAGTGCAAGATAATCAGCCTGCTCAGTATCCGGCTGCGGCAGAAAACAGTTATGGAACCGGCAGCCAGTTGAGGTTGTTTGGGGCAGTGTTTTTCGAAAGTCGGCGTCATCAAGAGGGATTTTTCGATTTTCTATCGCAGTTGTCAGTTTCCGCAGGAGTGCATTTACAAAATCGGCCTGCTTTTTACGGGCGATAATTTTAGAG
The DNA here is from genome assembly GCA_035529405.1 of Sedimentisphaerales bacterium. Lineage (GTDB taxonomy): Bacteria > Planctomycetota > Phycisphaerae > Sedimentisphaerales > Anaerobacaceae > DATKWV01. The sequence continues at coordinate 11,095 of DATKWV010000041.1, read as the reverse complement.
TTTTCAACGGCTTCGTTTACAATGGCATATTCGGGTACATCAGGGGTGTAGATAAGCTCATAAGCAGCTATACGGATAATATTTAACAGTTTCGGCGGGATTCTTTCGACGGGACAACCGGCGATACGGGTTATTACGAAATCAATAGCGGTGGTATTTCTTATTGTGCCGAAAACGATATCGGTGGTACGCTGTTTTTCAGCAGTGTGCTCAAACACCTCGGCAGGTACAGGACAAGCATAACCGGGTCGGCGGCTAAACCTGTTGAGGGCGGTCATCGCTACATATCGGGCGGTTTTTTGTTTTTTGGGGGCCATTTTTCAGGTGGTTATCGTAACAAACGCATCACCGGGCTGTACGTCACGGCCGTTGATAAAATCGTCGAAGCTCATAACCACACCACCGGCAGGACGGATACTGGTCATTCTGAGAGCATCCTGACCACAGATAACGCAAAGATTCGGGTCGAGCGTTCCGGGCGACAGGCCGGCTGGGTTGGAAGTTTCTACAACGTGGGCCATTGCTATTGTTACTCTTTGAGTTTGGCCTGATTCGGCTGACAGGTAAAGCGCGGCGGCCCCCGGCCAGGGCCAGAAAGCGCGTATTTTTCTCTTCAAAGATACGGCAGAGTCGCTGAAGTCGAGGAAGCCATCTGATTTTTTCAACTTTGGTGCAAGTGTGGCCCTGGAATGGTCCTGGGTGGTATAGACGGCTGAACCGCAAGCAATGGCCTGGATTGTACTCAGCAGGAGGGGTTCAGCCATTTTAGCCAATCTGTCGTGCAGGAGTGCGGCTGTTTCGTCGGGGTAGATTTCGGTGGTTTGCCGGCTTACTATGCTGCCGGTATCTATAGTGTCTGCTAAGGTGATAATACTGATGCCGGTTTCGGTTTCGCCATTTAGAATAGCCCAGTTTATGGGGGCTGCACCCCTGTATTTCGGCAGCAGGGAGGCATGTACATTCACGGCACCGTTGGTCGGCAGATTTATCAAGTCGGCGGAGATTTTGCGGCCGAACGCTATAACCACAAGCAGGTCCGGGCGGTGGTAAGCGATTTTTTCTATAACATCAGGGGCATTTACATTGTCTGTTTCCAGGCAGGGAGTTGAGTTTGCCGCGGCCCAGCGGGCGACGGGCGTTGGTGTTGGTTTTCTGTGGCGACCGGCGGGCTGTGGTTTTTGAGTTACAATCAGCGGCAAGTGGTTGTCTGAGCGGGCCAAACCATTCAGGCATTCGAGACCAAATTCGCCGCTGCCAATATACACTATGTTCATAATTATTCCTGCAGATATAGCCTGCAGGGCTGTGAGATTTATTTTTGAGTTGTCTTTCGGTAGTTTTCCTTAAGTTTGTTTAGTCGCTTTCGGTGCATAATTTTTGCCACAGAGCTCATGTGGTCGGTGATAGTTACGCCATCAATGTGGTCCCTTTCATGCTGGAGACACCTGGCATAAAGGCCATCGGCCTGTTCGGTAAATTCATTTCCGCGGATATCTGCGGCTGTTACAGTGGCTTTGCTGTACCTGCGGATTTTAGTGTAAACGCCGGGTACGGACAGGCAGCCTTCTTCTTTTTCTTCGAGTTCGCCTGCAGTGGTAACGACAGGATTTATATAGACCTTGAGGTTTTCTCTTGTTCCGTCAAGGCAGATTATGAAAAGTCGCAGTGATACGCCAGCCTGCGGTGCAGCCAGGCCAAGACCTTTATTCTGGAACATAATATCGGCCATTTTCTGCACAAGCTCACATACACGATGGTCAATGTTTGCCACAGGTTCAGCGGGCCTGCCCAGGACCTCGGCGGGGTAGAAAGTGATTTTGCACTTTTCAATATCAATATCTACCATTTAATTGTATTCCCAAAATCCCGGCGGTATCGACACTGCATACTGGAAATTGCCGGTTTGTGCGGCTTTGCAGGACACAGTTGCAGACAGTTATGTGTTGTCAAATTCGTCGCCGGTAAACGTATTACCCAGATAATTTTTTCTGACTGTTTCATTACGGATAATCTCGGCAGGCGAGCCGGCACCTATGACCTTGCCGTGGTCGATTATATAGGCGCTGTCGGCAACCTCAAGCGTTCTTTCGACGTTGTGGTCCGTAATCAACACACTGACACCAGAGGCAACCAACCGGCGGATTTCATGCTGTAAGTCCTCGACGGCGATAGGGTCAACACCGCTGAAGGGCTCATCGAGCAGAATCAGGGAAGGGTCGGTTACCATAGCACGGGCGATTTCAAGTTTTCTTCGCTCGCCGCCCGAAAGGAACCTGCCCTGACTTTGCGCCACCTCGTTCAGAGCAAACCGGTCAATCAACATAGCAGCTTTGCGGTCTCGCTGGGCCTTTGTGATGGACATGGTTTCCAGAATAGCGTACAGATTATCGGTCACGCTGAGGCGCTGAAAAATACTTGGTTCCTGAGAAAGATAACCGATACCCAGGCGAGCTCTTCTGTACATCGGCAGTTTGGTGATGTCGCGTCCCTCAAAAATCACCGAGCCGCTGTCAGGGGCAATCATGCCCATAATCATTCTGAAAGAGGTAGTTTTACCGGCGCCGTTTCGGCCCAGAAGCCCCACAATGCTCCTCTGGGCGATGGAAATAGAGACCTCATTGACCACGGCCCGGCCCGAATATTTTTTAACCAGTTGACGAGTTTCGAGAAGAGTCATATCTACCAAAATACAGCACATCCGTTCGGCAAACAAATAAAACAAGGGTTATTATAACAACACCGGCAATCAAGGCAAACTGTAAATTTGCGGTCGGACAAGGGCCTAAACGCTCTTTGTCGGTATTCGGCTTAACTTTGAAAATTCTTTGTACAACTGAAAGTTAATAAATATTCTGGCGTTTTGCTGACAATTCTGGTAAAAAGTAGGGTTTGGATAATATGATTGCGGTTGTTTTTTTGAGGCAGCGCGGGGCTACAGATGTTTGCGATTATAAGCGATATACACTCGAATTTCGAGGCCTTGACGAGGGTTCTGGCCGACATTAAAAAACGTGATATAAAAACGATTTACTGCTTAGGCGATGTAATCGGTTACGGTCCCAATCCCATCGAATGTCTGGATTTGATTATAAAAGAGACCAGGTGGTGCGTGATGGGCAACCATGATTACGCGGTTTTCTATGAGCCGACGAATTTCAACTATGCTGCAGAACAGGCAAGTTTCTGGACAAGGGATGTGCTGGAAACCGAACAGGCAAAACCAAATCATGACCAGCGCTGGAGTTTTCTGGGGACTCTGCCGATGCGGCGAACGCTTAAAACCAAACTCGAAGGCAACATAATAATGATAGATTTCGTACATGCTTCGCCCAAGAGGCCTATTAACGAATACATATTTCCGGACGATGTTTACAGCAATCCTGTAAAGATACGTATGCTTTTCGAGCGGGTCAGCAATATCTGTTTTGTGGGTCATACACACCTGCCCGGGGTGTTTGTGGATGAACCTGACTTCTACCTGCCGGAAGAACTGGGCGGCAGCTATCCGATTGTCGAAGACGAGAAAGCCATTATTAACATTGGCAGCGTGGGTCAACCAAGAGACGGCGATAACAGGGCAAGTTACGCGTATGTTGACGGCAACGAGGTGTACTTTGTGCGGCTGGAGTACGACTTCGAGACCACAGCAAAGAAAATAATGTCAATCAAGCGGCTGGACAATTTCCATGCGGAACGTCTGCGGGAGGGAAGATGAGAAAAGCCGACGATTTCCGCAGCAAACAAAAAGAGGGTAAATCCCGGTATCTGGAACTGAGACAACAATTATGAATTTCAGAACGGTTTTAATTATAGTTATAATTATCTTTGCCGGCACGTGTATGGGGCTTGTTGTCGAATCCGGTGTATTTGCAGCCGGCCGGTCAAACAGACTCGGCTGCATACTGTTACAGCACAGCCTAACCAGTAACACAGGCGACATTTCAAGCTGGCAACCGCAACAGAACGGACCGCAAGAGGTTAATAACATCATTTTAGGTGCCGACGATGCCGCGGCTAAAACCGTCATACTTGGTGCCAGAGACCCTGCCACAGAGGACCCCGATGCCGGCTTCAAGTTCCAGCTGGCGCTTACCTCGAAGGGGGCGGCGATAAGCAAGGCCACATTCAGCACTGGAAACGGCAAGGGATTCGATAACCGGGATTACAAGGACCCTCAGCCGCTGGTACTTTTATCACCGGTGCAATTAGCCGACGGAGAAGAGATTACGTCAATGGCAATTAAAAAGTTAGTATTTGTTCAGCAAAAACTGCAACTTGCCTTGAACAGGCTGCACTGGCAGAGTTTACCTGTTGAGAAAACCTCTTACGGGCGTGAAAGTGCGAGTTTTGAGGCGGTTATAAAAGACCAAGTCAGCGGCGAAGGGATAACCAAAGTGGTTCAAACCTATCGGGTAACACCCGGCAATTACCTTCTTGATTGCGAAATACATATTGAAAACCTGTCGGCCCAGGAGCAGAAAGTTCGATTCGATTTAAGCGGGACCGTTGGAATATCTCAGGAGTCAATAAGAAGGGATGCCAGAGAAGCCGTGGCCGGTTTCAGGGATGCGCAGGGCAAGAACCACAGTAAAAGAATAGATGCGCGAAAACTGAATAAAGCACAAACCGCCGAACAACGTCGCCTGCTCAAAGCCGGTGAAAATTTTCTGTGGGTTGCCTCGACAAACAAATATTTTGCCGCAATTCTGGTTCCTGTTGCAGGCGAAGATGCAAAATTCTGTGACTGGGTAGCGGACAGCACAGGGCAATTCTACGACCCGGACGGTATTTCGGACAACGGCGATGAGGCAATAGGCACAGATTTGAAAATCGTATCGAGCACTTTGTCGGCAGCAGGTCAAGACGGCAATCTAAAAACATACAAGTTCCAATTGTACCTCGGGCCCAAGGACAAGAGCATTTTTGACAGAAACCCCATGTACCGGGACCTGGGCTTTGTGGAAACAATAAGTTTTATGGCGTGTTTTTGCTGCCCGGCTGCCATCATCAAGCCGCTTGCGTTCGGGATACTGTCGTTAATGAAATGGATGTACACGTTTATCGGCAACTATGGTCTGGTGATTATCATCCTGGTATTCGTGATTCGGATTGTTATGCATCCAATCACCAAGAAAAGCCAGGTCTCAATGAGCAAGCTGAGCACCCTCGGTCCGCAGGTCGAGCAGATAAAGAAGAAATACGCTCATAACAAGGTCGAGATGAACAAACAGGTGATGGCGCTTTACAGACAGCAGGGGGCCTCACCGATTAAAGGTATGCTGCCGATGTTTGTCCAGATGCCCATCTGGATTGCGTTGTACAGTGCGATATATGCGAGCATTGAACTGCGGGGTGCGGCATTTTTACCGTTCTGGATTACCGACCTTTCGGCCCCGGATGCATTGGTCAGGTTTCCAGCAATAACATTACCGCTGTTCGGCAAGCTGGACTCATTCAACCTTCTGCCGATTCTGATGGGCGTGGCCTTTTATCTTCAGCAAAAGCTAATGCCCAAACCGGCAACAGAAGTCAATCCCCAGGCAGCACAACAGCAAAAAATGATGATGTTCATGATGACGCTGATGTTCCCTGTTATGTTGTATAAGGCGCCGTCGGGATTGAACCTGTACATTATGTCCAGTGTATTTGCAGGGGTAGTTGAGCAGTACCTGATACGCAAACATATCAGAGAAAAAGAACAGGTCCAGTCAATAGGGTTAGTAGCGGCAACAAGTAAAACCGGCGGCAAGATTAAAAAGAAAAAACCCAAGCCTTTCTATAAAAACATGTAGTACGCCCTGGAAACTGACTATAAAGTCAATTTTCGAAGCCAGCTTCGGCAAGAAATGTATAACCTTAATGACACAATAGCAGCTGTAAGTTCTCCAGCCTCAGAGCAACGGGTAATTGTTCGAATTAGCGGCCGAGATACGGTGGAGGTACTAAGACAGATATGCAGGCCGGGGCTTGGCCGGAACAGGCGAGGGGTATATTCGGGCAGTATCGTGATAGATTCTGAGTTGAGAATACCTGTCCGGATATATTTGTTTGCGGCACCAAATTCATATACGGGTGAAGATTTAGCGGAAATTCATATCCATACGAACGCAAATGTGGTCCAGGCATTATTGTGCCGGATGTTAGAAGAGGGTTGTGCCGGCGGACATGCGAAAAACGCCTCTTTGTCATCTGTTCGGCTGGCTGAGCCGGGGGAATTCACAGCAAGAGGTTATTTCAACGGCAAAATTGATTTATCACAGGCTGAGGCCGTGAATGAAATTATCTCAAGTTCCAACAGGCTGCAGCTGCGGTCGGCGGAGCAGGTTTTAGAAGGTCAATTAGGCCGTAAAACAGAACAGATTTGCTTTTGTATATTGGAGTGCCTTGGTTTGATTGAGGCGGGGCTGGACTTCAGCGAAGAGGATAAAGAGTTCATCTGCCGTGATGAAGTCGTTGGCAGGCTGTTGGCAATCAGGGAGGATTTAGACCAACTGGCCTTTCAGAGCACTAATTACGAATCGGTTTGCGAGTTACCTGCGGTCGGTATCGCGGGGGCAGTTAATAGCGGCAAAAGCAGCCTGATAAATAAACTTCTCGGCCATAAAAGAAGCATAGTGTCGCAGCAGCAGAAGACAACGCGCGATGTGTTAACAGGTGTGCTACAGTTACCCGGCGGCAAATGCGTAGTATTCGACTGCGCCGGCCTGATGATATCCCCAGCCGGCGTATTGGACAGCCTGGCACAACAGGCAGCAATGGAAGCGCTGCGAAAGGCCTGGGCGGTGGTGTTCTGTGTGGACATCTCAAAAGCAAACCAAAAGCAATGGGCGACAGATATCGCGCTGTGCGAGCTTATAAAGCCAAAGGTTCTGGTAGCAGCAGCAACAAAGTCGGATTTGGTATCGGAAGATGCTCTTGCTGAACGTATAAGGCGTTTGTGCAATCTGTGGGGGTGCAAGGTTCTGGTCACAAGCGCAAAGAGCAGTTATGGTATAAATGGATTACGAGAGGCAATCAACAAGATAATCGTGGAATCGGCTGCCGGGGGGGCAACGGGTGCTGAACTGCCGGCGCCGGTATGTCCGGACAACTGCGGTTTTGGTGCGGCACTGACTGCTCGACACAGACAAGCCGTGATGAAGGCGGTCGCCGGTATGAGCGAATCCATCGATGAGCTAAAAGCGGGCAACGACGAAATAGCAGCAATGATGCTGCGCTGTGCCTGCGAAAGTCTTTCGCTTGTCAAACAAGAACCCATTAATGAGAAGATTTTGAACAGTATATTCAGGCGCTTTTGTATAGGTAAATAAATCGTGTTTAATGAAACGATGGAAAACGGCACGCTGAAGCGAGTAAAAGACCGGTCAGCGTCTGGTTTCACCGTCGTTGAACTGCTCGTTGTCACAGCGACCATAGCTGTTCTGGTGTCGATATTAATGCCGTCTCTGTCAAGAGCCAGGGTCGCAGCAATGCGTCTGAGGTGTGCTCATAACCTCAAGCAAATTTATATAGCTACGGACCTTTACCTGAATGCCAACGATGAGACTTACCCGTGCGCACAGGACCCGCTATCGTCAGAGCCGTTTTACTGGCTCTGGATGGGACGAGGGTGGCGAAGGTTTGTCGAGCCTTATCTGGGGGGCAGTATCGACGTGAATAATCCGTCGGTATTATTCTGTCCTCAAGACAAGAGCAAGAATTACGAATCCACCAGCTATGCCTATTCGATGAGCTTTTACCACAGCAGCGAGCAAATCAACGCTGCCAGCGACAAAAGCGATACATACAGTAAACCGGTACCATCGATTCCTCGGCGCAGGTCGGAAGTAGCCAGACCATCCGGAAAAATTCTTATCGGCGAGTGGCTCAGCAACCACCAGGGTACAGAAGTCAAGGACCCGGGCTGGTGGGGCTGGGTCGGCAGCAGAAACTTTTTACTGGCGGACGGACAGGTATGTTTTTTGAAGGCCCGTGAAATCCGGGCCGCCCGTGACGGTTACCCGGATGCAAACCTGACGATTGACGGCATCAAAGGTCGAGACTTAGGACCGTAGTTTTGGCCGCTACCGAGAAACTGTACCGGCTTTAGTGAGAGGTCAACCAAAAAGAAAAAGATAAGCAAAAAATTTCAGGGAGCTGATTATTATGAATTGTAATTGCAATTGTGCATCAACTCGTCGGGAATTTTTGCGAAGTTCGCTGGTTTCTCTGGGGAGCTGTTCACTTCTGGCCGGCTGTAACCGGCAGCAGCAGCAGAGAATAACATTCGAGCTGGTTCGACCGTACGGCCCGGCCTCGAGTTGTGTGCCCAAAATCAAAGCGGCTTTTGTTCGCCGCAAAGAACCGTATGGTATGTTGTGGCCCGGCGCTGTTTATGACGGCCAGGCAGCCAGGCAAAAATACACAAAACAGATAGCAGAAACCGCCCGTGCACTCGGTGTAAAATTAGATTTGAGGCCGGAACCAATTTACGGCATCGAGCAGGCCAAAGGCTGGGTTGCCGGCGCCAAGTCTGCCAGGGCGGACGGGTTAATTCTGATTGTTCTGGACCGTCAGCAGCATTCCTGGCCAAGCGCACATACAGCAGCCGCCAGCGGGATACCGACAGTTATCTTTTCCCCGTTAGGAACTTCCTTTACAACCAATACAATCGAACTTGCCGAGCAGCAAGGCTGTGTGATTTACGCAACCGTCGGGGACTTCGCCCAGGCAGCCTACGGGATGAAAATGCTTGCCGCCGGTGCGAAAATGAAACAGACTCGATGTGTTGTCCTGAAAGGCAAAGAACGTTATGAAACTGTTATGCCGGATGTGGGTATCGCTCTGCAGTACGTTCCAGTCGAAACCTTCCTTGATGAATATCGGCAAACGGAAACATCAGATGCGATTCTCAAAATGGCACGCGATTACATGCGTGTGGCTCGGCGAAGGTCCGGTGCGACGGAGCAGGATGTCATTAATGGTATCAAGAGTTACTGTGCAGCAAGAAATATTCTCAAACGCGAACAAGCCGATGCGATTACGATGGACTGCCTGGGAGCACTGGGGCATACGAAAGTTTCGCTGCCCTGTATCGCATGGTCGCGGATGAACGATGACGGCGTACCGGCGGCCTGCGAGGCGGATTGGGGTGCGGTGGCCTCGCAAGTGATAGTGCAATACCTCTTTTCCCGGCCTGGTTTTCAGCAGGACCCTGTCCCGGACACATCCTGCGATGCGATAATCGGGGCTCACTGCAGTTGCCCGACAAAACTGAACGGATTTGATAAACCCGCTGAACCGTTTGACCTGATTCACCATCACGGCAATCGGGATGCCGTGCCGCGTACGATATGGAAACCAGGTCAAAGAATCACAAGCCTGGATGTCGGCGGGTCGCGTGGTATAGTTCAAAACGAAGAAACAGAAGTCTTAATCAGCGAAGGAACGGTGCTGGATAATATCAGTGTGCCGCCGGCCGGGGGCTGCGTCGTTTCTGTACGGGTCAAATTCGACAAAGGCCATAATGTCCTGACCTTCCCGGGATTTCATCAGGTGTTCTTTTACGGAGAACACGCCAAAGAGCTGAAAGACTTCTGCCAGCTTTACAAGCTCAAAGCCCGGATAGTCTGATTTTGCAGGTGTTGACTGCCTCTTGATATTATTTGTCTTTGGCTTCGAATTCAGCGTCGATTACGTCGCCTTTGTCCTTTTTCCTGGTTTGTGTTTCCGGTGGTGTGTTTTCTGCAGGGCCGGCGGCCTGGTCCGAGGCGGCCCTTTTTTTGGCAGCTTCCTCATACAGGACCTTGCCAAGCTCCTGGCCGGCTTTACCGAGGTTATCAACAGCCTTCCTTATAGCACTGGCATCTTCACCCTTGAGCGTTTCTTTGAGATTGTTGACGGCACTTTCAATGCTGCCCCTGGTCTGAGCGGAGACTTTGTCGCCGTGCTCATTCAGCGTTTTTTCAGTGGAGTAAATCAACTGGTCGGCCTGATTCTTCAGGTCAACGACCTCTCTTTTGTTTTTATCCTCCTGGGCATGGTCCTGCGCCTCGCGGGTCATTTTTTTGATTTCCTCATCGCTTAATCCGGAGCTGGACTTAATTTCAATTGACTGCTGCTTGCCGGTTCCAAGGTCCCTGGCTGAAACATTAAGTATGCCGTTTGCATCAATATCAAAAGCAACCTCAATCTGGGGCATTCCCCTCGGAGCGGGCGGAATATCGGTTAACTGAAATCTGCCGAGCGTACGATTATCCCGGGCAAATTCCCTTTCCCCCTGTAAAACGTGTATATCCACTGTTGTCTGACTATCGGCAGCGGTTGAGAAGATTTCCTTTTTGCTGTTAGGGATAGTGGTATTGCGTTCAATGAGCTTGGTCATAACACCGCCCAATGTTTCCACTCCCAGTGAAAGCGGAGTTACGTCCAAAAGGAGAATATCCTTTACGCCGGCATCACCGGCCAGAACCGCGCCCTGCAGGGCCGCACCGAGAGCAACCACCTCATCAGGATTTAAACTCCTGTTGGGTTCTTTCCGGAAGATATCCTTAACTATCCGCTGAACTTTGGGTATTCTTGTCGAGCCGCCGACAAGCAGGACCTCTGTAATATTACCAGGGTCTATTTTGGCGTCATCCATAGCCTTGTAACAAGGCTGTTTGAGCTTTTCGAAGACAGGCTCAGCGAGGGATTCGAAGGTGCTGCGATTAATGCTGATTTGCAGGTGCTTTGGCCCGGAGGCATCGGCGGTTATAAACGGCAAATTAACAGTGGTTTCAACCTGTGTACTTAACTCGCACTTTGCTTTTTCGGCGGCTTCCTTGAGTCTTTGATGAGCCATGGGGTCTTTTCGCAGGTCAATGCCTTCGGTTTTTTTGAACTGTTCGGCCAGGTAATTTATCAGCACCTCGTCCAGGTCGTCACCGCCCAAATGCGTATCTCCATTGGTGCTCAAGACCTCAATAATGCCTCCCTGGTCCTCAAAACCGCCAATATCCAGGATGGATATATCAAAGGTACCGCCCCCGAAGTCGAAAACGGCAACTTTTTCGCTCTTTTTCTTTTCGAGGCCGTACGCAAAAGCCGCAGCAGTAGGCTCATTAATTATTCGCTC
>DATKWV010000040.1:0-5674 GCA_035529405.1 Sedimentisphaerales bacterium | reverse complement strand
CAGCGCCGTACACAGTGTAAGGAAGTTCTTTGCCATGGAGTGGGAAAGAGGCGGCGCGGCAAAGCACAACTGTTCCAAAAACCCTGACCTTAAAATAAAAGCTGCCGTTAAGAACGGCGATAAACTTTATTTAAGGCTGGCAGTTGATGCCAAGGAGACCGTAAAGCTGGAGGTTGCTTTGGATGGAAAGCTTCTTGACAAGACGGTAATCGACGGGTTTGAGAATGTCAGTTTCCAGCTAAGCGGCCGGCAGGCCGCGGCAAAGAATGTTACTGTGTTCGCTTATGACCGTTACCTTAACTGCACCGAACAGACGGTAACTGTCGGGTAGCTGACCTCACAGAGCGTATAGCCGGCAGCGGACACAAAGACTGAAGACCAAAAAGCGAAAAGCGTAAAGCTCTAAAAGCAAAAACCATAATTTAATGGTGTGGTCAGTTGGTTAGGGTAGTTTTAAGTTCTTTGAGTTTTTCGGCCCAGAGGGACGGGATGTTCCGGAAACTGTTTTCGAGGACCTCGATGGTATGGATGACCTGTCTGCTTTCGGTCTCGGGCAGTTTTGACCAGCAGTAAATCTGGTAAAACTTTGCCCGCCACCATTTCCAGCTTTGCTGGGCGGGAGTCGGCGAAGGATTGTTGTGTAGTCGGGCAAGTTGGGCCCAAAGCTGACAGGCCTTTTCGAAATTACCCTGCGAGGTCAAAAGCCTTGCCCTGCAGCGCATCAGGTCCACGCTGTCAGCATACGTGCTTTCTGTGAGAGTATTACAAAGTTCTTCGACCGGGGCCAACTGCTGGTTGTCGTTTTCCGCCACGAGGATTGACGCCTCGGCTAAGTACAAACCCGCCTGGATTTTTTCAGGACCGTCCAGGCAGTTATAACAGACCCGGGCCAGTTTTTTACAGGCAAGCAGCGCAGCAGAAAACTGCAGCGGGTGTTTGTGAAAAATGTCAATCTGGTCGATGACCTCCGGCAGCAGATGCATTATTTCACCGGTGTGTCGGCAATCATTTGCGTCTGTAATTAATTCGCCAAGCTGTGAAAGCAGCGTGACTTTCCGGTCGGTGCTCAAGTCTTGTTCCCGGCGTATGGACAGGACGGTAAGCAGCAGTTTGGCCTGGCTGCGGTATAGTCCGGACGGCCTTTCGGCGATTTTTTGAAGCAGTTCGGTTGCCTGCTGCTGTCGGCCGCAACTGTAAAGCATTGCGGCATAAAGATATTCGAGCTTTTCGTCAATTGCTCCTGCAGCCTTTGTGATGTAATTGTCAAAAACCTCGATAGTACGTGAGCAGTTATTTGAGTCTTCGATGAACAGGTTATAGGCAAGGGCGGCGGCCTGTTGTGCGATTTTTTCGGCGGGTATATTCAGCATCGGACTCTTTTTCAATTTCTGCAGGTTACTTGCCTTTACCAGCAGTTCGCTTGCCGCAGCCGGCGCCGATTCGGCAAAGGCCATACCGGCCACGTATAATATCAGCGGCGTCTGAAACTTTGCGGTACTCGATAACTGTTCAAGGACGGCTTTATAATCGTGCGGGCCTTTTTCCCATATTACCTGCACTGCCAGCTCGGCTTCGAAGACGCCAGGCTGTCCGGGGTCCTGCTGTTGAAAATCCTGACCGGCCAGGTCGGCTAATAGCAGCCGGCCCAGAAGCGGCTGCAGTTGGGGGAAGGTTTTAACGGTCTGTTCGAAGCCCTGCGAATCGCAGCGGCGCTGAATAAGTACCAGCGGCAGCAGCAGCTCCAAATCGGTATCAAGGCCGTTTTGCTCAAGCAGTCCGATGAGGGTTTTTATCTGCTGCGGTTCGCCGCAGCCGAGTAATTTGATTTTTTCCGTGGCGGCCTGTATATGTGTGGTGATGTTTGAGGAAAGGCCGAATTGGTCAAGCTGTTTTACCGCCATGGGTTGATAGACCGGGGCTGTACGGGCGAACTGCGAGAGGATTCTGGCCTTCAACAGGCGGGTTTCGGGCGGCAAAGAAGCCGCCTTCAGGGCCTGTATTTCAACAAGGATGTTACGCAGGGCGTCGTTTTTCTGCGGATGGTCGTAAGTAAGGGCCAGGAAATAATCGATTTGAAATTTGTACAAAAGAGTCGTGCAGATGTCTGCGGACAGTTTTCTCCACAGCCCGGTCGCACCGTATTTTATTTCCCAGTCATCGCCCGAATAGTCTTCGATTTGTTGTTTGAGCTGTTTTTGTTTTTCGGCAACGGCACTGAGCCGCTCACAGGCATTTGCCGCCAGTTCACGCAGGTTTTCCCTGTCGGTATCGTGCGCCAGGCCGTCGTGATATTCGTATTCTATCCGCGGCCCGAAGCTGTCACGCAGGAAGGTATCGACGGTGTATTTTGCCGAACCGGCTAAGCTGCTTGCGTATTCGGCGTCGCCGGCGGGGGCGCTTTGTGTCACTGCCCAAAGCAGAAGACCCAAAGTCAAAAAAGCCGGTTTAACATTCAAGGTTTGTTGTCCCCTCGCTTAAAATAATTTTGAACCGCGGACTTGTCGGTTTTACATTTTTATTCGCTTTGTTCGGTCATCTGGAATGTGATATTTGTAAGCTGTGCACCGCAAAGGATATTATATATTTTTTCGACCCAGTCCCATTTCACGGAAGGCTCGCAGACAATTTCCACGGGGTCGGTGGTCAATCTTTTCTGCTGTTGCAGGCAGTTTTTAATTTCTTCGGCCAATAGTTCCAAACCAGCCTGTATGTTTTGATTTTCCAGCTGTACGGCAGCCAGATGACCTATATTTATCCGACAGCCGTCAGGCTGGGGGTAAATGTGTATAAACAACGGTTCAGGCGAGGGGATGTTCGGCTGGAAAGTATTTGCGGAAGTAAGCTGCAGCGGCAGAAAGTCCTCCTGCGGGCGCCACTTTGCCGATACGAGAAAGAATATCAGAAGCAGGAATATAATATCAATCATCGGCGCCATGCGCAGCGCCGCGGCCCCGCGGCGATTGGAACACAAACCGGTCGAAACGTTTCTGAGCATACCGTTGTAGTTTCCGGGTCAGAACCTCGTATTTGTGTGATTGACGAATTCGGCGCCGCGTTTCAGGGCGGCGATGTTCAGCGGCAGTGTCTTATGGTATCTTTCCGCAAGCACGTCTTTAAGACATTCGGCAGCGGTGTCTATACTGAGAATACCTGTTTTTTCAAGATAGGCGCCTAATGCCACCATGTTGGCGACTTTGACATTTCCAAGTTCGACAGCCAGGTCGCCGGCTGGTATGTCTATTATCTCCAGCGGCTGTTCGAAGGCCGGCATATCGTCCACAAGCGAACTGTTGATTAATACAAGGGCTCCTGATTCGGCCCGTGGGCCGAATTTCGTCAGTGAGGCCTTGTTCATTGCGATAAGTGAATCGGGCTTGCTTACCAGCGGGCAGGCGATGGGTTCGTCAGCGATAATAACCGCGCAATTAGCGGTACCGCCGCGAACCTCTGCGCCGTAGGCCGGCATAAAAGTTACCTCTTTGCCGGCCTGCATTGCCGTCTGGGCCAGCAGCTTGCCGGCCAAAATAATGCCCTGACCGCCGAAGCCGGCAATTATGACCTGCTGGTACAAAATGTTACTGTTACGGGACATATTTTTACTTAAAGCGACCCAGCGGGAACACTTTTGTCATTTCATTGTCTATCCATTCCATAGCCTTGACCGGTGTCATTCGCCAATAAGTCGGACATGGTGAAAGCAATTCTACAAGCGCAAGTCCTTTGGCACCTTCAACCTGCAGTTCGAAGGCGTGTTTGACGGCCTTTTTGGCATTGCGGATTTGCGCCGGGCTGCTGAGGGCGCATCGCTGTATATAAATTGCGCCGGGCAACACGGCTAATAACTCGCATACCTGCAGGGGGTAACCGTCTGTGTCGGGGTTTCGGCCCTGCTGGGTGGTGGCTGTTACCTGGCCGAGCATGGTAGTCGGCGCCATTTGGCCGCCGGTCATCCCGAAAACGGCGTTATTGATAAAGATAACGGTAATTCGCTCGGCCCTGTGTGCGGCGTGGATAATCTCGCCGGTTCCGATGGCTGCAAGGTCGCCGTCGCCCTGATAGGAAAATATTATTTTGTCGGGGTTGGTCCTTTTCATACCCGTAGCCACCGCAGGGGCACGACCGTGGGCAACCTCCACCATATCCACGTCGAGATAATCATAAGCCAGGACCGCGCAGCCTACCGGCGCGATGCCGATGGTACGGCCGTGTATGCCAAGCTCGTCAATGACTTCAGCCACGAGCCTGTGAGCGATACCGTGCCCGCAGCCCGGACAATAATGCGTCGGGCAGTCCTTAATTGTCGGCGTTCGTTTGAATACTGTCTTCATACCGGAACTTTTTGGCTGCGTACTGTTAATTGCCTGATTTTCTCAAGTACCTGCTCGACGGTAGGGACACCGCCGCCCGGTCTGCCGTAGAATAATACAGGGCAGGCGCCTGCAACGGCAAGTTTTACGTCTTCGAGCATCTGCCCACAGCTTAGCTCGACTGCAAGAAGAACCTTGAAATCATTTGCGGCCTTTCTGATATGTTCTGTTGGGAACGGCCATAATGTAACCGGCCTTATCCAGCCGGCCTTAATGCCTTGCTGTCTTGCCTTGTTCACGGCTGAACGCACAATTCTTGCGGCGATACCATAAGCGACCACGACTATTTCGGCATCTTCGAGGGCGTATTGCTCGCAGAGCACTTCGTTTTTCTCTATTTGCCGATACCTGGCCTGAAGGTCGTAGTTGTGCTGCTCGACCGCACCTTCCTTAAGCCACAATGAGCGGACGATGTTTTGGGGTCTGTCTTTTGCGCCGGTCAGCGCCCAGTCCTTTGCGGGCAGCTTTCGAGCCGGTTTTTTCCCGAACACCACCGGCTCCATCATTTGTCCGAGTATGCCGTCTGCCAGAACCACCACGGGAATTCTGTACAGGTCGGCCAGGTCGAAGGCCAAAGGCATACAATCGACCAGTTCCTGTACGCTTGAAGGTCCCAGAACGATTGTGTGGTAATCACCGTGTCCGCCGCCGCGGGTGGCCTGAAAATAGTCGGCCTGTGAGGGAGCTATATTGCCCAGGCCCGGCCCGCCGCGCATGACATTGACTATAACCGAAGGCAATTCCGCAGCCGCCAGGTAACTGATTCCCTCCTGCATAAGACTGATGCCCGGGCTGGAAGAGCTTGTCATAGTTCTTTTACCGGTGGCCGATGCGCCGAATACCATGTTAATGGCGGCAAGCTCACTTTCACTTTGCACAAAAACCCGCCCCAGTTCGGGCATGCGTTTTGACATATATGCGGGGATTTCGTTCTGAGGCGTTATGGGATAGCCGAAATACGCATCGAGACCGGCAAGAACAGCGGATTCCGCAAGGCCCTCATTGCCGCTTATTAAAATCCTTTTGTCCACCTTAAGGATTCCTTAAATTGAGGCCGGCTTATTTTTTTTCAGCTGCCCTTTGTGCGGTGTTTTCGTCAACGAATACCTCGATAGCCGCGTCCGGGCAGATTACTGCACATATTGCACAGCCCGTGCAGCTGGCAGTTACTGCTTCGGCGGGGAAATAACCCTTTTTGTTGGAGACGCTGGAGATAACGATGCCTTTTTGCGGGCAAACCGCTGCGCATAAACCACAGCCTTTGCATCGTTCGGCGTCAATTGTTATTTTACCAGCCATTTCGGTTT
>DATKWV010000039.1:0-6096 GCA_035529405.1 Sedimentisphaerales bacterium | reverse complement strand
TGGCGGTACAAAAAGAAAATAGACAGCCTTTACACCAAGTATTTCAGCGGGTACAGAACGGGGGAGAATTTCAAGAAATTCAAATCTTACCGTGTTCTGCTTTATAAAAAGAGCAATTCAGGTTAGACCGCCCGGCGGCGGAGAGAAAAAACGCAAAACGCAAACCTTTCCCGATCGCAGCCGAGGGAGTTCAAAACCATAATGTAAAATTCTCCACAGGATGCCCGCCGGCAGGCGTCCTCCGTAAGGAGTCCTTAGGACTGTGGATTACGGCAAAAACAAAGAATCAGCGCCTACGGTAGGGCGGGGCGGTTACCGCGGAGTGGGTCAATTAAAACAATTTGCAAATCAATATAGGGGTATATGGTGAAGCACTCGAAGCATACATAATACGCTGAGAATTCACAGGCCGGTGTGAATAAAAGCGGCCTGGCCAGAAAAAGCAGAAGGCTTTCCGACAGAGCGATTATTGTCGTAAGCGCTGCTTTCCGGATACTTTAGGCGGCAGCAAGCAAGGGTCCGATAATAATTTTTCAAAAAAAACAGGGGAAAAATAATTTTTTGCGTTGACTTTGTGGGAAAAAGTGGTAGGTTTTCCCAGAGTGGTTTTTTTAAGTGGGATAAATGCCATGCTGTTATTAACAGGCGAATACCAACACGTAATCGACTCGAAAAGCAGAGTGCTGATTTCCAACAAGCTGCGGAACCAGATTGATGCCGATGAACACGGCAGCAATTTCTACTTAGTGCTGGGCGCCAACGGGATACTTTGTCTTTATCCGGAAAAATACTTCGAGCAAATAGTGCTTTCGGTTGCGCCAGGCAGCGCGGCGCCGGATGAGGCGGTGGCGTTCGAGCGCATGAGTTTTGCACTGAGCAGCAAGGTGGAACTGGACGGGCAGGGACGATTACTGCTGAACGAAAGGCTGCGTACAAGAGCAGGATTGCAGGACCATATCACACTTGTGGGCGTGCGAGACCATATAGAGCTTTGGAACAACGCAGACTGGGAACAATACCTTGGCGACCATATGGCCCAATACCAGCAGCAGATGTCACAGGCACGGCAAAACGTACTGCAAAAACAAAATGAAGAGATTTAAAAACCGCAGGTTCGGGGCGTTATAAAATGTGTTTTAACACGACAGAAGAACAAAACTTTTATGGAGGAAGATAGTTGGAATGGAGTCTGACCATTTTCAAATTGTTGACATGAGCATCAACGGCCGCAGGGCAGTTGACGAACAGACGTTTGCATCGGTAGAGGTTCTCGGAGAACGGCTTGACAGAGTCAGGAAGCTGGGCAAGATGTTCGAGAAGGTCGGTTTCTCGCGGGCGGTCAAACATCTCAGCAGGCAGCATAAAGCCGCAGCCGTGGTCTAAGCAGCACAGCCGTCGCAAGGCAGCAAACACGCCCGGGTCGTTGTCGATAACAGAGCGGACGGGTGGATGCGTATATCAATGAGGTTGTGAAATACAGTTACCGAACAGATAAACTGACCCGCCGGAGGGGTAGCGGCCGAAACGACCGTATGGCACGGAGGTCACGGTTTTCTGTTCGGTAAATTTTTGGACCCGAAGGTATAATCATCGGTGTGCGCAGTAAATGGGGCGGTTAGAAGTCTGCGGCGGCAGCGGCAATAGTGAAAACCTCAGGGGACATTATGGAAGGCAATGAGTTGGCAGCAGAACATATACCGGTTCTGGCAAAGACGCTGACAGAACAGATAAGGCTGCAGCCGGGGTTCGTGATGGTTGATGCTACGGTAGGCTACGGCGGTCACAGCCTGCTTTTTAGCCAAAATCTGGGGCCTGAGGGCATTATTATCGGATTAGACGTGGATGCAAAGTGCATCGAGACGGCGCAAAGACGGCTCAAGGACGCCGGCTGCAGGGTCATACTGGTACGGTCCAACTTTTCGGAAATTATCGAGTGCGTGCACCAAGAGGGGATGGAAAGCGTTGATTTTATACTGGCGGACCTTGGCCTATGCTCGGGCCAGTTGGCAGACAGGACGATGGGACTAAGTTTTCAAACGAATATGCCGCTGGATATGAGAATGGACAAAAGATTAAAGACCAGTGCTGCCGATATAGTTAATAAAAGCAGCGAAAAATCGCTGGCGGATATGATTTACCGGTTCGGGCAGGAAAGAAGCTCTCGGCGAATCGCACGTTTTATTGTTCGTCAACGGCGGCATCGGCCAATAGCAAGTACCGGGCAACTGGCGGCGATTGTCTGCGAGGCGCTGGGTAAGTCGGCGGCAGCGGGTAAGCGCAAAGAAAAAATACATCCTGCAACAAGGACGTTTCAGGCGCTGCGGATTGCAGTAAATAACGAACTTGAGAACCTCCAGACGCTGCTTGCGGCAGGGCCAAAGCTGCTGAAGGAAAACGGCTGTATGGCAATTATAAGTTTTCAGAGCCTGGAAGACAGGCTGGTCAAGCATAGTTTTATACAAAACAAGAAAGACGGGATTTACTCTCAGACCAGCAAAAAACCCATAACGGCCTCGCCAGAGGAAATTACGGCGAATCCGCGTGCGAGAAGCGCCAAGCTGAGAATTGCACAAAGATAAAGTTATCAGAGGTTGACATTTGTAAATACCGGCAGGCCGGCAGACAAACAAAAGGCAACAAGTAACCCATAGGGAGAATACCGGAGTTGAGTTTATGACTTCAGATGCCAAGATTGGATTGCTTTTGGGTTTGATTTTCATATTCGTAATAGCATTTGTGATAAACGGCTGGCCGGGCCTGGGGCACGAGGACGACAGTAACAGGCTCACGACCACGATGGTGGATTTACAGAATGAAACGGTGGGTATAGGCAGCAGTGAAAGAGCGGTCATCAATCGCAGTGGGCCGGACAGTAAAGTCGCAACGACCGTGACAATTGTTCCGCCGGCGGAGAAAACCGTTCGTTTTGAAACCGTACTGAGCAACAGTACACCGGCAATAAGACAGGACCTTGAAACAAAAGCAGCAGAGGCAGTTCAGGCCGTACAACGTGAGGCCCAAAAGGATGATTCGAAGGTCAAAGTTACGGCTGACAGGGGACAAATTTATGTTGTGGCTGAGGGCGACAGCCTTGCGGCCATAGCCAAGAAGTTTTACGGAGCCGAGCAGGGCAATAAGATAAAAAATATCACCCTGATATTCAACAGCAATGCAAAGGAGCTTAAAAGCGCAGACGAGATTTATGTCGGCCAAAGGATTATCATACCGGCGTTAGTGTCAGGCCAGTCAGGCAATGGGAGCAATAAGTCCGGCACGGGAGGTTCGGCGCCGCAAAAGCCCGCAAGTAAAGCCGATGACGGGCACAGCGGGCGTTACAGGGTGCGAGAGGGTGACAGTCTTTGGGCGGTAGCCGAAGAGCAGCTCGGAGACGGCAGCAGGTACGAGGAAATATTCAGGCAAAACAGGGACGTGCTGAACAGCGAGGACGAGCTTTACGTCGGGATGATTCTGAAGGTGCCGGTTCGATAGGCAAACGGCTAAACAGCCGCGGGAAAATGACGGATTTGTGTTGGGCGGTTAAATTGTGAAAGCCGGATTTTGTTTTTTAGTTGCTGTTTTCTATTTCGCAGCAGTGCTGCTTGCTACGGTACATCTGCGAGCCAGCAACGACCGTATTTCGTACAAAATCTGCAGATATACAGTCGAACAGAACTGGCTTAAACAAAGGCTGTGGCAAAAACAGCTGGAGGTGGAGAAACTGATAAATCCCGCCGCCGTCTCAAGAACCGTCACAGCCCAGCGCGACAGCGGATAACCGCGTTCGGCGGCAAGTGAAAAAACCACCAAACAGGTATTAGCGACCGAAAATTGAAAAGCATTCGCAATATCATTTCCCTTTTCCTGGTTTTGGTCCTGGCATTTGTGCTGTTACTGTGCCGGTGCCTGTATCTTCAGCTGTTCAGGACCGGATATTATTCGAAAATCAGCGCAGGTCAGCAGGGACGATTGATTCAAAAACCACAACGAGGCGCAATCGTGGACTGCCATGGGAGGGTGCTTGCGGCAAGCAATAAGCTGCAAACGGTTTTCGCAGACCCGCTTATTATAGAAGGGCCGGAAAAGGTATCGGCCCGCCTTGCGGGGCTTTTAGATATGGACGCGGTGGAGATTTATACACTTATAAGCACAAGCAAAAACCCGCGGTACGTGAAAATAAAAGCGCCTGTCAGCAAAGAGGTTTGTGAGCAGGTGCGAAAAATCCGGGGTATAGGCGTTCAGTCGCAATGGCAGAGGTATTATCCGACAGGACCGCTGGTGTCGCATGTGACAGGTTTCACCGGTACCGATGAAAAAGGTTTGGACGGCATTGAACTGGAATATGACCGGCAGCTCAGCGGCCTGTCAGGCCGGGAGCTGTTCTACACAGACGGGTCGCTGCAGCGCCGGCCGATTCGCTTGATGCCCGGCAGTTCTTATCCTGCCCGGGGCAAAGGACTGATTCTGACCATCGACACGACAATTCAGCATTTCGCACGCACCGAACTTTTGCGCCAGTACGAAAACCTTCAGGCAGAATCGGCTGTGGCAATCGTGGCTGAGCCGCAAACGGGGGCAGTGCTGGCGATGGTCTCGGTGCCGGACTTCGAGCCGAATAATGTTCGAAAGGCTGATGCGAACAGTTTACGCAACCGGGCGATATGGGAGACGTTCGAGCCGGGCAGCCTGCTGAAACCGGTTGCGGCTGCAATAGCTCTGGACGAGGGGGCAGTGGATACCAAAGAAAAGATATTCTGCGAGCAGGGCAACTACAGAGGCAAAGGGTTCGGCAGAATCGGTGAATACGGCAATCACAGCTTCGGCGAGCTTACGGTACGTGAGATTATCGTGCATTCGAGCAATATAGGTATGGCGAAAATCGGGCAAAGAACCGGTAAAGAGCAGCTTTACAGGGGGCTGCGTCTTTTCGGTTTCGGCAAAAAGACGGGCATAGAGCTTCCCGGCGAAGCAGAAGGGCTTGTTCGGCCTGCAGAAGAATGGACCGGCTACAGTGTAACGCGCATCCCCTTCGGGCAGGAGATTTCAGTAACGGCGATTCAGCTTGTTCGGGCGTTTTGCATACTTGCCAACGGGGGCAAGGTGGTACAGCCTCATATAGTAAAAGCAGTGGTGGACACTAACGGCGAAATCATAGAGCAAAAGCGTGCAGGTGACAGCGTTGGGTATGTTGTCAAGAGCGAGGTGGCCGACTGGATTATAACCGAGGCTATGACGGGCGTGGTAAACGAAGGCACGGGGACAAAAGGCAAACTAAAGAAATGGCAGGTATTCGGCAAGACGGGGACCGCTAACATAGCCGACACGACAGGGGGCGGTTATTCGGACAGTGAGTACGTGGCGTCTTTTGTCGGCGGCGCGCCGGCACAACAGCCGCGGGTAGTAGTACTGGTATCGATCCGCAAACCTAATATAAGGCTCGGCAAGGGTTATACGGGCGGCCAAATAGCAGCACCGGTGGCCGCAAAGATAATCGAAAAAACGCTCAACTACCTGGAAAAAACAGCGCAACGACATTAGCTGGCCCACCAACCGGTTAGGGACAGAAAATCGGGGCGGTGGTATTGTACCTGCCCAGAGACGCCCTGCCTTAAAATTCATATAATCGCTAACATTTGGAGGAAAATCCACCTGCACCATCAAAAACAGGTTTCTTGACCACCTTTTCAACAAATACTGCAAAAAATCAAAAATTTCCTCAAAAAAAGTGTAACAAATCCCTGCCTTGCGTGCACTTACTGTTGGTTTGGCATAAGTGCCGTCGGCGGCGGTGTTTTACCGCTATAAGGGATATGTTCGTTATGACCATATTAAGAAGGAGAGTACTATGAAAAAACTGAGTTTTGCTTTTTTATGGGTGGGGTTAGTTGTTTTCCTGGCTGTGGGGTCAGTTCAAAGTGCTTTGGGCGGGACCTATAGCGGCGGAACCGGCACAGAAGCCGACCCGTACCTGATTTCCACAGCAGAGGATATGCAGTCTATCGGTGCCAACCCGGCCGACTGGAGACGCAAAACTGGCGATTGTCGCCCGGTTGCGCGGCTCGTGGAACCAAAAGGGTTAATTGGTAAAAATAGTGAGTG
>DATKWV010000038.1:0-6609 GCA_035529405.1 Sedimentisphaerales bacterium | reverse complement strand
CACAGATTCCGAGGCTGGGCCTGAACCTGTCAGTTGGTGGAAGCTTGACGAGTCCAGCGGAACCACTGCAGCGGATTCTTCCGGCAACAGCCATGACGGCACACTGACCGGCGGAAGCTGGGCGCCGACAAGCGGCAAATTCGACGGTGCGGTCAGCCTCGGTGCTGCTAACACCGACCGTGTACAGGTTCCCACTACAGGTATGTCGGCATCGGCGGCAACCGTTTCAATATGGGCACGTATCGTGGGCACACAGTCAGGTACGCGATATATCTTCGGCCACACCTCGAGTTCGCCCGGTTATTCCAGCAGAATCCAGATTTATATGGACAACAGTGACAACCAGCTTGACCTGGGCCTCGGTGACACTCACACAAAGGCAAGCAACATCACTACGCTAAGTGCCGACACCTGGTATCACATAGCTTTGACCTGGGACGGGACCAATTACGTTGTGTATGTTGACGGTATCAGCAAGGCAAACGGTACATATACCGGGTTGTCCAGCATCGGCAGTTATGCAGATACGGGCAACACCGGTAACAGCAGTGACCGAACTGAAGCTTTCCAGGGTCTGCTTGACGACGTTCGCATGTACGACTGTGTTCTGTCGGCAGATGACGTCAATGACCTGGCTAATCCGTAAGAAAGCGACAGAATGATTTTAAAGCGCGGCGGTTTTTGTAACCGCCGCGCTTTTTTAATTTTACGCCGAACAGGGTTCGCATCCCCGGCCGAGGCGAAAGCGCGGCTTGACACCGGAGAATTTTGCGTGTAATGTTATATTCGTGCCCGAATATGTTCAGCAGTGATTTTGCGGTTACAGACCAAAAGGGTGCTTGGTAAGAATGCGGGCATAAAGCAGCGGATTTATTGGAGATGAAAGTCGATGCTGGGTGTGTTGTTGGGGCCGGGCGAGGTGCTGGTAATCGTTGTTGTCACTACAGCGGTGGTGCTGTTTGTGCTTCTTCGGCGAAAGCATCGGTAATATTCGGCTTCGAGTTGTAAACAGCCAGCCGACAAAAAGGTTGCAAAATACGCTTACGGCCCTTATCATTACGGTGTTTTTTTGCGAAAGGACAGCTGAATGGTCAATGACATAGCTGATTTATCTCTGGCATCCGGGGGCAAAAAACGGATTCTCTGGGCCGACAACGATATGCCGGTTCTGGCGGCAATCAGGGAAAGGTTTTCCCGGACAAAACCGCTTAAAGGCAAAAACGTCTCGGCGTGTCTTCACATAACCGCTGAGACGGCCAATCTTGCGCGGACGCTTAAGGCCGCAGGGGCGGGCGTTGTGCTGTGCGGGTCCAATCCGCTCAGTACGCAGGACGACGTGGCCGCTTCATTAGTGAAGGATTTTAAGATACCGGTTTTTGCCGTCTGCGGGGAAAACCGCACCACTTATTACAAACATATCAACGCAGCCATCGACCATAAACCGGTTATCACCTTCGACGACGGCGCTGATTTGGTGAATGAATTGCATACCCGCCGGAAAAAAGATGCGCATCGAATCATAGCCAGTATGGAAGAGACAACCACCGGCGTCGTTCGTTTAAGGGCCCTGGCAAATGCCGGCAAGCTGAAGTTTCCGGTCATTGCCGTCAACGACGCAGCCAGCAAGCACCTCTTTGACAACCGGTACGGTACGGGACAGTCAACCGTTGACGGAATCATTCGGGCCACCGATTTTCTTATGGCCGGTACGAAGGTTGTCGTGGCCGGCTACGGCTGGTGCGGACGCGGTTTTGCCATGCGCGCCAGGGGTATGGGCGCGATTGTCATTGTTACCGAGGTTGACGCTATAAAGGCGCTGGAAGCCGCTATGGACGGTTTCGAGGTAATGCCGATGTCGCAGGCAGCCGGGACAGGTCAGCTTTTCGTGACACTTACAGGTAATAAAAACGTCATTCGCGCCGAACATTTCCGGTTTATGAAGGACAGGGCTGTGGTTGCCAACAGCGGACACTTTAACGTCGAGATAGATATACCCGGTCTGAAAAGAATCAGCAAAAAGGTCAATCGCAATGTCCGTAAATATGTGGATGAGTATATACTGAAAAACAATAAGCGCATATACCTTCTGGCCGAAGGCAGGCTGATTAATCTTGCGGCGGCTGAGGGACATCCGGCCAGCGTAATGGATATGAGTTTTGCCACGCAGGCCCTCGAGGCCGAATACGTGGTAAAAAGAAAAGAAAAACTCGAACCTAAAGTCTATGATGTACCGCTGCAGATAGAGCAGAAGGTATGCACGCTCAAGCTCAAATCAATGTCCTTATCGATAGACAGCCTTACACCCGAGCAGATAAAATATCTGTCCAGCAGCGGCGAAGGCACATAATAATTGATTACTGATTATTGATTATTACTACATCGCAGAGGCTTTAAGAATGTTGTCTAATGTTATCACGTATGCGGATGTTTTACGGCCCCGCGGCAGGAAGTTTGCGAGTTACTACGATTTGACCCTGATTGTGGGCGGCTCAGTGGTTATAGCGTTAAGTGCGCGGATGGCAGTCATGTTGCCATTTAGTCCCGTTCCCGTCACCGGCCAGACCTTTGCGGTATTGATGGCCGGCGCGCTGCTGGGCAGTCGGCGGGGCAGCCTGGCTGTTATCACATACATAGCCCAGGGTGTGGCGGGATTACCGGTGTTTGCACTTGGCAGAGCCGGGCCGGCGGTGCTTTTGGGGCCCACGGGCGGATACCTGATTGGTTTTATCGCAGCTGCCTATATAACCGGAATCCTTGCCCAGAGGGGCTGGGACCGGCGCGTTGGTACGACTATTCTGGCGATGGTTTTGGGAAACTGCGCAATATATATGCCTGGACTTGTCTGGCTGGTCATATTGACAAGTGTCGGCAATGCACTGAAGATGGGATTTTATCCGTTCATTGCCGGTGATTTTTTGAAAATCGTACTGGCGGCGGCGGTTCTGCCGGCAGGCTGGAGAGTGCTCCGGTATTGCCGCAGCGGCGAAGAAAACCGCCCTCAATACCGGTAGTTCCGGAAAAAAACGGGGATAAGGTCTGAAAATTCAGGTTAAAGCTGGCTTTGCCCATTGCTGTAGCGGGTTTTTTTAATTTCTGATTTGCCAATCCGCTAATATAATATGTCCGGACCCGGCGGTGATTACACGTCGATATGAAAAGTTATGGATGATAAGCAGACGGAAAATTCTGGCCCCAACAAGGGACAACCGGCGGCTGTCGCACGCAAAACTGCCGCCAAATCCTTTATAACCATTGGCCCTACCCTCCACTACAGTCATAGCAACGTCCTTAGATGCTGGTTCGGCGCCGTTGTGGTGTACGCACTGGTATGTCTTTTCTGGTCTAAAATCCTCACAGGGTCGTTATGCTCGTTCGATGTGCGCATGCTCTGGCACGCGCATCTTTGGCGGCTGGACAGGTTTGTTTTAAGCGGAGTAAGCATATTCGAATATCCCTGGCAGATTCTTGTGTTGGGGCTGCTGATGGGCGCCCTGACCATTGCGCCGGTGCTCGTGTCCCAGCTTCTGAGTTTCAGCTACAGTCTTCCGTTGATACTTGCTGTGGTTTTTCTGGCGAATCTTCCGGGATTTGCGATTTTTCTTCTGATAAGCTGCGTGGCTGCGGCAAGTCGTCCGCTGCGGTTTCGCTCGCGTTTTACGGCAATAGCGTTGTGTATTGCGCCGCAGCTTATTTACTGGGGCGTATTCGGGCCGGCAGCAGGCGTCGAACCCATGAAGTGGGGTCTGTCTTTTGCGCCCTGGGTGTGTGCGTGGCTTGTGAGCCTGGCGATAGCCGGACTGGTCCTGGGCATCGGGCACTTCACTCGTTACAGACCCGGCCTGGTGTGGACGTGTACGTCAGCGGCGCTTTGCGCCGCCGTAATACTGTTCGAGGTTAAAATCGGTTTTGACGAACTTGACTATCAGCTTTACGTGGCAAAGAATAACCCCGAAAACGTCCGTGAGTTTTACGACCACAGCCTCGTTGAGTCACTCGACGCTACTATTATGGACCCGGTGATTAAAAAGTATCTTGCAGGTTTCTTCTATCCTTCCGAGCCGATAGCTCTTCGCGAACAACTGAAAAAGGAAATGGAAATTCAGCTCGCCAACGACCGCTGGCCAACCTGGTTCAAAGTACCTGAACACCTGGATTATCAGGCTAAGAAACAGAAGCTGTTTGAACAGTATGATTTGTTTATAAGCAAGCGTTCCAAAAGCAATCGTATGCCTATAGTGCTTTACTACAAGGCGCTTCTTGGTGAATACAGTCCCGATATTGCGATGCTGGTGCAGAAAGAACTGCTTCATTTTGCCAGCGATTATCCTCAGGAGCGGTCGCGGGAGACCTGGTATCGCCTTTACAGCCAGTTCGGTACAAGCCCTGAATCCATCGAGGCCCGGTGGCGGATTGCCAAACACTGGGCGGGCCAGGGACGATTTGAGCATGCCCGCCAGCTTCTTGGCGAAGCTGAAAAGATGGTTCCGCAGAGATTACAGGTAATCGAGCAGTCTCGTCAGCCGGCCACGTCGATTTCGGCACTATTCCATCCGCCCGCCGATTCGGTAATTACCAGCTCTAAGCTCATAGAGCTTCAGGGACGCCTGAACAGGTTAAGCCGGCTTATCGGTCCCGAAAACATAATCGCTGAGCCGGCGTCGGCAGTGCGCCTGGCGACCTTCGTAATGTTAAATCCGCAGGACCGCCATTTTACCGAACAGCTGGACCGGTTACTGGGCCAGATGGGTACAAACGACCCTCTCAGGGACAATTGTTTACTGGCCGGCGTGAAACTTGTGGCTGACGACCGGCTGCGGGCCGAAAGATTCGACCAGCTTCACAAACAGTTTCAGGCAACCGACGCCGGCATCGAGGCCCTGTATGAACTGGGATTACTGAAAATCAGTTTCTGGTATCAGCATGACGCCGCGAATGCCGAACAAAAGAAAAAAAGCCTGGGCGAAATGCGCGCAGTTTTGAGCGATTTTCTCCGCCTGTACCCGGACAGTGTTTTTGCCGACCAGGTCAGGAAAAATCTCGATGATTTGCCGAAAGTTGAATAATTTTTCCGCCCAGTGGTTTAATCCTTGAATTTTCTGCAAGCCCAGCCGTCTGGCACTGACACACCAGGCCCGATACCGTTGACCGCTGAAAACGCACAAATCGCGCCCGGCTGAAAAAATAATTTTAACCTTGCTTTAGACGCTGTAACAGTGTTTAATGCGTTATTCTGAAAATCTGTTTTTGAAGGTTTCAAACAGTATCAGCACGTTTTTTGAGGTAATCTGAAAATGGCGGATTTACAGGCACTTGCGCAGGCTATTATAAAGGGCGACCAGAACACAGCGGTAACAATTACCCGTCAGGCCCTTGAAGAGGGCACTGCCCCTCGGAATGTTCTTGAGCAGGGATTGATAGCGGGTATGGACGTTGTCGGTAACCGCTTCAAGAAGAACGAGGTTTATATACCGGAGGTGCTTATCAGCGCAAGGGCCATGAAAATGGCCATGGAGATTCTCGAGCCCGAGCTTATCAGGGCCGGTGTCCAGCCGCTGGGCAGGTTTATAATAGGTACTGTGCAGGGCGACCTGCATGATATCGGCAAGAATCTGGTTGCGATGATGATGAAAGGCGCCGGTTTTGAGGTCATTGACCTTGGGGTCGATGTAAAGCCGGAGAGGTTTATCGAACACGCCGGCAACGCAAAGACCCATTTGATAGGCATGAGTGCTCTTTTGACTACGACTATGCCGGGCATGGAAAGGACCATAAAGGCGTTGCGTGACGCGGGCGTTTCGGCCAGGATTATGGTAGGCGGCGCGCCGGTAACCCAGGGTTACGCCGACAAAATCGGCGCCGATGGTTACGCAGCCGATTCCGCTTCGGCGGTCGATATCGCCAAGGGCCTGCTGAGTTGACCTCTTGCCGAAAACCGCCGGTTTTTTGCAAAAAAATCCAAAAACAGGACTGAATTTGTCAATCGGGCCTGTTTTTTTTCGTCCTGCCTGGTAAAATAGACACCTGGTAACTACAGGAAAATTCGTTTTCCATAAGGCCTTTTGAATCGCTGTTGAGAGGTGATGCGAGGGATAAAGAATCAGAAATTGTCGCAGCTTCTTATGCAGCTGCGGTTTGCGCCGCAGAAGAAGCGCCGCAAGCAACTGGCGGCTGTGGAGAAACTTCTTTCAATTCTCCAGCCTGACAAATCATATCCTTTTGAGTTTGTGTGTTTTCGCATCACGGGTTTTCGGCCCAGGACGCCGGACGCCGGCGTACTTATTAAAGGCGGCGAGCTTGTTGACGACCTCAGGGTTTTCATAACAAAGCTAAGCAGCCAGGTGGCTGAGCCTGCAGACCAGCAAAGCGAAAAAGTTTACAGTATCGAGCAATTAGCCAAATCCTTCAATGTCTCGGCAAAAACCATCGACCGCTGGCGCAAACGCGGTCTTGCCGGAAAAAAATTTGTTTTCAGTGACGGCCTAAAGAGACTGGGTTTTCTTCAATCTTCGGTTGACGGGTTTGTCGGCAAAAATCAACAGCTTGCTTCCAGGGCAGGGGCCTTCAATCGCCTCACAAACAAACAAAAGCAATCGATTATAAGGCAGGCTG
>DATKWV010000037.1:0-15356 GCA_035529405.1 Sedimentisphaerales bacterium | reverse complement strand
AGACGGCGGTTTTGTCAGAATTTCATCTCAAGGCCGAACACAAGCCAGTTGGCTTCGTCAAAGGCCCTGCGCAAAGTACCAAAGTCTATGAAGCCGTACTGATATTGACTAAAGAATGCAGTGCGTTCGGTCAGGGGAATCCGCACGCCAACCAGCGGGCCGTAAATCAACCCGTCTTCGCTGCCTCCGGTGCCTCCCTGGGCGACCGAGGGCAGGCCTCTTGCATGGACATAATCAGCATATCCGCCGCCATATAAGTTAACCTTTCCCCATGGCGCCAGATGCCACTTCATGTTTATGCCGCCGCCGTAGAGTTCGGCGGGGTTGTCCCATGAGCCGAGGGCCTCCACGGCAAAGGTCAGACAGGGATTCAGTTCCCAGTCATAAGAAGCAGCAATGCCGAGATTGTTGGTATTGCCGCCGGGCCCGGCTTCGTTGAGCCGCAGGTAGTGCGTGCTGATGGTCCATGCGTCGGCTGCCGCGGGTACGGCCATCGCCATTACAACAATGAAAACGAGTGCTTTTTTGGCCTTCATGTTATTGCCCTTTCTTAAATGTGTTTGCGATTTTTCCCAGCAACCTGAGAACTATACATACAACTAAATCAGTTTGTACTCAGGGTCAATAGGGGTTTTTACCGGTTTTGGCTTAAGGCAAAATGCTGAAGATAATGGTGTTATGTCCCCGAAGGCAGGTGTGTGTGAATTGACGGTTCAAAGAGTTTTCCGGGCGCGCGGTATCGGCAGCGACAAGCCGGGCGGGTATGCGCACGGCGGTTTCAACGGCATTTTTTAGGGCGAGGCAAGTTTGTCAGTAAAGCTGAATTTTTGTCCTCCCAAAGACGCATCGACCATTAATCCGACATCGGAAGCGACAAAGACAGCCACACCCCTGTCATAGCCGGCCTTGGCTGCTGCGCCGACAGTCAAGGCAGTTGCAGTAGCCTGGGCGGCGAAGGTGTATCCGGATTCTCGAAAGGTGTCGAAATCCTCCTTGTCTCTGAAGAAGACTATTTCACGGAAAAACTCGCCGCCAAACGAGAAGCCCAGGGTGGCCTGCGACATAGAACAGTAGCCGGTCAAAAGTCTTTGCTCATAGACTTCGCCTTTTCCGTAAGCTCCTCCAAGCCAGAAAGCGCCTTTGAAGACCTTTGGCAGTACAGCGTAGGCATAAGACCTGTCGAAAAAGCGTTGAATTTCAGGGTCAGCGGATTTGAAGACGGCGATGGCTTCGGCCACTTCGGCGTGAAGAATATCTTTTTTCTCGGCGGTTTTCGGAGCGGTGGCACAGCCGCATAGAATAATACCGGCAACAACGCTTAAAATTACTGTTTTCATTTTAGGCTCCTGATTTGCATATATTTTTTCTTTGGTGAATAGAATATGCAGTTTCGGCTGCGCGTCAATAACAGGCTTTATATTTCCAATGGACATCTTAAGAAATAACCGAAGACCTGTGTATAGGGCAGGGGCACTAATTTTTCATAAGGCCCAAGCTGACAATCGATGTTTGAAGACAGGCATCTGTGGTTATTTTGTTCTGGGGGGCCTGGTTTTGCTTTCCCGCAGCCAGTCCTGGAGGTTTTTGGCTAAGATTTCCGCATCCCTTTTGTTGATAATGTGTTCGATTATGGCAGGGGCGACTTTAAGATTTGTCATAGCGCGTCGAACCCTGTCCCAGAGCCTGGTTTGCTTTGCGGCAGTGTCGGCCAGGTAGAGTTCTCCGACCAGCTCGCCCAGCTTTTGCAGCATTATCGTATCGAGGTTTTGGTAATAGCCGCGGATAAGCTGGGACTGATGTTTCGAGTATTCGCGTTTGGCCATGTTTATAAATCCTGATAATCAGCAGGCATATTTAAGCTGTTAACTCCAGGCCAAGTCAAGACCAAATTAACATAATTGACGCGATATTAAGGGTTTTTGCTGGCTTTGGATAGCTAAGGGACTATAATTCGATGAATTGTAAACTGGCGGCGGAGGCCGTGAAGGGTAATAGTGCGAAAGCGTGTATGCGAAAACAGTTATTCATAATCGCTATTGTAGTTCTGAGCGGTGCGTCGGTTGTGTTGTACGGGGCTGATTACAGCCCGGACGGGGGGGGGCGTGCTGAGATATTCGCAGGCCAGGATTTGCATCTTGCAGCAGGGAAGGTCGTAAGCCATCAGCCCGCCACCGGTGAGCATACGCTGGTTTTAACGGGCGATTTTTCGATGTCAATAGGGGCCAACCGCTTTACCAGCGATAGTGCCGTTGTGTGGCTTGTAACCGAGTTGACGCAGTTTCGGGGCAGGGTCGGCATCGATTACACGGCAAAGGTCTATCTGGAAGGCAATGTGGCCGTTCAGCGGGCGCGCAACGCCATGACCACGGATTTGCGCCGTGAGATAATTACGGCAGGGCAGGCTGAAGTGGTGCGGTTTACAGTGACCGGTGAGGTGTTCGTAACGGCGCAGCAGCGGGAATTCGGCGACCCTAAGACACTTGCACTTTACCAGCGGGCTATCGGTGAAGGGCCGGCTGTTTTGCCGCAAGAGGCGGTGAAACGTCGGCCTGCTGCAGAACCGGAAAAAAAGGAATTTATCCATAAAAAAGCACCGGCACCGGCAGCAGAGGACCAGATAGCGGCAGCAGAGGACCAGGCAGAGCCGGCCAAACAGCCGCAATTTCGTTACCCGGTTTATATATCGCCGGTCGGTGAAGTAAGGCCCACAATAGAGGTCACAAAGCAGCCCGACGGCACGGATGTGGCAACGCTTATGGGCAGATTCTACATCTGGCAGCAGCAGGACGAAAGCGGGCGGCTGCTTGAGCTTGAGGCAGACACCGCGGTGATATACTATTCCAGCCAGCAGGTGCAGGTGGGCGCCGAGCAAACGGGTACGCCGGATGTTCTGGCGCAGGGGGCTGTCAGAGACGTTTATATAGCAGGCGATGCGGTAATAACAGAAGGACGGCGAACGATTCGTGCAGACGAGCTGTACTATGATTTCGAAAGAAAAAAAGCCATAGCAGTCAATGCGGTGATGCGGAATTTCGACATAAAGCGAGGCATCCCCATATACGTCCGTGCCGGAAAACTTCGACAGGTGGCTGAGAACAAATTCTCCGGTGAAGACATGACTTTAACAAGCAGCGAGTTTTACCAGCCGCAGATATCGCTTACGTCCTCACAGATATATATTACCGATACAACTGTTATAGACGAGCAGGCGCAGAAGGTGTCGGACCGCAGTTTTGATGCCGAGATGCGCGATGTTCGGATGAAGGTTGGGAAACAGACGGTTTTTTACTGGCCTGTTTTGCGGGGCAACCTGGAAAGGCCGGATATTCCGGTAAAGAGCGTACACGTTGGGAAAGACAATACCTGGGGTACGTCCATAGAGACCCGCTGGTACCTGTCACGGCTGTTGGGTTTGAAAGAGCCTGAGGATGTTGATGCAACTTTAGCAACGGATTTCTACAGCAAGCGCGGGTTCGGGATGGGTGTCGGTATAGACTATGAGCGGCCTTCTTATTACGGGCATATGATAGGTTACATAATCAACGATAGGGGTCAGGACAGGCTGGGCAGGGCTTGGGGACGCAAGCACGTGGACCCGCAGCAAGACCTTCGTGGCCGGTTCAGCTGGCTTCACAGGCAGTTTCTGCCGTATAACTGGCAGCTTACGGCCAGTGTTGGTTATGCTTCGGACGAGTTTTTTGTGGAAAGCTATTATCGTGATGAGTTCAGCGCCAGCGGCAGGCAAAAAACATACCTGCATCTTAAGCGTATAGAGGACAACTGGGGTCTTGGGTTTGCGGGTGCTGCGCGAATAAACGATTTTGCAGATGAATTGGAAGAATTACCCAGCGCGGAGTTTCACTTAACGGGCGAGTCTGTTTTCAAAGACACAGCGACGTTGTACAGCGACAGCCGGGTCGGCAGGTTCCGACAAAGAATAGGCAAGAACCATTCCATTGCTATGGACCAGGACCATTACACGTTTATGTCGCACAGGACCGAACTTGATATGCCGATTGGATTGAAAATCCCCGATTCGAAATCGCAGGCAGGCAGCCTTTTTAAGGCAGTGCCTTTTTTGGCGGGCACTTTCGGTTATGACGACCGCAGCGGTTTTACAAGGAGTCTTGTTGACGGCAGCGGTACGGGGGTTTTTGGCGAAAAACAGGTTTGGCTGGGTGAAGCCGGCATAAGGATTGTGCCGCCGGCTTACTGGAAGGTTTACGACCGAGTGAAAAGTCGGTTGTGGGATTTGAACCGGCTGAGGCATATCATCCGGCCGGAATTGACAGCGGTTTTATACGCGGAAAGTGATGATGTAGTCCGGCAGCGGGACACGGTGAATTTCGGGATTTCACAGCGGCTGCAGACCAAAAGGAAAAGGGGTCCGGCATTCGGTGAGGAGGAAGAAATGATAGACTGGATGGCCCTTGATGTGGACTTTACGTGGGTCCGAAATTCCGAGCCGGCGCATGAGACGTCACCGGACCGTTTTATCTGGAATAAACCTATTGTTCCGCTTAGCGTGTTTTCGGCGCCGGAGATTTTCAACGGGGATTTGAGAAATGCAGGCAGGTTTCACCGGTTCGAAATGTTCGGGCCCAGGCGGAATTACTTCAGCGCCGATTATATCTGGCGTGCCAGCGACGGTACGGCGATACTGTCCGACTTGAATTTCGACATGCAAAGCTCGGTGGTACAGCAGTTCGATATAGGGCTTTCACGCCTTCAATGGCCCAACCTGAGCTGGTATATCGGCAGCAGATATTTAAGGCGTATAGAAGTGGGCAATGAGAAAGGCTCAAACATGTTTACGTTCGCGGCTACTTACAAGGTGGACCCGAGATACACATTAGTATTCGCTCAGCAGTATGATTTTGATTATGGTGCGAATATACGCAGCGATATAACACTGGTAAGGCGTTATCACCGCATTTACTGCGGTATTACATACAGTACTGACCACTCTCTTGACAGGCAGGCGATTGTTTTTAGTATCTGGCCGCAGGGTATCCCGGAGCTGGCAATCGGCCAGCGCAGATATATAGGTCTGGGCGGCTCTGCTGTTTATTGATAGAATGGTGGATTGACCCTGAAAGAACACAGAGAACGGGGCGGGTGTGGTGGGTGTTTCAGGGATGATTAAAAAACTTTTAAGGAGATTGTTATGGGATTGGTTACGACCAGGAAGATGTTTGAAATGGCCGGCAGGGGCGGTTATGCGGTCGGGGCGTTTAATGTCAACAATATGGAGATAACCCAGGGGATTATAAGCGCCATAGCCGAGGAAAAGGCACCGCTTATTCTGCAGGTATCGCGAGGTGCGCGTTCTTATGCGAGCATAAGCTACCTGAAGGCGATTATCGATGTAGCGGTTTCCGAGAATCCCGGCATACCCATCGCGATAAACCTCGACCACGGGGATAATTTCGAGACCTGCAAACAGTTTGTGGACGACGGATTTACTTCGGTAATGATAGACGCCTCGAAAAAACCGTTCGAAGAAAATATTCGAATAACCAAACAGGTTGTCGAGTACGCCCACAGCAAGGGCGTGGTTGTCGAAGCCGAGCTGGGTCAACTGGGCGGCATCGAAGAGGACATTGGAGGGGTCGATGATGTCAGTAAACATCTTGCGGACCCGGACACGGTACAGGAGTTCGTTGAAAAAAGCGGCTGTGATTCACTGGCGGTGGCGTGTGGGACCAGTCACGGCGCATATAAATTCAAGAGCGAACCGAAGATTGCGTTCGACGTTATCGAGGAGATAGGCAGGAGGCTGCCGGGCTTTCCTTTGGTGATGCACGGCTCCAGCAGTGTGTTAAAGGAGTTCAAGGACCTTATCAACAAGTACGGCGGCGATATGCCGGATGCGATGGGTGTTCCTGAAGAGGCGGTAAGCAGGGCGGCAAAGCTGGCGGTGTGCAAGGTCAATATCGATACGGACCTTCGAATGGCACTTACGGCCAAGATAAGACAGGTTTTTGCCGAGACGCCGCGTGAGTTTGACCCGCGTAATTACCTCGGGCCGGGCAGAGAGGCCATAAAGACTATGGTCAAGCATAAGCTGCATGTTCTTGGCTGTGCGGGAAAAGCAAGCGAGTGTATGTAGCGGCAAAAGTTCAAGCCGGGAATGTAAGGCTATTTGTTGCAGATGAAGTGCTGACCGGTTTCTTTCATCGGTTCAGCTGATTTGTTTTTTTTTGATTTTTGGCAAGAGACACGAGATGCGGGATACGAAACATAAAATTGCGATTAGTTTATCCCTCTGCACATTGTTTTTGCTGTTGCCGGTTTTTACCGCCCGTTGCGAAAACAGTCCTGCGGCAGAGACGGTTGAAGTTGTTGAACAGGTCTGCGGACAGATTTATAAAGGTGATTTTAAGGCAGCACGTGGTGTTCTTGGGACAAGCGCAGGGCTTGAAAGCCCTTACCTGCGGCAATTAGAAGAGGCTGTGGGCCGGTACGAGGAATTAGAGCGTAACAGGCAGCAGCAACGACAAGCAGCATATAAAGAACAGTTAGCTGAGCTGGAAAAGTTTGCGCGGGGCGATGCCAATGATGTCAACGATGCCGCTGTGTGGGTCGAATCTAACTCCGGTTTACGCGCAGCCGACAGTAACGGGATTTCAAAGATACTTTCGGTTGTTTTGCGGGCGTGTGAATTTGCCGACGAACAGCAAAAAAGCGGGCTTTTGAGTGAGAGTTTCGTAACGGAAGTTTTTCAACGGGCCAGGAGTAAGGCCGATGCGTTCGAGGCCGAAGGCAAATGGCTGGATGCCTACCTGGTGTATTATTACTGGATGCAGGAGATTTTCCCGGACAACCGGCAGTATTACGAATACGGGCGCCAGCTTACAGACAAAGCTGAGATTATCGCCTCTTTTCAGGACAGTCCCTGTGAAACCAGCAGCCAGCGTTACGAAGGTGTCAGGAAAGGGATGTTTTTGCGTGCAATAGATGTGCTGGATTTTAATTACGTCAGCGTTGTGGATTACCGGAAGATGGCAATAAAAGCGTTAAGGCGCTGTCAGATGCTGGCGGAGGTCTTGAGCAAGGTATCGCAAACCGGGCGTGTCAAACTGGTAGAGAAGCTGAACACAACGCGTTATACGCTGGACGTTAACAAGCTGCGGACCTGGTCGGCGGCGGTTGGGGAGGTTATGTACGAAATTCAGCAGTTGGCCGTAGGTGTCAGCAAGGACAGATTTACCAAGGCTTTTGACACGGTCCTGAGTCTAAATCGCGACATCGGCCAGCAGCCGGAAGGTTTGCCGGCACAGCAGGATACGCTGCTGCCAGAGACGCTTCTTATAGCACAATTCGCCGAGGCGGCGCTGTCGGTGCTCGACCCTTATACTGTTATGGTCTGGCCCAAATACGTAGAGGATTTTCAAAAGGAGATGATGCAGGAGTTCAGCGGTATAGGTATAGAAATATCCAAACAAAAAGGGATGTTGACGGTTGTGAGCCTGCTGCCTGATACGCCGGCATATAACTCGGGTCTTGATGCGGGGCAGGTAATAGAAGCAGTTGACGGAACAGCTACCAAAGACATGAGTCTTGTCTGCGCGGTTCGTCATATAACGGGACCTGCCGGCACACAAGTGACACTTACAATAAGAGACGCCGCTTCAGAGCAGAGCAAAGATATAACTATTACCAGGGCCAAAATAACCGTGCCGACAATAAGGGGCTGGAAGAGGGACCAGACGGGCCGATGGGAGTATATGGTCGATGAGGCCGAAAGAATCGGTTATGTGCGTGTTACGAATTTTACGGCAGGTACGGCTGAAGACCTGGAGGAGGTGCTGATAGGGCTTGAAGGCGCGGCCCTGAAGGCGCTAATAGTGGATTTACGGTTTAACTCCGGGGGGCTGTTGAACGCCGCAGCGGAAGTGGCGGATAAATTCGTCAAGAGCGGCCTTATAGTCAAGACCCAGCCTCGTTTCGGGATACCGACATGGGAGCTGGCGCACCGTAAAAAGACGCATCCGGATTATCCGCTGGTAATACTTATCAACAGCTATTCAGCCAGTGCATCGGAGATAGTAGCAGGGGCGCTGGCGGATGCCAAACATAAGCGAGCGATTCTCGTAGGTACAAGAACACACGGCAAAGGCAGTGTGCAGGGAATAACGCATTACCCCGGCGGGGGTGCACAGTTGAAATATACAATGGCATATTATCATTTGCCGTCCGGCCAAAGGGTGGAAAGCCGTGACCCTGATGTAAGAGGGGGACCTGAAAACTGGGGCATTGCGCCGCACGTGGAAATCGAGCTCAGCAGTAAGGAACATCAAAAGATGGGAGAAATTCAAAGAGACAACAGCATACTTGTCAAGGCCGACCATGACAGGACGGCCGAACCGTTGACGAAACATAGTATCGAAGAAATGCTGGCCGCGGACCCTCAACTGGCTGTTGCTGTTCTGGTTGCCAGGGCCATGCTGGTAGAAGAACAAGCTAAGACAGCCCGGGAAAAAGGCGACAGCAGGAAAATTGCGTCTTTAAAAATAAAAACATGAATTTGCGGCTTAATTGGTCTGCCCAGCACCAGCTGGTGCCGGGTCGGTTTGGTCAAAAGGAATTTTTGGCGGTATGGCAGGAAAAATGAAAGCACAGAAGGGGGGCGATAAATTCGAATTGCAAAGGCAGCAGAAGTTGTCGAGCATCAGGGAACTGGGGATAGAGCCTTACGGCGGCAGATACGAAAACGCAGAGCCTGCGGCCCAGGTCAGGGCAACATATAAGCAGGGCGACGAAAGCCAGCGGGGCAGATGCGCCGGCAGAATAGTTTTGCTGCGGGACATCGGAAAGCTGATTTTTATAACGCTGCGCGACAGCAGCGGTACCATTCAAATCGGTATCAGCAAGCAGCTTGTCGGCGGGCAGTGGGCACTTGTGAAACTGCTTGAGCTTGGCGATATAATCGGCGCAGAAGGCGGGCTCGGACAGACCAGGACGGGGGAACTGACAATTTGGGTCGAGAGCCTGACGCTGCTGAGTAAATCACTGCTTCAGCCGCCCGAAAAATTTCACGGCCTCAGCGATATTGACCTTCGGTACAGGCAAAGATATGTGGACCTCTGGGCCAACCCGGAGGTAATGCAGCGCTTCAAGAAACGCAGCCGGATTATATCGGCAATTCGAGATTTTCTGCAGCAGCGAGGATTCCTGGAAGTGGAGACACCTATGATGCAGGAAACACCCGGCGGCGCTGCGGCAAAACCGTTTGTCACCCACCATAACAGTCTGGGGATGGATTTGTTTTTGCGGATTGCGCCGGAGCTTTTTCTCAAAAGACTTCTGGTCGGCGGGATGGAAAAGGTGTTCGAAATCAACCGTAATTTCCGCAACGAAGGCCTCAGCAGGCAGCACAACCCGGAGTTTACGATGCTTGAGGTTTACCAGGCTTATGCCGACTACGAGGTGATGTTGGACCTTGCGGAGGAAATGGCCGCCCTGCTGGTCGAGGAATTCTGCGAAAACACACAGGTTGAATTTGACAATATGAGCATTGATTTGCATCGGCCGTGGCGGCGGGTAAAATACAGCGAACTTTTTAAGCAGCACAGCGGCTGTAATATCGATGATATCGGGGCTGTACGAAGCAGGGCCGAGCAATTAGACATACAGCACAAGGCAATGGACGACGTGGTAGTGGTCAACAAGGTGTTCGAGGCGACGGTTGAGCGGCAGCTTGTAAACCCGACCTTTGTGCTGGATTACCCTGCGCAACTTTGCCCGTTGACAAGGCAAAGAAAAGACGACCCGGCGTATGCCGAGCGGTTCGAGCTTTATATAGCAGGTATGGAGATAGCCAACGCATACACGGAGCTTAACGACCCTGCGGTGCAGGAGGAGAATTTCGGTCTTCAGCTTCGCGGCCAGGACGAAACAATGGCCAGGATGGACCGGGACTTTATAACGGCATTGAAGTACGGTATGCCGCCGGCAGGGGGGCTGGGTATCGGAATCGACAGGCTCGTAATGATTCTGACCGGCGCTGCGACCATTCGTGACGTTATTTTATTTCCACTTTTAAGGGACGTGGATCGTAAATCGTGAATCAAATCGGTTACGAGTCACCAACCACTTATGTTAAAATTCTTTTTGTGGTTAAGGTATCTTCGCAAGAAGAGAATAGTATTATTGAGCATCACCGCTGTCGGGGTTTCGGTCGCTCTTCTGGTGGTTGTGGCCAGTCTTTTTACCGGTTTTATCAATGCCTTCGAGCAAAGCGCGGTTGACTGTATAGGGGATGTGATTGTTGCGCCGCCGGTACGGTTCGCCAACTACAGCGACTTCATAAAGCGCCTGGAAGAACAGGCATTCGTGGAGGCGGCCACGCCGACTTTGTTCGGCCAGGGACTGCTGCACACAGGCGCAGGAAACGTCCGCGCTGTTCACCTGTGGGGAATCGAACCCCAATCACGGGCAAAAGTTACGGCTTTCAGGCGTTTTTTAATGAAGGCCAAAGATTCTGCAGGGCAATTGTCTTTTGAAATTTTACACCAGCCGCAGGCAACAGGCGGATTTGTCGGTATCGGCGTTCTGGCTGAACCAGACGAGCAGACCGACGAGTATGACACCGAAGTGATTGAAAATATGCTCGGCAGGCAGGTTGTACTTACCACCGGCACCGTAATAGGCCAGGACCAGCAGCAAACCATTAAAAGGAAAGTGATACCGTTTACCATCAAGGACGTGGTTTTCACGGGCGTGTATGACCTCGATAAAAGGTTTATATACCTGCCCATCGAAGAAGTGCAGAAGGCCCTGTATCCGCAGGAAAGCGGCCCCGTTGCCGACCAGATTCAAATCAAATTAGCGCAAGGGTTTGAGCCTGATGCTGTTGTCCGGCAGGTCAGAAGTATCTGGGCCGGCTTTGCACAGCAGCAACTGGGGTGGGGCAGTTACCTTATAGAAGCAACCACAATCACTACAGCTAAGCAGATGCAGAGCATGTACATAGCCGAGCTTCGTAAGCAGATGGGGCTTTTGCTGGTGATATTCGGGATTGTAAGCCTCAGCGTGGTTGTGCTGATATTCTGCATTTTCTATATGATGGTCATAACGCGACAAAAAGATATAGCGATAGTAAAAAGCTGCGGCGCAGCAAGCGGGTCGGTGGCGTGGCTTTTTATCGGATTCGGCGGTTTCGTGGGTGTGATTGGTTCGGCTTTTGGCGTTATAGCCGGTTATGTGGTGACAAGGAATATAAATACCATTGAGCAGTGGGTGCGGATAGTATTCGGTTTGAAGCTGTGGAAAAGCAGCGTTTATATGTTCAGCAGGATACCCAGCGAGGTTGACTGGATGTGGGCTGTGGTGATAGCTTCGTTAGCGGTTGCCGCGGCCTGCGCGGGCGCGCTGATTCCAGCGTTCATCGCTGCCAGGACACGGCCTGTCGATATTTTAAGGTACGAATAGCAGTCTTATATATGTACAAGTTCATTCTCGCATTTCGTTATATGTTCAGGAAAAGGATAAGCTATCTGGCGTTGCTGGCTGTGAGTTTGTGTGTTTTTATCGTTGTTGTGGTTATGACGGTGATGACGGGACTTGTGGATGATTTTAAGCGCAAGAACCACGAATTTGTCGGCGACTGCGTTGTCGCAACCGAGTCGCTGGTCGGATTCGGGCAATATGAGGATTTTGTAAAGATACTCGAGGGCTGCGATTTTGTCCAGGCTGTCTCGGCTGTGATAAGAAGCTATGGATTAGTCAGTCCCGGCGGCAGCGGCCAGTGTGTCGGTGTTGAAATTATGGGTATTGACCCGGTAAGACACAGTCAGGTTACCGGCTTCGGCAAGATGCTGCATTACCGCAGAGGACAAGTCTCAAAGGCCTTCGAGCCCGTATATGACCCGAACCTTCCGGGTTGTATAGCAGCAGTGGACCTGAAATTACCGCGTGATGCCAGGGGCGGGTATGTTTACGGGGCCGGCCCGGACCGGGAGGGTCTTGCAGTCAGTTGTTTTCCACTGACGGCAAAAGGGGCGCTGGCCAGGGCAGGAGCCGGGGAAGTCAATACAAAGACATTTTACTGCAGCGACTATGCCCGTAGCGGCCTGGCGCGGATTGACGATTCGCTTATATACCTGCCGTTCGAACAGGCCCAGATGCTTTGCGGTATGGGCCAGCAGCCCAAACGCGTGTCAATGCTGCTTGTAAAGTTCAGGCAGGGTGTAAAACCCGAAAACGGCAGCAGGAAGGTCAGCCGGCTGTGGGGCGATTATACCACGCAGATAAAAGCAGAGAAAAAAAGCGTTCCGCAACTGGAAAATGTCACCGTACAGAACTGGAAACAGTACAGACGCGCATACATCGCCGCAATGGAAAAAGAGCAGACCATGATGATAGTGATGTTTGCCTTGGTGGCGGTGACAACGGTTTTTATAGTGTTTGTGGTGTTTTACATGATTATCAGCCACAAAAGCAAAGACATAGGAATCCTCAAGAGTATAGGTGTTTCAAACGTTGATTTAATCGGATTATTTTCGTGTTTTGCCTTTATAATGGCGTCTGTAAGCTGCTGTGTCGGGGTGTTTCTCGGATGGTTATTCTTGGTGAAGATAAACGGTATCGAGGACTGGCTTTTCGAGCATTTCAGGTTTCAGCTTTGGGACAGAAGCATTTACGCGATAGACGCTATTCCCAATACGGTTGATTTTAAGGTCTTGAGCGGAATTGTTTTATCTGGTATATGTGTGTGCTTAGCGGGCGCGTTGGCAGCCAGCAGGCGCGCGATGAAAGCAAGGCCGGTGGATTCGTTGCAGGTCAGCCAGTTATGAGCAATGCAGATATTATATTGACAGCCGAGAATGTTTATAAGTCGTATCGGCTGGGCGCCGCACAAGTCAGGGTCCTGGAGGGCCTCGACCTGGCGGTCAAGCGCGGGGAATTCGTGGCCATAGTGGGAGCCTCCGGCAGCGGTAAAAGCACACTGCTGCACATATTAGGCGCGCTGGACAGGCCTGATAAAGGAACGGTACGGTTCGAAGACTGGGACCTGGGCCGTATCAACGGGCGCAAACTGAACAAGTTTCGCAATGAAATGGTGGGATTTGTATTTCAATTCTATCATTTATTGGACGAACTGAGTGTGCTGGAGAATGTATTTCTTCCTGCGATGGTTTCCAGCACAGCGGCAGGCTGGGTAATACGGCGCGGCAGTGCGAAAAAGCGGGCATTCGAGCTTCTTAATCAATTGGGATTAGGCGAAAGGGCAAATCATAAGCCTTATCAGCTGTCGGGCGGCGAGAGACAGAGAACGGCTTTAGCGAGGGCATTGATGAATAATCCAAAACTGCTTTTGGCCGATGAACCGACGGGAAACCTTGACAGTGCGACAGGAAATGGTATCCTGGAGGTGATTAGCGGATTGAACAGGGCCGGCCAGACAGTAGTTATGGTAACACATGACGAAGAAGTGGCCGGCAGGGCCGGGCGGGTAATAGTGCTGTCGGACGGAAAGATACGGCAGCGCCATCCCGCACCATAAACAAATCAAGAGGACATCCAGGCGGAGAAATTATAATGAAAATCTGGCTTGATAAAAGGCTTGTCGAGCAGGCAGATGCTCAAATAAGTGTTTTTGACCACGGGTTGCTTTACGGCGACGGCGTGTTCGAGGGCATTCGCATATACAACCGCAGGATATTCGAGCTGGATGCGCACATAAAAAGGCTGTACGAGTCGGCGAAGGTTATCCGCCTTGAAATTGCCATGAGCAAAAAGCAGCTCATCGCGGCCATCGAAAAGACCGTCGAGGCCAACGATGTTATCGACGGATATATCCGCCTGGGAGTTACCCGCGGCGTCGGGACGCTGGGACTGAATCCCTTTATATGTGAAAACGGCAGGATTTTCATTATAGCGGATAATATCCAGCTTTATCCCGAGGAGCTTTACGTAAAAGGGATGAAGGTTATCAGCGCAGCCACGGTCCGCAATCATCCGATGTCGGTGCCGCCGCGTATAAAAAGCCTCAATTACCTCAATAATATACTGGCAAAGATTGAGGCACTGGACAGAAATGTCCCCGAAGCCATTATGTATAACCACCTGGGGTATGTGGCTGAAGCCACCGGAGACAACGTTTTTATCGTACGGGACGGGATAGTTTATACGCCGCCTTCGGAGGCGGGGGCGCTTGAGGGGATAACGCGGGCGGTTGTTATGAGATTGGCCGTGAAAGAGAACCTGAAGGTGGTCCAGCAGAACCTGACCAGGTTCGACCTTTATGTTTGTGATGAATTTTTCCTTACGGGCACGGCGGCGGAGGTTATAGGCGTGGTGGAAATCGACGGCAGGGTCGTAGGCGACGGCAGGCCGGGACCTATTACGAAACTGCTCAGAAGTGAATTCTTCAAATACGCCCACGGCAAGACCGAAAAACACGTCACAAAGAAACCAAAACAATAAAACAGGGATTTGTCATAATCGGTTCCAAGTTGTAGTTATGCAAAGAGCGGCCAATACGTGTGTGCCTGCGGCTTTCAAGCTTATCGATACCCAGCTTGCCGAAGTAAGGCAAGTAATAGACTCTTTACTGGCAGACTCATCCCTGTCGGGATTAAACGGCGCTACCGGCGATATGCTGTCATATCTTCGCAGGCAGATATGCACAGGCAAGATGCTCAGGCCCGGACTTGTTTTGTTATCGCACAGGCTCATAAGCAGTCAGCGGCAAAAAAAGCAATCGCAGCCATCGACAGGCTCTTATGAC
Organism: Sedimentisphaerales bacterium; assembly: GCA_035529405.1. Lineage (GTDB taxonomy): Bacteria > Planctomycetota > Phycisphaerae > Sedimentisphaerales > Anaerobacaceae > DATKWV01. The sequence continues at coordinate 619 of DATKWV010000037.1, read as the reverse complement.
GGCAGCCGGCATTCCGACGTGCTTATCCGGGCAGCGGCTGTAATTGAGCTGATTCATAACGCCACACTTCTGCACGACGATGTCATAGACGGGGGTCTCCAACGGCGGCAAAGGGCGACTATAAACAGCCTGTGGGGTAACGAGTCGGCGGTTCTGCTTGGGGATTTACTGCTTGGCGAAGTTTTCAAAATGAGCGCCGATTTACGGCCTGAACTCAGTGCCGTGATTGCGGATTGTGCGGTAAGAACCTGCGAAGGGGAACTGCGGCAGATAGCACGGGCTAAAGACAAAAAGGTGTGGTCGCTGAGCGAGTCGGAATACATTGACATAATCACGGAAAAAAGCGCGGTTCTTTTCAGCAGTTCATGTGTGGTTGGCGGCCTTGTTGCAGGTGCCAACCAAAGACAAAGACAGGCTCTTGCGGATTTCGGGCTCAACGCCGGTATAGGATTTCAGATTGCGGATGATTTACTTGATATAATCGGTGACCAGGACAAAACCGGAAAAACGCTGGGCACCGACGCCGCCAAAACCAAGTTGACACTGGCGGTAATACATTTTTTAAAGACCGCCGAAAACCTGCAGAAGACAGCTTTAATAAAAGAATTAAGCGGTGGTC
>DATKWV010000036.1:0-4174 GCA_035529405.1 Sedimentisphaerales bacterium | reverse complement strand
CCCAATCGCAGCCCAAAAGACCGATTTCAGCACCATACTCGTTGCGGACATAATGTCGTCACCTGTCCAAACAGTCCAGGACGAGCTGTCGGTCTTTGAAGCCGGCAGGATTATGGAGGCTGAATCCATAAAGAAACTGCCTGTACTTAAGAAAAATCGCCTGGTGGGCATCATCACCCAGACCGACCTTATCACGGCACTGACCTCATACGGTATGTGGAAGGACGTTGCCGCAATAATGACAACCGATGTTGCTACAGTACAAACAACCAGCACCATCGCCCAGGCCGCCGAACTTATGGCTGACCGGTGTGTTTCGAGCATTGTGGTAATGAAAAATAACCGGCTGGGCGGTATCATCACCGAAAGGGATTTGCTGCAGAGAGTTGTCGCAGCCGGCCATGACCCTCATCAAATCAGGGCCGAGCAGGTGATGTCTTCACCGGTGCATACCGTACCTGCCAGCTATTCGGTCTTCAGTGCAGGCAGAATCATGAAAGACATGCATCTGCGCAGACTTGTTGTCACCGAGAATAACCGCCTGTGCGGAATAATAACCCAGACGGACATCTTCAGGGCCATAAAGAACAAGCTCCAGCAGCAGGAAGAAAAGAGAATAGAGCTGCTGGAAGATTGTGGAAATGCCATCTATACACTCGATTTGAAGGGGCAGATAACATACGTAAATCCCGCGTTTGCCAGATTGCTGAAGGTCGACGACAGGTGGCAACTAATCGGCCGGCATTTCCTGCCCGAGCAATACTGGTGGAATCCAAAAGACAAAGGCCGCTTGGTGACGGCGTTAAAGACGGACGGCGTGGGCATCAGGGACCTGAGTTTGAAAACATCCAAAGGCAAAAGGGTTTATGTAACGGTGTTCTGGAACGTGACACGAAACTTTCACGGCCAGCCCAGCGGCAGCCAGGGTATAGTTTATGACATTACCACCAAAAAGAAACTGGTGTTTCTCAGAAAGACCCAGGAAGCCCTGCGAGCCAGTGACAGGCGGTACCGTCGGATCACCAGGGCCATAACGGATTATATCTACACTGTTCAGTTTAAGGACAGTCAGCCTGTAAAAACCGTTCATGGCCAGGCAAGCGTTGCCGTAACCGGATATACGCCGGAGGAATTTGCCGCTGATACGCGATTATGGTTCGGAATGATATACCCGCAGGACAGCGAAATGGTGCGGCAGCAGGCGTTAAAGTGTGTGGCCGGGGAGGACGTGCCGCCGCTGGAGTATCGGATTATGCATAAGGCGGGTGACATACGATGGGTAAAAAGCACCCTTGTAGCTCACTTTGATTCCGAGGGAAATATCCTGTCTTATGACGGGTTACTACAGGATATTACGGACCGTAAAAGAGCCGAAGAAAAACTCAATCGAAAACAGAAAAACATCGAAGCCATATTTGACGCCGCGCCGGTGGGTATGCTGCTGGTCGATGAAGACCTGATAATAAAACGCGCCAATGAAACTATAAAACAGACACTCGGCAGGGATTATTCGCAGATTGTCAGCCGCCGACTGCAGAAAGTACTGGGCTGTCTGAGTCAGGCACATGCAGACAGCAAGCGGGACATTGACCGTGATAATGTCATAAGCCTGCTGTCGGAGGTGGTAAAAACCGTTTTGGATACGCAGAAGCCGGTGCGGGGTCTTGAAATCTGTATCGACTCAAATCACAGCCGACGCCAGGTTCCGACCTGGCTTCGCGCCAGTGTCGAGCCAACCATTATAGACGGTTCCCGGCACGCAGTTGTTGCCGTCGATGACATTACGGATCTGAAAAAGGCAGAGGAGGACAAAAAGAACATGTTCGAGCAGCTGCGCCAGCAGGAGAAGCTCAAGGCCATCGGCACACTCGCCAGCGGCGTCGCGCACGAAATCAATAATCCTCTGACCGGCGTGATTAACTACGCGCAGCTTATAAACGAGCGTGTCACGGACGACTGCATAAAAGAGTTTTCACGGGCTATCATAGAGCAAGGCTATCGAATGACCAATATAGTCAAAAGTCTGCTTTCGTTCTCCTGCCCGCAAAAGGATAGCCCCAGGCCGACACACATTGGTGAAATTGTCGACGCCTCACTTTCGCTCATCGGTTCAGCCTTACGGCAGGACCATATAATGGTCGAAAAAAATATACCAGAGGACCTGTCTTTGGTGACATGCTACAACCATCAAATAGAACAGGTGATGATAAACCTGCTTACCAATGCCAGGGACGCGCTCAACTGCCGTTATAAAGGATACCATCCGGACAAGATAATCAAAATCGCCGCCGGCTCTTTCAAACACGACGGCTACGAATGGGTCAGAACCACCGTTGAGGACCACGGCATCGGGATAAGCGAAAAGATAATTGACAGGGTTTTCGAGCCTTTCTTCACCTCCAAACCCGTAAATGAAGGCACGGGCCTGGGATTATCTGTCAGCTATGGTATTGTAAAGGAGCATCAGGGGCAGTTTCTGGTTGAGAGTGAACCCGGGCATTTCACAAGATTCCACGTGGACCTGCGCACCGACAGCAAATGGCTGGCCACGGGCAGCGAGGCGGTCTTTCAACCTGCGGCCGGCGGCACAGGATAGACTGTAAGGACAATGCACTCCAAAATACGATGCCTACGGCAATTGCACTATTACCGATGCCAATTTTGCCAACCCGCAAAACAGTTCAAATTACGGCAATAATTACTTGTTTACCGGCCGAAGGATTGATATACTCGATTCCGGCTCTTTGAAAATCCAGCGCAGCTGAAACGGGCAGGCGGTTTGGTGTTGAGTGTGGTTCAAAGAGATACTATAATAAGCGAAGAAAACCAATGGCTAACCGGTATGGAATTTGGCCCGCAACAAATCGGTAAATGGCTTGTTCTTTTCGGGGCTGTAATAGTAACGGCGGGCGTGGCACTGATGGTTCTGGGGAAAATGGGGCTGTTCAAACTGCCGGGGGACTTTCTGTTCGGTTCCAAAAACTGGCCCCTAAGGGGCTGGCGAATTTACCTGCCGCTGGGCAGCTGCATACTGATTTCGGTAATTTTAACTTTGCTGTTTTGGCTTATAAGGTATCTGCGCAGCTAAAATAAATAAATCGCAGCATCAGGGGGCCTTGTCATAGTACTGCGCTTCATGGTCTGAAAGTCTTTTTTGGCGAATCACATCTCGAATAAGCTGTACATCGACGTCCCTGTTTTTGCCTGCCGCGTTTGCAGGAGGCGGTGCTTTTTTGGCCTGGCAGGTTTGAAAACCCGCTTTCAGGCATTGACCTGGGCGGTGTTTCGTGTTAGTATTGACGGGGTAAATCGCCAACGTAGCTCAACGGCAGAGCTCTGGTTTTGTAAACCAGTGGTTGTCGGTTCGAATCCGACCGTTGGCTTTCAAATCCGCACTCTTACCGCCTCCAGTGCGGGTGTTGTCTTCATTACCATCCATCAAAGGGCATTGTCTTATACCCCTACCCATTGTCAAGACAAAAACTTGGGGTTTTTAAGGTGGACTCGTCACCGGTTGTTAAAGCCGTTGGAACCGAGGCAGCCCGTAGGGCCACCGAACTCTTTTATGATTGACATAATGGCCCTGACGACGCAGCCATTCGGTCATCTTGTCAATACCGTAAATCGGCGTCTCGATATATTGTTCGTCTAACAATCTCATTAACTGCTGGTTATACTGCAAGTGACCACAAGGTTTATAATTACACTGCTGCGGTTCAGTCCCAATAATTCACATTGTCGATAAATTGTTATCTTGCTGTGCCCGGGTTCCAAGGCTTTTCGTTTTTGCTCAAGTGTCAATTCCAGTTTTTTTTTGAGCCAGTCAAGCTCAACTTTTAACTGGCCTGTCTGTTGATACAAATATTCTGTCAGATCATCCCGCTTTTGCTTTTCTTTCTGCCGCGAGCAAGAAAACAACTCCGGCAGCGATTGTAATAACTGTTTCTTCCACTGAGCGATTTGATTGGGATGGACATCAAATTCGCCGGCCAGTTCAGCTATTGTTTTGCCACCTTCAGCCGCTGCCAATTGGTGGGATAAGCAGTAAGACAAAGGCCAATTCCGCCCTGGTGATTTTAGTTGCAATATTAGCTGCCCTTTTATATAATCAGTTAGCCTAAAACGCTTTAAGATGTCGATTATTGTTTAACCTGCTTGTTTTCTTGAAGTTTTA
>DATKWV010000035.1:0-30268 GCA_035529405.1 Sedimentisphaerales bacterium | reverse complement strand
CAAACAAGTAAAGAAATACCAGTTTATTCAACGGCTAAGCTTGCCTATCTGAAGGTAAGCCACGACCAAAGCACTGCAGCGGTTGTGCTTGAGGTCACACCTGCCAGTCAAAATAGTTCCAGAACATTCGAAATACTGACCGGCCAGGGGGATTTTAACTACCTCCATAGTGTTGCAAGATTAACAGCTAACGCAGACGACTGTGAATTAAGAAACCTGGCTGTGTCAGCCGGGGGCGGCTTTGTTGCTGTTTTTGGCACGAAGGACAACTGCGGATGGGTTGTTTTAGCCGATACCGCAAAAAGAAAAGTTGTTTGGGAAAAAAAACTGCAGGATTTTGTACTGTGCTTTAACGCGGTTTTCGCACCTGACAAGCAAAAAATTTATGTCAGAGGCAGCGACAGCAGTGTGTATGAGATTGATACCGCCTCGGGAGAGGTTTTAGGACGGCTGCTGCCCGTAAAAGACAATAGAAGCACATTAACGGTACAGCCTATCCAGACCGTCACGGTAAGCGCCGACGGACGATTAATAGCAGCTACGGTTGGCGGTGCTGTTTATGTTTGGGATGCCAAAACAAAAGAGAAGATTTTTACGAAAGCCGCCGGCCATAAGCTTATAAGCGGTATAGCATTTTCACCAGACGGGCGGTTTTTGGCTACTTCAGACCTGCGACAGGGCGGCGTCATAAAAATCTGGCACATGCCTGAAAAATGATTTTTGAGCTTGTTAGATAATTTATACCTGGATACGGAATTGACACTGCGTTCAATACAATTAATCATTAAGCGTATCTTTGATATCGTTGTTGCGGCTTTGGCCCTTGTTTTGCTCAGCCCCGTCTTACTGGCGGCGGCTTTGGCTGTCCGGTTAAAGCTGGGTGCCGGCATTCTTTTCTGTCAGAAACGGCCGGGCCGTAACAGCAAACCATTCGTAATATACAAGTTTCGCACAATGACCGATGCTTATGATTCGCAGGGCAGGCCTTTGCCCGATGCCGAACGATTGCCTGCTTTCGGCAGGTTCCTGCGCAGCGCAAGTATTGACGAACTGCCCGAACTATTCAACATCCTTAAAGGCGATATGAGCCTGGTCGGCCCACGGCCGTTGATGATGAAGTATCTTGACCGGTACACCCCCGAACAGGCCCGTCGCCACCAGGTAAAACCGGGCATAACCGGCTGGGCACAGATAAACGGCCGAAACGCCATCACCTGGGACGACAAACTCAAGCTGGACGTGTGGTATGTGGACCACTGGAGCCTGCTGCTGGATTTGAAAATCATTGTTAAAAGCTTCGTGTACGTTTTCAAAAGAAAAGGTATCACCCAGAACGGCCGCGCAACCGTGGATGAGTTCATGGGTACACAAAGCGGGGAATAATAAGCGCACAATGGTTAACTATCAACAGGTCAAGGATATCGAGAGCGTTCACGGCTGTCCTTTCTATCTTTTCGACAGGCAGGCCTTTCTACGCAACTATGACCAAATAACCAGCGCCTTTAAATCCAGGTACGAAAAATTCATACTCGCCTATTCCTACAAGACCAATTACATACCGTATCTTTGCAATATAATCAGGGAAAAAGGCAGTTTCGCGGAGGTTGTATCAAGACTGGAGTATGACCTTGCGCTTAGCATCGGCCAGCACCCCTCGAAGATTATTTTTAACGGCCCTGTAAAACACTATAAGGATATAGAACTGGCCTTGAGCAATGACAGCATTGTAAATCTTGATTCCTGGTATGAGGTTACACATGTAACCAGGTATGCCGAAACTTATCCCGGCAAACAGGTAAAAATCGGAATCAGGATAAACATCGGTTTGTCCGACGCAGCCGGCCAATCCCATATTCAGCAAAGCCTGAAGGTTGGAAGGTTCGGTTTTGCGCCCGACGCCGAAAACATTACAAAACTGCTTTCGGGCCTGACGGCTAATAAAAACGTGACAATAACCAGCCTGCACGGCCATACATCCACAACCGACAGGAGCATTTGGTGTTACGAGGTAATAACGAGGACACTTTGTGATATTGCGTCTGCATACCTGCCCGAGACAATCGAGCATATCAATATAGGCGGAGGTATTTACGGGTATATGCCGCCCGAAATGAGCGGCGCCGGGATTCCTTCATTTGACGATTATGCTGCAGCCGTAACGGATATACTCAAAAGTTATCAGTGGGCGCAGGGAAAAAACCCTTACCTGGTTCTTGAGCCGGGCGTGTCGATGACCGCCAATACCTTGAGCTTCGTAACCAAAGTCATCGGCCTAAAGCAAATACAAAACAAGCTGTTTGTCACTGTTGACGGAAGCGCCTTTAATACCAAACCCACCTTTCATAAGTTCAACCACCCCTTCGAGATAATAAAAAGCCGGCCCACGCAGCAGACCGCAACATACAACGTGGTCGGTTCAACCTGTATGGAAAAGGATTACCTGCTGACCGAGGTAACCGGCGCCGAAGTGCAGGAAGGCGATTACATAAAAATCAACAATGTCGGCGCCTATACCCTTGTTCTTACGCCGCCTTTTATTAATTCTGCGCCTGCAATAGTGGTCGAAGACGCCGGCACGTACAAGGCCGTTCGCACAAGACAGTTGCTGGAACAGATGTTCTGTAATTATTGTTTTAACAAGTAGATTTTTGCCCGAAATGATTTTATAATGAATATCGTTGGTGACAACATTAAGCTTCGTCCTATGCGTAAAGCCGATATGGAACTGCGCGTCAAATGGTTTAACGACCCCGAAGTTAACGGAACATTATTTCTGGACGAGCAACTTGACCTGGAAAAAACCCTTCAATGGTTCCAGCGGACGGTCACGGATGATGCCCGGCGCGACTTTGTTATCGAAACCACTGATGGTAAACCGGTTGGTTTTATGGGGCTGGTCGGCATAAACCACCGCCACGGCACCGCGGAGTGTTACGGTATTGTAGGCGAGAAACAATACTGGGGCAAGGGTATCGGCACCGGGGCGCATTCACTGCTTATCCAGTGGGCTTTTGACAGCCTCGGGTTAAATAAAATCTGGGCCGCCGTAAATATGAAAAATACCGCCATTCTCAAAGTCACTGAAAAGCTGGGCTTTAGAGTCGAAGGAACGTTACGCCAGGAAAAATATCATCAGGGCAAACGCGTGGATGTCTTCAGAATTGCGGTGCTGCGTGACGAGTTCAAACCGACAAGCGCTTATAAGGAGATTTCGCAAAGTAATAAACAGTTATGATTGACACTATAAAAAACGTTGTCGTACTTGGTGCCAGCGGCACTGTTGGAAGTCTGACCGGCGGCCTGATTGCCCAAAACGGCATAAAGGTTTACTTTTTGAGCCGGACTGCCGACGGTTCGAAAAGAGGTCTGGAAAGAGCCGTAGCTGCTGCCCGCTCCGAGGTCATAGCCCGCAACATCGTTTGCGGTGATTACCAGCACCTGCTCGCAGAGGCGCTTAAAGAAGCTGACTGGATTCTCGAGGCCGTTGCCGAAAAACTCGAAGTAAAGCGACAGCTTTACGAAAAAATACAGCAGTATAAAAGGCCCGGCAGCATAGTATCGACCACAACCAGCAGCCTGCCTTTAACACAATTGGCAAAGGGCTGGTCGGCGGATTTCAGGACGAATTTTCTATCCACCCATTTTTATAATCCGCCCGGCAGGATGCTTGCCTGTGAAATTGCCGCCACAGCCGATACGGACCCGCAGGTCCTGGAATTTATGACAGATTTCCTCAAAACGAAACTTCGAAGGGTAATTGTCCCTGTTCGCAATGTCGCCGGCTTTGCAGGCAATCGAATAGCTTTTTTGCTTTTCAGCCGTATAACCGTCCTGGCACAACAGTACGGTGTTGAGCTGATGGATTACCTCATCGGTCCCTATACAGGCAGACTAATGCCGCCTTTGGCCACTTTGGACCTGGTGGGGCTGGATATTCATAAGGCAATAATCGAAAGTCTGAGCGCAAATACCAATGACGAAATGCATAACCAGCTTGTCGTACCCGATTATCTTGAAAGAATGCTTGATAAAGGCCTTTTGGGCAGAAAAACCGGTGCCGGTTTCTATAAGAAACTGGAAAGTGGGAAATATGTGTTCTTTGACCCGGAAACTTGTGATTATATACCAGCCATACAGCCTCATGTAAGCTTTGTGGAAAAAGCAAGACATTTTATTCATATGGGAATGTATCGTAATGCCTTTGACGTTATCAAAAGCGCCGCCGGGCCGGAAGCTGAAATTGTAACGGATTTGCTTTGCACGTATATTGCATACTCTTTTGCTCGTATAGGTGACGTCGTTGACCCCCAGGCCGGTATAGATGCTGTTGACAGCGTGATGAGTTCGGGATTCAACTGGGCGCCGCCAAGTGTAATGGTCAGTATGCTCGGCGGCAAAAAAGCCGTGGTTGAACTGCTGGAAAAAAGAGGTTTTATTGTTCCGCTGTTTCTGCGGGACAATGATGTACCTCACAATCAAATTCCAAATTTCGGAAAGTACTTTATAGCCCGTTAAACGTACAATGAAAAAAGACCACGTATATATTTTGGGCGGATACCAGACGGACTTCGCCAGAAACTGGGCGAGAGAAGGCAAGCACATAGCTGCTATGATGCGTGAGGCCTATGAGGGCGGCTCGGGCAGCACCAACATACCGCCGGAAGATATCGACGCTGCGTTTATCGGCAACTTTGCCGCTGAACTGTATTGCATGCAGGCCCATCTTAACGCCTTTTTCGTGGATTTTGACAAGCGTTTTATGGGTTTGCCGACCTGCCGTTTCGAGGCCGCCTGTGCCTCAAGTGCCGTAGCCGCCCTTGCGGCAATAGCATACATACAGGCCGGCATTTATGATTTGGTCTGCCTGATTGGTGTTGAGCAAATGAAGACCGTCGATGCCGTCAAGGGCGGAGAATTTCTCGGCACGGCTGCCTGGTACGAAAAAGAAGCCGCAGGCATAGAGTTTTCATTCCCCAAACTTTTCGGCAAACTGGGCGATGAGTATGACAAAAGGTACGGCCTCGACGACAAATATCTTGCGAGAATTTCCGAGATTAACTATAGAAACGCAAAAAACAATCCTAACGCCCAGACACGAGACTGGTTTATGGACTTCGAGCATGCGAACACGGTGGGTAAATATAATACCGTAATTGGCGGCAGAATTAAGGTCACAGATTGTTCACAGGTGACAGACGGTGCAGTTTGCCTGTATCTTGCCTCAGGCCGATATGCCGACAGATATGCCAAGCACAGGGCGATAAAGTTGGACAAAATCCCCTTTATAAGCGGATGGGGACATACAACCGCACCGATTGAGTTTGCCAGGAAAATATCTGATTCAGCCCAAAGTGAATATGTTCTGCCGATGACCCGCAAGGCCATACTCGACGCTTACCAACGTGCCGGCATCAAAGACTGCTGGCAGCTTGATGCTATTGAAACTCACGATTGCTTTACGACTTCGGAATATATGGCCATTGACCATTTTGGTCTGACAAAACCGGGTCAATGTTGGAAGGCGATAGAAGACGGTGTAATCGAAATGGGCGGTAAACTGCCTGTCAATCCCTCAGGTGGACTTATCGGTTGTGGGCACCCTGTGGGAGCTACCGGATCCCGGCAGTTACTTGACGCTTACAAACAGCTTACCGCTGCTGCCGGCAATTACCAGGTGGATGGTGCGAAGGCCGTTGCCGCGTTGAATATCGGCGGCACCGCCACAACAAACGTATGTTTTATTGTACGAGCGTGAGATGTTGTGGCTGTGGATTGTGATTGTTTTTAATATGGGCTCAAAATGCAAAACGACTTTCAAATCGTTGAAATGTTACCTGGGCATGCACCCGAGGTTGCTCGTTTGCATTTAGAGGTGATAAAGACCGGATTCATAAGCTCGTTGGGTTTAGACTTTATTACTGCTTTATACGAGGCTGTCGCAAAAAGTAAATCCGGTTTCGGCTTTGTTGCTGTGCGCAGCCAAACACTTATTGGCTTTGTAGCCTTTGCCACAAACATAAATGCCCTTTATAAATCAGTGCTGTGGAAAAAGGGTCTTACGTTCGTTTGTCTGTTGGCAGGCAGGGTGTTTTCTTTCCGAAACCTCAAGCAGATACTTGAGACATTGTTTTACCCTGCCAGAACAAGTCGATTGAACCTCCCCGGCTCCGAACTGCTTTCGGTAGCGGTTGCTGCAGAACAACGCCGTAAAGGTGTAGCTGCAGCGTTGGTAAAAACAGGTCTTGCCGGCTGCGACGCAAGACGCATAGACAAAGTCAAGGTGCTTGTCGACGCTGGCAGCAAACCGGCAAACAAATTGTATCTGAGATGCGGCTTTGAATTAGCCGCGCAGATAAACAACCACGGTATCAAAAGTAACGTTTATGTGGGTCGAACGGGTTGTTCTCATAAGCCTTGCTGATTTTCAAGGCGCGCTCCACGAAGACCTTCCATCTTGAAAAAGCCCTTTTTCCAGACCACCAAAGCTGAGATTATACAGACCCCAAGATAAACAAAAACCGCATACCACGTCCTTATCTGGCTTATTGAAACGCCTGTGACGGCGTAAAGACCTGCCAGAAGATAGCATATAGTGACGGTTTTCTTCAGAGGAATACCCCTGTCGATTAACTGGTCGTATATATGGCCGCGGTCGGAAACAAACAAAGGTCTTTTATTTAATATCCTTCTTACCAGCGCCGTGGCCGTATCGAGTATGGGAAGCCCGAAAACAACTATCGACGCCATCCACCATCTTGGCACCTGTTCTGCGAACAGAATCATAATCGCCGCAACCGTAAATCCCAACACCATAGACCCCGCATCGCCCATAAATATCTTGGCAGGATGTCGATTAAAAGGCAAAAACCCGCACACCCCGCCCACAAGCCCAAGGCATATTATCATTCTTACAGGGTCACCGACTTCGCTGGAGCCCCACGTCGAACGATGAACAGCCAACAGCAGCAGTGCCGTGGTAATAATAGCTGTCACTCCCGCGCAAAGACCGTCCAGACCATCAAGCAGATTCAGGCTGTTTGTTGCGCCAAGAACAAAAAAGATAATAACAGGGACACCGAGATACAATTCCAGTTGCTGCGGCATTTGCCAGCCGAACGGGTCGGTAAAATAGTGCAGTGCCGGCCGTATGCCGGCCAAAATCAAAGCACACGCGGCAATAACCTGGCCCAAAAACTTTTTGCCGGGACTGATATCGAAAATGTCGTCTAAAACACCGATAAAGCACGCTATCGCTGCCCCCGCCAGTATGCCCAACAGCCATCGCATTGCCGTACCGAGGTATTCCTGGCTGTGGATACAATACAGACCCGTCAGTATGCCGACCGTCAATCCTAAAAGTATGCCGATGCCACCCAGATATGCCACAGGCTCCTTATGTGTTTTTACGATATTGTCGGGCTTATCGACGATGCCGAATTTTAACGCGATTTTTTTACACAGCCATGTTGCAGCCAGTGCACATATAAACGATGTAACTAATACCGGCCAGAATTGAAATGTCCAGCTTAACGGTCTTTTGGGCCCTATGAAATCTGCAAACATATATGTTTCCTGTCGCACACTCGCAAACAGAATAGTTTAGCTTTTTCTTTGATTCTTGTCCAGCCTTGAGACCTTTGTAAGATGTTTTGTAAAATTGTATATATAAAAGATTTGGACACTCAGCGTTTTCCCGCTTAAAATAAAGGTTTTACTGACCTGCGTTTTTGACTATGACTTAAGAAAGCTGAAGTTTTTATGCGGATTCTGTTAACAAGCATAGGCCGGCGGGGGTATCTGGTTGAATACTTCAGGCAGGCAGTCGGCGCCGACGGCCAGGTCTGGGGAGGCGATAACGACAAGTACGCACCCGCCCTGCATTTCTGCGATGAGTCTATGCTCCTGCCCGAGGTCACCGGAACCGCCTACATTGACCGGTTAATGGCATTATGCAGAAAAAACCAGATAGATATGGTGGTGCCGCTTATTGACCCTGAGCTGGAAGTGCTGGCCCAGCGAAGACAGGAATTCTACGATATGGGTATAATGGTGGTTGTTTCACCGCCCGAAACCATCCAAACAGCGTTTGATAAATATCTTACATACCGCTTCGGAAAGGATAACGGCATTGCTGTTCCTGAGACCACAGTGACAATCGATGATGCGCAAAGACTTTTTGCCGAGGGCATGTTGAAATGGCCGGTCGTGGTTAAACCTCGCAAGGGCAGTGCATCCGCAAATATAACATATTGCAAAAACCAAGCACAGCTAAGCTTTGCGTTTGAGAATACCCCCAATCCGATGATACAGCAATATGTTCAGGGAACCGAGTACGGTTACGACATCTTTTGTGACAGGTCTTATCAGCCGATTACGGTTTTTTGCAAGCGCAAACTGTTGATGCGGGCAGGGGAAACCGACAAGGCCGTAAGTGTAAATGATGCGCAGCTTACCCAATTTGGGTTGAAACTGGCCCAATGTATGAAAATATTCGGCCCCGCTGATGTGGATGTTATATGTGACAGCGACGGGCCGAAACTGCTGGAAATAAATCCGCGTTTCGGAGGAGGCTATCCCTGCGCCCATCTTTGCGGCGCCGATTTTCCCGCCAAGCTTATAGCCGTTTGCAATAACAATACCCTTCCCCCGGAAACCAACTCTTATCCTGCCGGCGTTTACATGCTAAAGCAGGACCAGATTATTTCCCCCACTGCTGAAAACCTGCAGTCCATCCGCGACTGGAATTAGCCGCTCTGCGGCCGCCTGCGACTTTTGTTACCTGACCGCCGCCTGGGCTGCCGCCAGCCGGGCAATCGGTACCCTGAACGGCGAGCAGGATACGTAGTTCATCCCCACCCGATGGCAGAAGTCGATACTGGCCGGCTCACCCCCATGCTCACCGCAGATACCCACTTCGAGGTTCTTGCTTGTCTTTCTGCCCTGCTGTATCCCTGTTCTTACCAGCCAACCGATACCTTCCTGGTCGAGCGACTGGAACGGGTCTCCCGGCAGAATACCTTTTTCAAGATAGTCCGGCAGGAAACCGCCTATATCGTCCCGCGAAAAGCCGAACCCCATTTGTGTCAGGTCATTGGTCCCGAACGAGAAGAAATCGGCAACCTCTGCTATCTTGTCCGCCACTATACACGCCCGCGGAATCTCTATCATCGTACCGAACATATATTTAATCTTCTTAATCTTGTATTTCTTCAGCACTTCCTTATAAACCTCTTGCACTATGTCCCGCTGCATACGCAGTTCTTTGACATCGCAGACCACCGGAACCATTATCTCCGGATACGGCCTTTTACCCGCCTTAATAAGTTCCGCTGCCGCCTCGAATGTGGCACGTATCTGCATCCTGCTGACCTCCGGATAGGTTACTCCCAAACGGACGCCCCGATGCCCCATCATCGGGTTCGACTCATGCAGATTCTCTGCACGCCTGGCCAGCTCCTCGGCACTTATACCCAAATCATTTGCCAGTTGCTCCAGCTTGGCGCTGTCGCGGGGCACAAACTCGTGCAACGGCGGGTCCAGCAGACGTATCACCACCGGAAAACCGTCCATCGCCTCCAGTGTCCCCTTGAGGTCGTTTTTAACAAACGGGAATAATTCATCCAGCGCTTTTATTCTCTCTTCCCTGCTTTTGGAAACAATCATCTTGCGCAGGATAAACAGCGCCTCATCCGAACCTTTGCCGTAAAACATGTGCTCGGTCCTGAAAAGTCCGATTCCCTCTGCTCCGAATTGCCGCGCCTTTCGCGCGTCCTCCGGCGTATCGGCGTTCGTGCGAACTCCCAGCTTCCTTACCGCGTCACAGACCTTCAAAAACGCATTCAGCATCTTGTTTTCTTCAGCCGCATCCATCATCGGCAGTTGTCCCTGGTAAACATTGCCCTTGGTGCCGTTGAGTGTAATCCAGCCGCCTTCCTTTAATACGGTACTGTCAACGGTAATTTCCTTCTGGGCGTAATTAACCTGTAAAGCTGCACACCCGACGATGCAGCATTTGCCCCACCCGCGCGCTACCAGCGCTGCATGCGAGGTCATACCACCGCGAGCGGTCAAAACCCCCTGTGCCGCCCGCATACCCTCGACATCTTCCGGATTCGTTTCTTCGCGCACGAGGATTACTTGTTTGCCTTGTTTGCTCCAGTTTACCGCCTCCGATGCGCTGAAAACGATTTGCCCGCAGGCCGCGCCCGGCCCTGCCGGCAGACCTTTGGCGATGGGCTTATGTTCAAGTTCCGCCTTGGGGTCGATTATCGGGTGAAGTAATTCATCAAGCTGAGAAGGTGTCACCCGTCCCACGGCATCTTCCTTCTTGATTAGTTTTTCTTTGAGCATATCCATAGCCATTCGAATTGCTGCCGGGCCGTTACGTTTGCCCACCCGGCATTGCAGCATAAACAAACACCCGTTTTCTACGGTAAATTCTATGTCCTGCATATCCTTGTAATGTTTCTCCAGCCGCTTTTGAATGGCAAATAGCTGTTTATAAATCTTCGGCATTGTTTCTTCGAGCGTTGCGAGTTCTTTATTATGTTCGGATTTCGAGTATTTGTTTATCGGGGCCGGCGTACGGATACCTGCAACGACATCTTCGCCCTGGGCGTTGTTCAGGTATTCCCCGTAGAATTTGTTTTCGCCGTTTCCGGGATTGCGTGTAAAACCCACACCTGTCGCCGAATCAGCCCCCATATTGCCGAATACCATTGCCTGAACATTCACCGCCGTGCCCCACTCATCGGGTATGCCCTCAATTCTGCGGTAGCTTACCGCGCGCTTGCCGTTCCATGATGCGAATACTGCGCGAATACCGCCCCATAACTGTTGATTACAGTCGTCCGGAAAATCCTTTTTAAGCACCTCTTTGACCTTCGCCTTGAACAAAGAGCAGATGACTTTAAGGTCGTCAGCCGTCAAATCCGTATCGCTTTTACAACCTTTCTCTGCTTTCATTTGAACCATTATTTTTTCCAGCTGCTTGCGGATACCTTCCTCGTCTTTTGGTTCTATGCCCGCGGCTTTTTCCATGACCACATCCGAATACATCATAATCAGCCGGCGGTACGCATCGTATGCGAACCGCGCATTGCCGCCGCTTTGTTTTATCAGCCCGGGTATGGTTTTTTCCGTCAGACCAATATTCAACACCGTCTCCATCATTCCGGGCATCGAACGGCGGGCTCCGGAGCGCACCGAAACCAGAAGCGGGTTGGCAGGGTCGCCAAGTTTCTTGCCCATTATCTTTTCAACACGGGCCAGCGCACCGTGGACCTTTTGTTTTAATCCCTCCGGATAACTTTTCCTGCGATAATAATGTATACACACCTCTGTTGTAATCGTAAAACCGGGCGGTACCGGCACACCGAGCTTGGCCATTTCAGCCAGGTTGGCGCCTTTGCCGCCGAGAATTTCCTTCATTCTTGCATTGCCTTCCCCCTTGCCGTCACCGAAGAAGTAAACCCATTTCCCAACCATACCAACGACCTCCTTTAACCTTTCATTTCTACAATCTTAGTCATTGACCGCAGTTACACTCATTCTGCCTTTATACAGCCGCTTCCGCGGACACAATAAAAGAAATCAATATAATCGCGCCCCCCGGTAATGTCAATGATTAAAAACTCCCTTTTGGGATGGCTGGTTTTACCTCACGGGCACCGGGACATGTCTGTGCCTTTCAAAGGCTCAAGGTCAGCCTTGACATCTGCCATGTCAGAGACTAAAATGCCTTTTTCAAGTACCTGGGAGCGTACGCAAATGACAGATGTAACCTTGATTACCGGCGACGGCGTTGGGCCGGAAATTGCCGATGCCGCGCGAAGATGTATCGATGCTGTCGGTGCCGGAATAAACTGGCAAATCGTTCAGGCTGGCTCCGAGATGGTCGAGAAGTTCGGTACTCCGCTGCCGGAATCAACCCTTGAATCCATAAAAAAAACACGCCTGGCCCTCAAGGCCCCCATAACCACCCCCGTCGGAACCGGTTTCCGAAGTATAAATGTCCACCTGCGCCAAAGTCTTGACTTATACGCCTGCCTGAGGCCCTGCAAAAGCTATAAAGGCGTTCGAAGCAGGTACGACAGCATCGACCTGGTAGTGGTCAGGGAAAACACCGAAGACCTGTACGCCGGCATCGAATTTGAAAAAGGCAAAGACGATACCGCTGAATTAATCCGCTGGATAAACAAACATGCCAGCCGAAAAATTACTCCTGATTCCGGCATCAGCATAAAGCCGATATCCGTAAAGGCCACCGGGCGGATTGTGCATTTTGCCTTCGATTACGCACGAAAAATGAAACGAAAAAAGGTCACCTCCATCCACAAAGCCAACATTATGAAATTCTCGGACGGCCTGTGGCTCCAGGTCAGCCGCGAGGTGGCAAAGCAATACCCCGATATCGAATTCGAGGACCGCATCGTTGATAATATGTGTATGCAGCTTGTACAAAAGCCCCACCTTTACGATGTGCTTGTCTTGCCCAACCTTTACGGAGATATAATCAGTGACTTATGTGCCGGTCTGGCAGGCGGTTTGGGCGTGGCGCCCGGTGCCAATATCGGCGACAATATAGCTGTATTTGAGGCCACCCACGGAAGTGCCCCAAGGTATAAGGGCCTTAACAAGGTTAATCCCACTGCTCTTATACTTAGCGGGGTAATGATGCTTCGCCACATCGGCAATGGTGCTGCAGCCGATAAACTCGAAAATGCCGTTGCTGCTGTCATTGCAGAGGGCAAAAGCGTAACCTACGACCTCAAACCCGAGCCCGGCGACCCAACCGCCGTGGGAACAAGCCAAATGGCCGATGCCATAATAGCGAAAATAAAAAATCCGTAGTTTTCTACACACTGCGATTGGCCGTCGCCGTACCGACCGGAATGAAATTTAAGGCGGCCAAGTACCGAACACGGGGCACAAGCTTGGACCAGCAAAGCTATCGCCGGCTTATTTCTGGCCAGCAAAAAAACTGGCTTGCACTTGTACTGCGCCTGCTGTTGCTGCCGGTGAGCTGGTTTTACGGGTTTATCGTTTGCCTGCGAAACTTTCTCTATGACAAACAATGGCTGAAGGCATATCGAATTGACCCATCAGGCAGGCCGGTTTCTGGACCCGCCAGCCGAACCGTGCCTGTCATAAGTGTCGGCAACCTGACAGTCGGGGGCACCGGCAAAACACCGCTGGTAATCTGGCTGTGCAATCAAATAACTCAAAACTCTCCACAGGATGCCCGCCGTAAGGCGTCCTGTGGATTATGGCAAAAATTCAAAACTAAAAACTGCGGATGCGCCATACTCACCCGCGGCTACAGGGCAACTCAAAACTATACTGACGAACCCGCAATCCTCGCCAAAGCCTGTCCCCATGCCAAAGTAGTTGTAAATCCCGACCGCGTCGCCGCCGCCGCCGAAGCTGTAACCGGATTCGCTGCTAAAGTCCTTGTCGCGGACGATGCTTTTCAGCACCGGCGATTGGCCCGCGACCTTGACATTCTCACAATTGACGCAACCTGCCCTTTCGGTTACGATAAAATGCTGCCGGCCGGCCTCTTGCGAGAACCGCTGGCCGCACTTGCCAGGGCACATGCCGTCGTTATTACCAGGTGCGACCAGGTCGAACACCCGGTAGTGTCCAAACTCGTACAGAAACTCAAGGCCGTTAACCCCAACCTGACTATAGCAACCTCCGTACATTCTCCCGTCCATGCCGAATCTACCGATAACTGTAAAATCGAAATACCGCAATTAACCCGGAAAAGGGTCTTTGCATTTTGCGGAATTGGCAATCCCGATGCTTTTCTGGCCACTGTTAAAAAGCTCGGCCTCGATTGTCCTGACTATATGACTTTCAACGACCATCACCGCTATACCCGGCAATGTCTGAACAATATTTACCGAAAGGCCGAAAACTGCGGTGCCAATTTACTGCTTACCACCGAAAAAGACTTCACTAAGCTTGCCGGCTTGTTGGACAAACAAACCTCAGAACCGCCTTTACCTTTGGCTTATCTGGCAGTCGAGCTGAAATTCCTCACAGGTCTGGAGCAATTAAAACTGTTGATTGACCGAACCATAGAGGGTAAAATCCCGGCAAGTTCCGTGCTGTGATTACTTTTTAGACCGCAGGTTGCAGGCCATGTACGAAAAGCTGCTGAAAATTGTAACTAATCTGGGCGCACCAAAAGTCCTGGTCGCCGGCGATTTTATGCTCGATGTGTACATCTATGGTGATGCCTTGAGGATAAGCCCCGAAGCGCCGGTGCCGGTATTGAAAGTTACCGACACCCGGTATAGCTGCGGCGGGGCAGGTTCCGTAGCTGCGGACCTTGCTGCTTTGGGTGCTGTGCCTTATTGCCTCGGTCTCGTAGGCAGGGACCCTAACGGCCAAATCCTCACCAAAATGCTCGCCGACACCCACGCTGATATCAGCACCTTGTTCACTGTCGATAACAGGCCGACCACCTCAAAACAAAGACTTATCGGCCTTGCCCAGCACCGCCATCGCCAGCAGCTTATGAGAATGGACCAGGAGTCCACAGAGCCGCTAACCCGGCAGGAATATGAGATGATTTTACAGGCATACACCGAAAAACTGCCTCTGGTCGATATCGTTTGCCTGCAGGATTATGATAAATACATGCTGCCGCCGTCACTGTGCGAACAAATGATAAAACTGGCCGCCGATGCTGGCAAAAAGGTCGTCGTTGACCCCTGTCTCAAAAGCGACTATTCAAAATATCGCGGCGCTGCCGTTATTACCCCCAACCGAAAAGAGGCTTCAGCCGCTGTCGGCATTGACATAAAAAGCCCTGATGATGCGCGTATCGCAGCAGAGCGGCTGGCCGAAAAACTGCGGTTAAAAGCCGTTGTAATTACTCTCGACAAAGAGGGCGCTTTTCTCAAAGCCGGCTCAATCAGCGAAATGGTCCCCACCCGCCCGCGCAGCGTTTACGATGTCACCGGCGCCGGTGACATGGTACTGGCCACTCTTGCGGTGACTTTGGCCGCCGGCTGTGATTACAAAACCGCCGTCCAGCTTGCCAATATAACCGGCGGTATCGAAGTCGAGAAATTCGGCACCGCTACGGTATCCATCGACGAAATAATAGATGAAATACTCAGCCACAATCGCGTCAAGGACAGCAAGGTTTATCCGCTCGACGCTCTTGTTGACGAACTGGCATGGCATCGCAGAAAAAATCAGACCATAGTGTTCACCAACGGCTGTTTTGACATACTGCACAGAGGCCATGTTGAGTTTCTGAAGTTCTGTAAAGCACAGGGCGCCGTGACGATTGTTGCCGTAAACAGCGACAGCTCCGTAAAAACCATCAAGGGCCCCGAAAGGCCCGTTAACGAAGAATCCGACAGGGTGGCCGTCCTTGCTGGGCTGGAAACCGTTGATTATATTACTGTCTTTGACCAGCCCACTCCGCTGGAAGTGATAAAAAAAATAAAGCCTGATATACTCGTAAAGGGCCGTGATTGGGCCCAAAAAGGCGTTGTCGGTGCTGATTTTGTCGAATCTTACGGCGGAAAAGTTGTCCTGGCGCCGCTTGTCGAGGGAAAAAGCTCCTCCAAAATCATAGAAAAAACCCGGTTGCTCGGAAACGACAATAATGGATGAAAAAGTAAAAAAAACCGTAGAAGCCGCATTGCGAACGCATAAACAAATGCTTAGCCGATTTGAGTCTGACGCCCTCGAGACAATCGCTGCCGCCGCTGAATTGATAACAACCACCATAAAGCAGAAAAACCGCGTTTTTATATGCGGAAACGGCGGCTCTGCCGCCGATGCTCAGCATATCGCCGCTGAGCTGCTCGGCCGCTTCGAACGCGAACGTCCTGCACTGCCTGCCGTTGCCCTGACCACGGATACTTCCACAATTACCTCCATCGCAAACGACTACGGCTACCACACCGTTTTCGCAAGGCAGGTACAAGCCCTCGTTGACGCCAAAGACCTCTTGTGGGCCATCTCTACAAGCGGCACCAGCCCGAACGTGGTTAATGCCGCCGAACTGGCAAAGAAAAAAGGCGCCCGCGTCCTGGCTTTTACCGGCCGAAAAAACTCCAAACTCGAACAAATCGCCGATATCTGTCTTTGCGCCGGCGAAAACTCAGCCGCACGCAGCCAGGAAATCCACCAGCTTGCGTATCATATTATCTGTGACCTTGTCGAGCAGAATTTTGCCGACCTCTAAAACTACAGGCACTTGTATTTATGACTGAAAAAGCGATATTCTTCGACCGTGACGGCACCCTCATTGAGGACCCCGGTTATCTCAACGACCCGGACCAGGTAAAAATCCTCGAAGGCGTTCCGCAGGCCCTTGTGCAGCTGAAGGCATTGGGATACAAGCTTGTTGTCGTCTCCAATCAATCCGGTATCGCCCGCGGAATTCTTACCGAAAAGGTCCTTGACGATATTCATAATCGTCTAAAGCAGCTGCTGGTCAGGGAAAACGCTTGCCTCGATGCAATCTACTATTGCCCTTATCACCCTGACGGTGTGGTTCCGAAGTATCGAAAAGAAAGTGAGCTGAGGAAACCAAATCCAGGGATGCTGCACGCCGCCGCCGCCGACATGGATATTGACCTTGAACGTTCCTGGATGGTCGGCAACAGCCCTGCCGATGTTGAGGCGGGCTTAAGGGCCGGCTGCAGAACCATTCTTATTGAGCGGTCTTTCGACCATAACCGATTTGACGCCGGTACACCAAAGCCCGACTACAAGAGTGTAAACATCAAGGAAGCCGTAAATATAATAACAAAACATCACCGCTGCCGGCCTGAGCCTCCGCCCCCCCCTGCTGCTGTGCCCGTCTCTGAATCCCAGCCCCCGCCGCAGCCTGACCAGGTCCCGCAATGTGCGGACCCGCCGCCGCAAAATGAACAGGACCCTTCTTCCGACATCGGACAAACCGCCTCTTGCGACACCGACTACGCTGCCGCTGACACCAACAGCCGGTTGCTGGCCGAAATACTCGAACAGCTCAGAAAAAATCAGAGACAGGATATGTTCTCTGAATTCTCCACCACAAAAATGCTCGCCGGCGTTGTCCAGGTTATTGTATTTGCACCTTTGCTGATAGCTGTCTGGTTCCTGATTAACTCCCCCGGCGGCGGAAACCGTGTTTTGATTTGCCTTGGATTTGCTGTAGTCTTGCAGTTGATAGCCCTGACCTGTTACATAATGGACAGACGATAGACGTTTTTACCTTCTGCTTGCGACAAATGCCCGATGCCAATATCTTAATCTGGCTTCCTTCTCCGATGGGGGATGCTATCCTGTGTACACCGGCGATAAAGGCCGTACGCGACCATTTTAACTGCTCCCGCATTTCATTCTTTGCCGAGCCGGTCGTTCGTGACGTTCTCTCGCCCACGACATTTAACGACCAATGGCTGCTGCGCGAAAACAAAAGCCTAATCGCCGCCGTAAAAAAACTCTACCCCTGCAAATTCACCCACGCCTTGCTTTTCAAGAATTCTTTCAGCAGTGCCCTGGCGGCGTTTTTAGCCCGGATACCCGTCCGTGTGGGCTATGTACGCCAGGGCAGGGCCGGCCTGCTTACCCACAAACTCTATCCCGAAAAACTTGCTGATGGCCGGTTCAAGCCCCTCTCTATGATTGACTACTACCTTGCTGTAGCACGCACCCTCGGCGCCGACTGCTCAGGCAGAGATTTGGAGCTGTCTGTGGACCCTGACGCCGCTGACACACTCACCGCCAAAATTCCCGAGACCTGTCGCCCGCAAAGCCCCGTTGTCGTGATTGTACCCGGCGGCGCATTCGGACCCAGCAAGTGCTGGCCCAGCCAAAGGTTTGCCAAAACAGCCGACTGGCTGACTGAAAATTACAATGCGACCGTGATTGTCTCAGTATCGCCCCACAGCCGTGAACAGCAAATCGCCGACACTATCTGCAGCACTGCCCGCCGCACCGTTATAAATGCCGCCGCAAGGAACTTGTCCATAGCCGAACTTAAAGCCCTTTTTTCACTTGCCGATTTGGTCATATCCAATGACACCGGCCCCCGCCATATTGCCATAGCCCTGCGACGCAAGGTTATAACTCTTTTCGGCCCGAACGACCACGCCTGGACCGAAACCGGCTGCGAAAACGAAATAAAAATAATCGGCAGTGCCGACTGTGCGCCCTGTGCAAAAGGCGTTTGCAGCAAAGAAACAAATTTGTGTATGCTGTCCATTACCGTTGAAATGGTCTGTGACGCGGTAAAAAAATTTTTATAGACAAATCGCTTGTTTCTATGCGTGAACATAATCTTACAAAAATATCGAAATCCCTTTTTGTGGACCCGAATTACAAAACGGCTTTCGAGCAATCAGGTCTGACCTCTGTTGATGCTGTTTTTTCTTTTACCGCCGGTGAAAATCTGACAAAGACGCACCTGCCCTGCTACAGAACCAGGCTGAAATTCGAACTGCCTTGGGTACCTGTAACGGTGTTCCTGAAACGCTATGATAATCCCCCCATTCGTGTTCAGCTGAAAAACTGGCTGTGTGCACGCGCCCGCAAAAGCTGCAGCTTTCTTGACCACGATGCCGTATCCCGGCTTTCCGCTCTCGGCATAAATACCCCTAAGACCATCTTGTTGGGCGAACAGTGGGGACGGTTCTTCGAGAAAAGAAGTTTCATAGCCACCGAAAAAATCCCGAACGCCCAATCGCTCGAAAAAAAACTGCCCCCTTATTGCACTGCCGAACCTGTCGGCGAAAATCTCAGGCTCAAACGGGCATTTATCGACCGGCTGGCCGGCTTTATAAAACGCTTTCATCAGGCCGGCTTCTGTCATCGGGACCTGTACTTCGCACACATTTTTTACAGCCAAACCGGCCAATTCTGCCTCATTGACCTGGCAAGAGTTTTTAAGCCAACCTTCTTCAAGCACAGATACAGAATAAAAGACCTTGCTCAACTGTACTATTCCGCCCCTGCGCGGTATTTTTCAAAAACCGACCGCCTGCGATTTTATTTGGCCCTTGCCTGCCGAAGAAAATTGACCGCCATAGACAGGATTGTTATACGACTGGTCAAAAACAAGGCCAAACGTATGGCAAAACACGACAGAAAACACGGCAGGGCCGCACCATTTGAATTTTAATACAATTCAGGTATAATTCGCCCATGCCTAAGGTGGCAATCATCATTGAACGGGCCGATATTACGCTTGGCGGAGCCGAGCGCTCCGTGTTCGAGCTGGCCTCTGCGCTGCGCCAGCTTGATTTTGAGGTCGATGTCCTTGCCGCAAAGGGCCACACAAACGCCCCCAGCATACGTTTTCTCTGTCAGGACCTGCCGGGAAAACGCACAAGTTACCGCCTCTTCGCAAAAAAATTGAAGGCATACCTTGCCCGCAATTATTATGACATTGTCCACAGTGTCCTGCCTTTCGACTTTGTCGATATATATCAGCCGCGGGGCGGCTGCTTTGTCGAAGCAATCCTGCGAAACGCCGCCAGCTACCCCGGCAAATTCATACGGTCTTATAAGCTTTTGACCGCTTTTGCCAACTTTCGCCGCACCTGGTTCTTGCTCGGCGAAAGAAAATTATGTAAAAAACCCGACGGCCCCGTCATCGCCGCCCTTTCGCAGTATGTCGCCGACCAGTTCGAGCGCCATTACGGCCTTGACAAGCGCCGCATAAAAATTATTCCAAACGGCATCAAAACAGGAACAGAAATTGATAAAGCAAAAGCTGACGTCCTGCGCCGCCAGATTCTCGCTCAATTGCCGCAAAGCTGCCGGCGCAATGAACCGACCTTTTTCTTATTTGCCGCGAACAACTTCAGGCTAAAGGGGCTCGCTGTCCTGCTGAAAGCAATGAGTTTGGCCGCACCGGTCCCCGGCCAACCTCAACCATGTTTGATAATTGCCGGCCGAGGCCGGTCGGGAAAGTACAGACGCCTGGCAAAAAAACTTAATGTCCATAACCGGCTCGTCTTTTTAGGTAAACTGCGAAACATACACAACGTCCTTGCCATGGCCAATGTCGCCGTATTGCCTACTTTTTACGACCCCTGCAGCAGGTTTGTCCTTGAAGCAATAGCCGCTGGAAAACCGGTCATAACCACAAGGTTTAACGGCGCCGTCGATTCATTTGTTAATCATCTCCACGGTGAGGTTATTGATAGTCCGAATAACGTCCGGGCACTGGCCGACGCTATCACCCGCTTTACTGACCCCCGCCATGTGCAGCAGGCCGCAACCGCTATCGAACGGGACAATCTCAGGGAAAATGTCTCTATCAGCCGTTCAGCCCGTCAATTCGAACAGCTTTATGAATCAATAATGAAAAATCGCAAATGCTAACTGATTTTATTATTTTAATTCTCTGTGCTTACTTGCTCGGCTCTTTGCCGTTCGGCCTGATTATTGCCTTCGCACACGGCAAGGACCTGCGCACAATCGGCTCGAAAAATATAGGCGCAACCAATCTCGCCCGCGCGCTTGGCAGAAAATGGGCTTATTTCTGCTTTTGCCTGGATATGCTTAAGGGCCTGCTGCCGATGTTACTGGCGACAAAACTCGCGGCCCCCTGCCTGACCATCTCCTGCCTTCTGCTTGTGCTGACTGTCGGTTTGGCAGCAGTATCAGGCCATATCTTCCCCATATACCTGAAGTTTAAGGGTGGAAAAGGCGTTGCTACCACTTTCGGCATGGCCCTGGGCCTTTGGCCTTACTATACAATCTGCGCCCTCGTTGCCGGGGTAGTTTGGACCCTGGTCGTAGTGACATCAGGGTATATTTCGCTGGCTTCCATAGTCGCTTCCCTGGCTTTTCCCCTCGCACTGCTGTTGGCCATAATAATGAACCCAAACTGGGATTTTGCTGTTTTATGGCCTTTGTTCACCGCTGCAACCGCGATACCGCTTATAGTCATTATCCGACACCGCCAGAACATAAAAAGGATTTTGGCCGGAACCGAAACCAAAATCCGCAAACTCGCCCGCAACAAAAAACCTAAACGCCTATAAGCCCATCAAAAAAACCACCTCACCAGAAAAAGACCGCCACACGCCTTCCTTGGCATTGGCATCCCAAATCCTTTTGCCCCTGTTTTGTAATCCTCGACGAGACAACTGCCACTCAACGAACAACAGCCTGCTATATACAGTTTGTCGCCCACCAACTAACTCATTATGGTTTTATCTGCCAGCCAAGCGAATTAGACAAGTAGGATATTCCTAAATATATACTTCGAAAAACCTATCTTGGATTATTGAACACACCTGCAGACCCTGCTTTTACCATGTATTTGCGGTTTCTTCACCCCCGTCTTCCTGGCCGATACTGCTTCCTGACAACCTGAAAAAACCTGCTCTTGTGATAGCTCCTCAATTACTGCTGTTTTGCTAACCCCCCGACTCGCAGACACTTACGCTTCCAGAGACGTCAGCCCTTCGCGCACGGCATACTTGGTCAGCTCTGCGATACTGTTAATATTGAGTTTTTCCATTATTTGACGACGGTCCGCTTCGATGGTTTTGACGCTTACGTGAAACTCTAATGCTATCTGTTTCATCATCTTACCTTCAGCCAGGGCCTGAACAATCTGGCGTTGCCGGTCGGTAAGACCGCTTGACTGCGGTTCCATAATTGTCGCCAGTCGCTCTATATAGTCGCCGACCACTACGCCTGTAATGCGAGGGCTCAGGTATACGTTGCCCGCCTGTACATCCCGTATTGATTGTATCAGTTCGTCAAACAGGCATTCCTTCAGTATATATGCTGACGCACCTGCCTTGAGCATGTTTGCCACAAACCGCCGGTTGGCATGGATTGACAGTGCGATAATACTTACCTGTGGAAAACTGCCCTTGATTTGGCGGGTCGCGTCCACCCCGTTAAGGTTGGGCATTGTTATGTCCATAATCACAATCTCCGGCAGCAATTCACGCACTAATTCGACCGCCTTTCTACCGTCTTCGGCCTCTCCGACCACTTCGATATCAGGCTGTTTCTCGAGTAAAGAGCGCAGCCCCTCACGTATGACGCCATGGTCGTCAACAAGTAAAATTCTTATGCTCACTGGTTTGCCTCACTTATTTTGTTTTCCGGTTTAATTGGAACTGTCATGGTAACCCTGCTGCCGCCTCCGCTCCTGGATTCTACGACCAGCTGGCCTCCCACCTGCTCCAGACGTTCTCGAATACTGAACAGCCCGAACCCGCCCGTCTTTGTCGGCATTGTCGCAATCCTGCCCGGGTCGAATCCCACCCCGTTATCTTCTACGGTTACACATACCTTTTCCCCTTGCTTACACACGGAAACCTTCACCTTACGCGCATGAGCGTGCTTGATAACATTAATTAACAACTCACGCACATCACGGAATAAAAGAATCCGGACACTCTCGTCCATCGGCTTCGGCTGGTCGTCGTCTTCAAACTCCGCGGCTATGCCGTGTTTTTCCTGAACCTGCTCGGTAAGCCACTCTGCAACCGCAGCCTCAAACCCAAGCTCATAAAGTATTGGAGAGCTTAAATCAAATGTCAACGACCGCGTGTTTTGAATCGTCTGGTCCAGCAGGTTACGTATCTCCTTAAGGTGACCAGCTGTTTCCCTGGAAAAAACCGATTCGCATAACGCATCTAATTTAACTTTGGAAATCACCAGAGACTGGCTGATTCGGTCGTGAAGCTCGATTGCAATATGACGTCTTTCTCTTTCCTCGGCCAGCGACAGCTGCGACGCCAGTGACTTCAATTGTGCCTGGTAATCCAGAAGCTTTTGCTCAACCTGTTTACGCTCGGTGATATCTTGGTACAGAAGTACTATTTCGCCCGAAGGCAGCTTGTAAACGTAATTTTGTCTCCAACTGCTAATTCGTCCCTGTTCGTAAACCGAAACAGGACAATGCTCGGCTTTGCCTGTCCGCCAGACACGCTCAAACACGTCCTGAAGACCTGTCTCTTTGGCCTTTGCAAATATACCCGAAAGGCTTTTGCCGACAGCATCTTCTTTTTTTACTTTTTCCAGACGCTGGCCTGAAGGATTGATATTATCAAGAATAAAGTCCCTGCCGTTATCGACCGCTTTATAAACCGCCACCGCGCTGATTGAACCCTCGAAAATCGTCTGATACAACTGCCTGCTGACCAGAAGCTCCCGTTCGGTTGCCTTAAGTTGCTGATTAATCGCCCGTAACTGTTGTTCTTCCGCTGTCAGCTGCTGATTGGCTGCCTTTAACTGTTGTTCGGTTGCCTTTAACTGCTGACTGGCTGCTGTTAATTGCTGGTGCTCGGCAGCTAATTGCTGGTTGGCCGCCTTTAACTGTTGCTCGGTTGCCTTTAACTGCTGATTCGCTGCTTTTAGTTGCTGTTCCTCTGCCGCCAGTTGTTTATTGGCCGCTCTTAGCTGCTCTTCTATTTGCTTAAGTTGCGTAATGTCCCGGCCTATCCCGATAATACCCACTATTGTACCCTGGCTGTCCAGCCACGGAACTTTCGTTGTCAAGCTCAATCTTGTTTCACCTGTGGTCTGATTTTCGACAGGTTCTTGCCTGCCGATAAGTGCTCGACCTGATTTGATAACCGTTTGTTCGTCGGTGTAATATTTGTGTGCTAATTGCTCAGGGTAAAAATCGAAGTCTGTCCTGCCTGACAGTTCTTCAGGTGCTGCCACTCCCATAATGTGCCCGACCGCGGTGTTACAGATAACAAACCGGCTTTTTTCGTCTTTGACATATATCGGGTCCGGCAGGCTGTTTATCAACGTAAGCAGCAGGTTGTGTTCTTCCTGCCGGGCTTCCTCGGCTCGTTTACGCTCGGTAATATCCTCGTATATTACCGCTGCTTCATCACCCGGCAGCCTGAATACATAGTTCCGCCGCCAGCCGAAAACCTTCCCGTCCTTGTGCCGGGTCTCAAGGTAAAGCTCGGGTTGCCCGCTTTTCCACACCCTCAAAAATACGTCGAAAAGACCGAATTTCTTTATATCCGGAAATAATTGCAGAACACTTTTACCGACACAATGTTCCTTTTTTACATTTTCCAGTTGTTCCGCCGAAGGGTTTAAGTCACGGACAACCATATCGTTTCCGTTATCTGCTATCTTATAAACCGCTATGGCGTTTATCGAGCCTTCGAAAAGCGTCTTGACACGTTGTAAGCTCTCACGAAGTTTGTCTTCGGTCGCCCTCAACTGCTGGTTCGCAGCCCCCAATTGCTGCATCGTCGCCTTTAACTGCTGGTTGGCCGCGTTCAGCTGCACGTTTGCTGCGCGCAGCTGCCTTTCATGGTTCGTGGCATCCTTAAAATTGTCGATTCCTTCGTTCATCTGCACGCCTGCCAATTGCTCTTACGGTATTTCTGCCTGTCCGCTCTTGTCGCACGCCTTCCATAAAAATTTCTCTTTTTCATCACCTTCCGTATAGAAAACCGTGCTGCTTTCTATATCCAGACACACTCCCTTTCTCTTTTCACCGCCCAGAACCGTTGCCTTTATGGGGATTTGTCTTTCCTTCAGAAGTTCCGTGGTGGACCTGATATTTTCGCTGCAGATAGTGTCATCGTCGTTTTTCAGGATGTTTGCACCGCCTATAAGACACACCTCGATGTCGTCTTTGCTGGTGCCGGCGTCTGTCATTTTGTTCACCATTTCCTCTATCGCGTCCGCGGCATACTTTGTCTTCTCCTGGCTTCTTGCGCCGGCCCTGCCCGGAAGCATTATATGGGCCAGAGCACCCGTCTTTTTCTTGAAATCGCACGCCGCCACAACTATGCACGAACCTATCGCCACCGACCTTAGTATTTCCTCACCTGTGCCGAGTTTGACCTCTCCCGTATTGACGTCGACAACTTCCTTCATAATTGCGCCCGAGCCGCTGCCTTAAAAGTAATGCAGCGCACCACTATTGCTTTCGTCCCTGAAAAATGCCGCAACTTCGTGATTATCAAAATACCCTTCGCGATTGGCTTTGCCGCACCTGCTGGTACCGGCATTAAAGCTTTTGCCGCTCTATATTGTACTTTCGCTAATGTCGTTTGTCCACAAAAAAAACGCTGTAACTGCCTTATATATACCTTCTTAACATCCTTTTGCACCGTCCCTGCCCGTTCCACAGATGCCCTTTTTTGCCCCGCCAGGGCTTTTATTCAGCATGCAGCCGCACTTTTTACCGGAAGTTTTTTTTAGTGACAATTCGCAAATTACGCCGATTAAACTGACTGTTTTTTCTCATGGCTTTCCGTCGCTGTTGCCGGATTTGCTTTGTTTTGACTGTTCCTGCCAACCTCGGCTGTCACCACATGTTCCATTATACTCTACACTGTTCAATTGCCCTTTTTCTTTTTACGGTGTTCGAGGAACCATTTGTAAAGTTCGTCGTTATTGTAGGTGGCCGTCCACGCATCGTGACCGGCATCCGGATAAACGGTCAGTTTCGCATCTCCGCCGGCGGCGTTGACGGCCTCGACCATATCTTCAGACCTCGATACCGGCACAACCTCGTCTTTGGCCCCGTGAAACGCCCACACCGGGACATCTTTCAGACTGCCTGCCAGAAACGGCTCATATCCCCCGCAAATCGGCGCTATAGCCGCAAAATAGTCCGGATACCGGCATGCCAGAGACCATGTCCCGAAACCGCCCATGCTCAATCCTGTCAGATAGATCCTCTCAGTATCAACCTCGTATTTCTTCACAACCTCGCGCACCAGGTTTATCAAAAGCTCCTGCTCCTGAGGCCACCAGCTTGTCATCGGACACTGCGGCGATACAACTATAAAGGCGAAGTCCTTGCGCGTCTCAACGATTCTCGGCAAACCATGCAGTCTTAATTTTTCTATATCATTGCCCCGTTCTCCAGCTCCGTGCAGAAACAATATGACAGGCCAGCTTTTTCTTGTCCTGCCGTAACCTTCCGGCAGAAAAATAAGGTATTCACATCTGATTGTTTTGATTATCGCCTTTTCGAATTTCTTATGCTGCTGCAGCCGAATCTGGACACCATCGGCGCTAACGTCTTCTTTTGACGATACACGCGGTGCCGCAAGCAAAACCACCGCCGCTAAAAACACTAAATAACCTGTTCTCATCGCAATCGCCTCCAAAAATCATTTTTTTTATTGTCTTGGACCCGGTGCTGATTTGACCCCTTTCTCGACCCCTGCTGCCTCAATTCGTTTCTTCATTTGCCTTACTGCCAAATAAAAAAAGCGAAGCCGAAATCCGCCTCGCTGTAATTAAAAAACCATCCTGTCAAAAATGCAATGTCTTTCTCAACCAACCGCTTTTTGCGTTTGGTACTTTCGCTTAGGCGGCTTTTGAACAAGACCCATATGTATGGCTTTGGCTGAAACTTTTATCCTGCAGACCCTGCCGTCCACAACTGCCCGCACTTTCTGGATATTCGGCTTGAACTTTCGCTTGCTCACGCCTGTGACTTTCTTACCCACTCCGCCGAGGTATTTCGCCTTGCCGCGACGCGAGATACTTCTGCCCGAAGCCGTCCGCTTACCCGTAAAATAACACTCTCTGGACATCCCGAAAATTCTCCATTCACATAGCTTGCTTTTTACTAATCGCCTGAAATGGCCTAATATAGGATTTTCCCTCAAAATTGCAAGCTTAATGTGTATTCGCCCCAAAAAACAAGCACCCGCCCGCAAAAAATGGCCGTTTTCCCTGAAAAACCGCCTTTTCCATACCAAACGTGGGATGCAAGGTCGGTCGCCGCGAATAAATTGTATCTATCCTTACGCCCTCCAAGGCCGTTTTCTGCCTGTTTTTTTGGATAATATATCTCGCGCTATTGCTGCATCTTCGCCTACCTGAAAATCAAACATACCCGCCGCAATAAAATCCGCCCCGCTTTCAAAGGCATACCTGAACCCTTTTGCAGGATGCGTTACCCCGGCACCTAAGACCTTATAGCCAATCCATGGTTTTGTGACCGTTTGCATGAATTCTATGGTCTGCTGCGGTGCAGCACACATATAATTTGCATCGTTCAACGTCTTGAAGTGAAAATCTGTTTCTATGCCCGCTGTTTCTACAGCAATCGGAACTTCCAGCAGATGTGCCCCCACGCCCGCTATCAGGCCTTTGTCCTTGACCAGCGATACGACTTTTTCGATTACATCGAGCCGCCCGCCTGTTACCAGCGTATCGCCGCATGCGCCCTGTATGAACACACCCACAGCACCGTTATCGATGGCCTTTTTTACATGGCCGGTCGGATTATCTACGGTCGAGTCTGCCTGTGCAAGCCACTGTATCTTTCCGCCCGTTTTCCAGTATTTGTTCAGCAGCCGGATTGTATTTTCCTGCCCATGCTCCATGCTGCTGACGTTTGATATGAGTGTATTTATGCCGTTTTCTTCGGCTATGTGCAGTGTCTCGAAAACCTTCTCGTCTGTAAAATAATGCTTTAATAACGACGAGACATAAATCAAATCTCTGCTGTGCGCATAGCCGTTTATCAAATTACCGCCGCAAATCAGTCTGCTGATTTTAACCTTGCCGATTTTGCCGGTTGGCATTGTCCCTGAGGTATTTTTAGTTGGTGATTTTGTCCGTTCCGCGGCCAAAAGGTTCTTTTCCTCCATGCTCAGGCACAGCCCTGCTGCCAAAGAGCCGCTGACATACTTTTGCAGAAACCCGCGACGATTTATATTTCCCGACATTGCCGCAACCCTCATTTCTGTTTTTTTATTCCGTTAAGGTACGCCACCTCTGGTTGTGCAAGATGCCTGTATTTGCCTTCGCCAAGACCTCTGATAGTAAGTTTACCGATTTGCGTTCTCTTAAGCAACCTTACTTTCAAACCGACTTTCGCCAGCATCCTGCGGACCTGTCTGTTAAGGCCCTGACGGATTGTTATCTCCAGAACCGACTGTTTATAGCTGTTGTGGACTATCTTCACCGCCGACCCTGCTGTTTTACCCTCTGCAAGCCATACCCCTTTTTTGAGCCTCTCGACTTGCCCGCTGTCGATTTTCCCGTCCACTGTTGCAACATAGCTTTTGCTCAGAACGTATCGCGGATGGGTCAGCACATTGGTCAATTCGTTGTCATTAGTCAGGATTATCAAGCCTGTGCTGTCCATATCGAGCCTGCCGGCGCAGAAAATCCGCTCCCCCGACGGTATCATATCTATTGCCTTCTTCCTGCCTCCGGGGTCCGAATTCGTACAAACCACCCCCTTGGGTTTGTTAAAAAGGTAATATACCTTCTTTGCGGGCCGAATCTTCCTGCCGTCAACTGTTATACTGTCTTTCTCGGCATCGACAAATACCGGCAGCTTATCGACCACCTGCCTGTTTACTCTGACCTGGCCGTCGAGTATCAGCTGCTCGCATTTCCTGCGGGATGCCACTCCCGCCTCAGCCAGAACCTTTTGTAGCCTTTGCCTGCTCATTCTTTTGGAATTATACCGCCGGTAGTTCAAACTGTATAGTGTTTCGGTTTTAGCGGACTGTGGTCGTTTTTTCCCTGCCGTGTTTTACGGAGATGATACTGATGGCCAAAAGCCCCAGAGAAAACGCGCTCAGGGCAAACCAGGTTCCTGTCGAAGCATTTAATACGCCGGACACGCGTTGCTTGAATGTCGTTCGGGAAACAATTAACAGGCCTTCACTTTCCTCAAGCAAGGTGCAAAGCTTCTCGTCCGAGACAATGGATTTATTCGCCGGCACGTCAAAAACCCATATATCCCTGTCCTCAGGCCTTAGCAGTGCTACAATGTGACCTTTGCCGTCAGGGTATTTGTATTGGACAATGCCGGGCGAACTGCTTGTAACGTATTGCCTCACGTCAGCCGGGCCGGGCCTTTTTACGGCTTTGACATTCAGCCCGGACGTTCGGGCGTACCGGGCCAGTTGCTCGAGGTTTACCTGGTTGTTACTGGTGCGGGGTATATTTTCATATAACTGGTCAAGTCGTACCCCTGCCTGCAGGTAGTGCATACACGAATAAAGTGCGTTTATACCACACTGGCTTATTGACGGGTCGTTCGAATCAGCCGCTGTTGCGGCAGATACGACTGTAAATATCAGTACCCCCAACTTAACCGCTGTCTTTGCTGGTCTTTTATTCACGTTCTATTGCGGAAAATCGAACTGCTCCTCGCTGGGTTTTATCGTGTATGTTATGTTTCTTATTTCGTCATGCACCTTCGTGCCGGCCGGAAAAACTATATCGAAATCCTTAGCGGCAAGCCCCTGATTGACTACTATTCGGCCAACCGCCTGAAAAACATGGCTTTGCGGCCCTTGTCTTGGTGCTTCTACGGAACCGCTGCTTGGAAACCATAAACCATCGCTAACTTCCTGTAAGGAATGGATGTCAACCCTAATAACAACCATACGACTGGATTCCGGCCCGCCGCCGCCCAGGTATTCATACCTGACCGGTGTGTAACCATGGTCCACCGAAAAATACACACGCATGAAAACACGCCTGGAGACCCTGTTTAGTATATCTGCACGGATTACATTGAATTCATTTACACTTGTCGTGTTTGTGTCGAGATTTACGAAACCGCTATATCTTAACAGGCCCGACAGTGGCCCGCCGTCTCCGAACTCCGGCAGTGCCGGGCGCAGTACTGAAAAACCCAGCGGGCCGAGGATGAGGGAACACGCATCTATTTGTTGGCCCTCCGTAATGTATGCACTCACTGCCTGCCGGGGCCATCCGCCTATATACAAACGCTTGGTTATAATTCCGTCAAAGCAAGCTATGTTTGAATTTTCCCAACTGTTTCCGTCTTGCGTAATTACTACCATGGTATCTTCCAGCAGAAAACGTCCCTGAACCAGTGCTGAATTAGGCTCGTTGGCTTCATTTCTTGGGCACAAATTCGCTGCTGATAGTCTGCTGCTGATATGACCGTCCTGGATTAGCATCACTTTTTCTTCTTCATACCTGGCTCTAAACTCTTCCGGTGTTTGTGCTGGTACACCATATGTGTCATATACCATCGAGATATCACTTATTGCGCATTCCATCCGCTGGCAGGTATTGGCCAGTTGCTCGATGGTGATTTCCGCTCCAACCAATCCACCGTTCCACACAAGCAGAAAACAAACAGAATAAAACAAACTATATTTTTTTTCATTGTTTTAGCATGCTCCATTAATTCTTACTGTTCCATCTGGCCAAAATAGTAATTTTGTCTCGATTCTTTAGCAACCTGTCCGATAACAATTAAATAGCACTGGCCCGACCGGTACACAGTTACAACCTATTCCGCCGTCACTGCGGCACTCCCGTCGGCGCCCTT
>DATKWV010000034.1:0-12995 GCA_035529405.1 Sedimentisphaerales bacterium | reverse complement strand
GCTTTGTCGGCTAAAATACTGCTTTTTACCGGCGATTTATGCTGTATTGCGGGGTGTAGCTCAGTTTGGCTTAGAGCGCCTGCTTTGGGTGCAGGAGGCCGCTGGTTCGAATCCAGTCACCCCGATTCTGAGCGATTTTATCGCTCCCGGAAAAGCAATATACTATCCTAAACGGGCAGAATACTGGCCAATCCCGCCTTGACAATCAAAGGCAGTTCGATTCAACTGATTGTTTTTATCGCTACAAACGTTACGGCCATAAAAGCACTTTTCCTTGCGCAGAACGCAGAACTTGGTTTCCGGGTTAATGGCAAAGGCGCTCCGTTGACGGGGTCTTTTTGTCAATAGGCTAAAAACAGTTGCCCAAAGGCGTTTGTGAGTTTTCTATGTAAGCACTTGTGGGGAGGTTCCATGGAAATCAGCTTTTTGAAAGCGCAGAAGGGCAATAGTAGTCAACGAGGACAGGAGAGCAATATGAGTACAAGGATTTTACTGGCTGATGACCATAAAATGACCCTCGACGGTCTTTGTTGTTTGTTCAAAAAGCAAGAGGGTGTAGAAGTGGTTGGCATGGTTTCGGATGGTCGAGCAGCTGTGCTGCTTGCCGGAAAGTTGCAGCCGGATGTAGTTATTATGGACGTGCACATACCCGGATGGAGCGGAATAGATGCAGCCCGCCAGATTATTGGTAAAGTGCCCAATGTCAAGCTTATAGTCCTGTCGATTTACAGCAACATGCACTTTGTAGAAGACGCATTAAAGGCTGGCGTGTCCGGCTACCTGGTAAAGCAGTCCGGTTTTAACGAGCTTGTTGCTGCTGTCGAGACCGTGCTCAAAGGCCAAATCTACCTGAGCTCCAAAATAACCGGTATTGTCGTGGATAGCTACATTAAACGCCCGTGTTCAGAGGCAAACACCTTGTTGGCAGTTCTTTCGAATAGACAGCGAGATATAATGCGCCTTTTAGCCGAAGGCAAAAGCTCCAAGCAAATTGCTCTGATTATTCGAATGAGCGTCAAGACAGTTGATGCGTATCGCAGAGAAATTATGCGCAAGTTGCACATCGACAGCTTCGCGGGCCTTGTCAAGTACGCTATTCGTGAGGGGTTAACTACACTGGAACATTAAAGCGGCGAGGATAACGCAGATTTATTTTCCCGCCGCCGGGTTTTTATTAGCGACAGTCTTTAGCAAATCAGGATTTTTATCAGCAATAAGCTGCGCAATTTAGCCATATACTGCTTTTTACAAACAGTGTCGCCTCGATAAAATCATACAGTGACATGAAATGTCCGGGACAGTGTAAAGCTTTAAGCTCAGACAATTCATCTGCGGTAAGAAATAATCTAAAAGCTCGAACAGCAGTTTTAATGTAGGAAGGAGTGATAATGGTGTTATTGCAAGGGTATGCAGGCTCGGCGGTAAAAGGGTTGGCCGCGGCGATAGTAAAGGGCAGCGCAGCAACTCTGTTGAAAAGTATTTCTTTTGCCCTGGCCGGAGGCGCAGGCGTAGTGGCAATTGTCGCTGCGGCTATGGTCTTTTCACAAGTGCAGGACCTGGATTCTCCGGACGTTCCTCAACAGCAGGAACCTGAAAGCTGAATAAATAATAACACGCTGAATCCTTGTTTATGCGTCGTTGAATAGTATTCAAAACGAACGCAGCGACCGGAAAATGCGGCCAACTGCTCAAAAAGTGCTTCAAGTTTTTCCAGGCCGGCAAAAATTCAGGAAAATTGTGCCGTTTTTAAGCCGGGTTCTATGGCAGTTTTTATCTTATGTTTGTCAGGTGCTCAGTATTTCTTTTATTTCTCTGATTAAAATCGGCAGGTGGTTTGTAACGGCTTGCCATACAATGGCCTCGTCAACAATATCATAACCGTGAATTAAGATATTTCTGAACCCTATGATGCGGCGATGCTCGGAAATCTTTTCCAGTAATTCGTCGTCTGTATTTTTAATTCTGTAAAGAGCTTCTCCGATGATTTCAAAATCCCTTTCGACAGCTCTTTGCGTCACGGCGTGGTTTTGATATGCCTTGAAATCCATCCCGCAAACAAAATTTTGTATCTCTTGGGCTGCCTGAAAAATGTCAATAAGGTTTTTTCTTGCTTGGTCGTTCATAAATGACCGCCCTTGTCCTGTCAATAGATTCTCTTAACACAGGGTTTTTGAATTTTTTATCGACAACCAGGTCGACTTCTCGCTCGAGTATTTCTTCCAGCTGCTCTTTCAATTCAAAATACTTATCGAAAAGGTCGATATCTTCGCCCGAATCGAAAAGGACCAGAACATCGACGTCGCTGCTTTGAGAAAAATTTTGGCTCAAAGCTGAACCGAACAGGCCTAATCGTTTCACCGGCAAACTCCGGCAAATTCGCTCAATCTCTGGTTTGATTTTTTCTATATCAATCATAGCAATAATATTGCTTAATACTTTCGATTATCCAGGACTTTTAATTGTCCGACATATTAGCGAACAAAGCTGCATTTCTTGTGCTCCCTGAACAAAATCACCGTAACCGTATTATTTGCGCCCTTGCCTTTCTACACCATAAAATAAACTGCCTTAGTGCGTAAGTCAACTAAAATTTCAGATGCCATCCCCGTTTTCAAAGCGACAAGTGTATCGATTTATGCCGCCGGCAGGTATTCAAAATCAATACAGCAATCGGAAAATGTTGATGAAACAACGTTAAAGTGCGGGTAAGATGGGGACCTGAGGGACAAAGGGCAATGAAGGTTGTCATAGCACTGGATTCGTTCAAGGGCTGTATGGACGCCGTTACGGCCTGCCGGATAACAGCCGACGCAATCGCCGCTGTTGGGCCGGGTGTTCAAACCGTAATCAGGCCGATGGCCGACGGCGGCGAGGGTACTGTTGCGGCCCTGATGGCCGGCAGGACCGGCTGCTGGTTAGAAAGGCAGGTAACAGGGCCGCTGCCCGAGATGAACGTACGCGCGCTATTGGGCTGGTTTGACTGCGACAAGACAGCGGTCATAGAAATGGCCTCAGCAAGCGGACTGCCGCTGCTTGAACCGCATCAGCGAAATCCTCTGAAAACAACCACCTACGGCACGGGCGAGCTTATAAAAGCCGCAATCGAAAACGGCGCCAAGCGGTTACTGCTCGGCGTCGGCGGCAGCGCTACAGTCGATGCAGGCACAGGGGCTGCGACGGCTTTGGGATGGCGGTTCCTCGACGAAAAGAACAAGCCGGTCGGTCTTGGCGGGGGACAACTGTCTCGCATAAAAAAAATAATTTCGCCGGCAAATCTCGACCTGCCCCAAATAGAGGTTTTGTGTGATGTTGAGACGGTGCTTTACGGCGGTACTGGGGCCGCTGAAATCTACGGCCCGCAAAAAGGGGCCACGCCGCAAATGGTAAGGCAGCTTGATGAAGGGCTTAGACACCTTGCTGAAGTGGTGAAACTGCAGTTGGGTAAAGAAATAAATATCCCGCGCGCAGGCGCAGCAGGGGGACTGGCTGCCGGCGCAATGGCTTTTATGAATGCGGCCTTGGTGTCGGGCATCGAAAGAATAATCGAGGCAACGAATCTGGCTGCGGAACTTGCCGGCGCCCAGTGGGTCATTACGGGCGAAGGATGTTTTGACAGGCAGTCATTATATGGCAAAGTTGTATCGGGAGTTGCGGCAGCGGCTAAAAAGACCGACACCGCCGTAGCCGTGCTGGCAGGCACTGTGGCTTTGAGCGAACAAGAGTATAAAAGCGCGGGCATCAGCCAGGCCGTAGCACTGAAAAAAGAGGGTATGTCACTCGATTATGCTGTAAGCCACAGCAGGCAATTACTGGCGCAGGCAACTGCGGAGTTTGCACAAAAACACCTGACCACATAAGAGGTTTTTAAGGCAAAGTTATTCGGGCCGGCCGGCGGTCTTTTACTGCTTTTGTACCCGTGCGTGTAGTTGCTTTGCGACGGACTCGATTACGTCCTTCCACTGACCTGGTTTGCTTTGTCGAAACAGGGTCATTGTGGGATACCACGGGCTGTCGGGGCGATTTATCAGCCATCGCCAGTCGGCTGTGAACGGCAAAAGCCCCCAGACCGGCTTCGCCATAGCGCCTGCCAGATGCAGTGTGGCTGTATCAGCCGAGATGACTAAGTCCAGATTTTCAATCACCGCAGCGGTATCGGCAAAATCCTCGCATTCGGCCCCGAGGTCTTCGATGCAGAATTCCGACAAAAGACTCCTTGCCTGCTCGGCAGGGGGGCCTTTCTGCAGGCTGTACAGCTTCACGCCCGCGATTTCCAGCAACGGCGCAAAATGCTGCAGGTCACAGGAACGCTCACGCAATATCAGCGAATCGCTGAGAGTACGTGTAGTTGCAGCCCAGACAAGCCCGACCTTGAAAAACGAATCTGCAGGTTTTTTCCGCCAGCAGTGCGCTTTCGATGCATCGGCGAGGATATAAGGAACGTCAGCAGGGATAGTATCTAAACTAGTGCCGAATATCTTCGGAAGAGTCAGCAGGGGTACATAAAAGTCAAAGTTGCCGGCAGGCGGGGTGGATACTGAGGCCTCGACGAGTTGGTCAATACCGTCGAAGTTACGTAAAAGCTCAAGCAGTGGTCTTCTGACTTCGACAGTTATAGTTGGCCCCAGCGCCTTTACCATAGGCAGGTACCGTACAAACTGGATTGTGTCTCCGAAACCCTGTTCGTAGTGGATAAGCAGCCTTTTACCTGTTATCGGGCAGCCGTCCCAGCAGGGTATCTGGTACCGATGAGGGTAGGTTTCCAGTTCCGGGCTGCGACGCCACAGGTACTGCTTCCAGCCTTCCTCGAATTGGCCGGTTGACAGAAGAACCAGGCCCAGGTTCAGATGTGCCTGCGTATAATCAGGTTTCAGCGCTATGGTTTTTCTGTAGTTTTCGATAGCCTCCTCGTATTGGCCCTGCATTCGGAAAACTGATGCCAGCGTGTTGTATGCCTCGGCATAATCGGGCTTTATTTTCAGGGCCTTGTTGCAGACGTCGATAGCGCGGTCATACAGGTTCTGATGGTACAAGGCCACGGCCAGGTTATTATGCGCCTCGACCAGGCCGGGATTAAGGGACACGGCCTTTTCAAGCGTTGCAGCCGCCTGCTCATATTGGCCGGTGCTAAGCAGCGCAATACCCATATTATTGTATGCCTTCGCGTAGTCGGGTTTTAACGATATGGCCTTCCTGCAGGCGCTTAATGCCTTTTGGAACGTGCCCGCTGCGTTGTAGGATGCCGCAATAGTGTTGTAAAACTGCGGTACGTCAGGACTGATTGCAATCGCTTTTGCAATCAAAGTGGCTGCTGCAGCAAAGTTGCCTTTCTGATGAGCTATAGTACCCAGCGAATGTAATGCCATTGCATGCCCGGGATTTGTTTGCAGGATTTGTCGGTAAAGCTGTTCAGCTTGGCTAAGGCGTCCCGCCTGGTGGTGCTGCAGGCCTGTTTGAAAAATCTCGCTAAGGTCGTGCATACCGGCATCATACAGGCCCAGTTGAACCCTATCAACAGCCAAAACCTGAATTTTAATGGATTTTACGCCGTATTTACCTTATGCTATAATAATTGTTTTATAAGCGGCACCGAACCTGGTTATGTCACCCCAAAGCCGCCGGCCGCGTATGGTTTGTGGATGTTCATCGTATCGTGGTATCGTAAAGGAGACAGCCAAAGCAGATGTGTGCCAAAGAAGGTTTGTACAGTTTCGAGCGAATTGAAAAAAAATGGCAGCAATACTGGCAGCACAACAAAACCTTTAGGGCCGAGGACCTCGATAAGGCAAGGCCTAAATACTATGTGCTGGATATGTTTCCGTATCCCAGTGCCGCAGGTCTTCATGTCGGGCATCCGGAAGGATATACCGCAAGTGATATAGTTGCCCGGTATAAGCGAATGAAGGGCTTTAACGTGCTGCATCCTATGGGCTGGGATGCGTTCGGGCTGCCGGCAGAGCAGTATGCCGTCAGCACCGGCACAGCCCCCCGGACAACCACCGCAAAGAACATAGAGAACATGCGCAAGCAAATCAAGTCTCTGGGCTTCAGCTATGACTGGGACAGGGAGGTAAATACAACCGACACCGCCTACTACAGGTGGACGCAGTGGATTTTCCTGAAGTTTTTTAACAGCTTTTACGACCGCAGCCAGCGCAAAGCCAGGCCAATCGAGCAGTTACCGATTCCCGAAGGATTGAACGCCTCCCAAAGGCAGAAGTTCATAGACGATAATCGCCTGGCCTATGAAGCCGAAGTGCCTGTAAACTGGTGTCCTGCGCTTGGGACGGTCCTGGCAAACGAAGAAGTGGTGGCAGGCCTCAGTGAGCGGGGCGGCCATCCCGTAATAAGAAAGCCTATGCGCCAGTGGATGCTGAAAATAACTGAATACGCCGACAGGCTCATTGAGGACCTTCAGCTTGTCGATTGGCCCGAATCAATAAAAAAACTCCAGACCGACTGGATAGGAAAAAGCATCGGGGCCAACGTCAAATTTGAAATAGAAAATTGCCACTGGCATCTTTGGGTATTCACGACCAGGCCGGATACGCTTTTTGGTGCTACTTATATGGTGTTCGCACCTGAACTTGAATTGGTGGATATGATTACAACCGATGACAGAAAAGAGGCGGTTAGCAAATATCGCCAGCAGGCGGCTCGCAAAAGCGACCTTGACCGAACCGACTTAGCAAAGGAAAAAACCGGCGTCTTTACAGGTGCTTATGCCGTAAATCCCGTAAACGACCAGAAAATACCCATCTGGATAAGTGACTACGTACTGATAAGCTACGGTACAGGCGCTATTATGGCCGTGCCTGCTCACGACGAAAGGGATTTTGAATTTGCAGAAAAATTCGGCCTGCCGATTATTCCCGTTGTCGAGCCTGCGGACACCCAGGCCGCCCAGCTTGTCAGGGCCGGCAAACTCTGTTTCGCAGAACACGGCAGGGCGATTAACTCAGGCCCGTTCAACGGCTTGTCAACTGCCGAATTCAAAGAGCAAATCACCGACTACCTCACGCAGGAAGGTAAAGGCCGCAAGGCCGTCAACTACAAGCTGCGAGACTGGCTTTTCAGCAGGCAGCGATACTGGGGTGAGCCGTTTCCCCTGCTGCATAAGAAAGACGGCACTGTTGAGGCGCTTTCGGAAAGTGATTTACCGCTTACATTGCCGGAAGTAAAGAATTACAAGCCTGCGGGCACGGGCCTGTCGCCGCTTGCCGGTATCGATAAGTGGGTGAATGTTAAACATCCCGACGGCTCAACAGCAATGCGCGAAACCAATACCATGCCCCAATGGGCGGGAAGCTGCTGGTATTACCTCAGATACATCGACCCTGATAACGAACAGTCCCCCTGCGACCCGGCAAAGGAAAAATACTGGATGAGCCCCAACGGCGTTGATTTGTACATTGGAGGCGCAGAGCACGCCGTCCTGCATCTTTTGTACTCCCGGTTCTGGCATAAGCTCCTTTACGACCTCGGTTATGTCAGCACCAAAGAGCCGTTTTATAAACTCGTCAACCAGGGTATGATTCTCGGCCAGGATGGCCAGAAAATGAGTAAGTCCCGCGGCAACATAGTCAATCCCGACCGCGTTATTGTTGACTACGGTGCAGATTCGATGCGCCTTTACGAAATGTTTATGGGGCCTCTGGAAGCGGTCAAGCCCTGGAATATGCAGGGCGTCGAGGGTGTGTACAGGTTTCTGCAGAAAGCCTGGCGCATTATTATTAACGCAGATACAGGCCAAGTTGCAGAATCCGTAAAACAAACCGACGCTGATGAGGATACGTTGCGGCTGTTAAATCAGACAATAAAAAAGGTCGGTGACGACATCGAAACTTTCAGCTTTAATACGGCAATAAGTGCGATGATGATTTTTGCAAACCATCTCATCAGGCAGCAATTCAGACCAAAAGCCGTTGTAGAGAAATTCGTTTTACTCCTGGCGCCTTTT
Organism: Sedimentisphaerales bacterium; assembly: GCA_035529405.1. Classification (GTDB taxonomy): domain Bacteria; phylum Planctomycetota; class Phycisphaerae; order Sedimentisphaerales; family Anaerobacaceae; genus DATKWV01. The sequence goes on along the minus strand of DATKWV010000034.1, from coordinate 5,038 downwards.
GCGCCCCATATAGCCGAAGAGCTGTGGGAACGGCTGGGCCACAATCAGACACTTGCGTACGAAGCCTGGCCGCGGTACGATAAGGCGCTTATAGAGGAAAAAGAGGTTGAGCTTGCCGTACAGGTCAACGGTAAAATAAGGGACAGAATAGTTGTGCCCGCCGATGCCGACGAAGAACAGATAAAACAGAAGGCCCTGTCTATGCACAAAGTAGCGGCGGCAATGGCCGGCAGGGAACCCAAAAAGATTATCGTTGTTAAGTCCCGGCTGGTGAATATAGTCGTCTAAACTGTAAGAGGTACGGTGCATGCGCACGTTTATTTTGGGTCAATTCGCATGTAAACCGTATCAAGTAACAACAGTAGTAGCAATAGACAATAGTCAATAGAAAATAGTAAATTAACCTATGGCCACTGAAATCGAAGCAAAACTGAAGGTCGATTCATTTGACGACATAGAGCGCAGGCTCACCGACCTTGGCGCTGAATTTGTCGGCGAGTATTTTCAGAAGGATTATTATTTTGACGACTGCCGCCGCAGCCTTACAAACGGCGATATGTGCCTGCGTTTGCGATGTCAGACTACATGCGACCGAAAGACAACAAAACTCACTTACAAGGGCGCAAAAGAGAAGAACGATTTCAAGAAAAGGCGCGAAATTGAGATTGAAATAAGTGATTCCGATGCGCTGACCGACCTGCTTTCGGCGCTGGGATATACATCTGCGACGGTTGTCGAGAAGAAAAGGCGGCTTTGGCGCATCGCAGGTTGTGAGGTAGCACTGGACCGGCTGCCCCAGCTTGGCAGTTTCGTTGAAGTCGAAGGCCCCGACAGCCAAAGCATTGCCGCGGTACAGCGCAATTTGGGCCTTGGCCATTTGCCGCATATACCGCAAAGTTACGCCTGTCTGATTGAACAAAACCACCGAGGGTAACAAACCAGGACACTTGAAAGAAAACGGTAGATGAAAAATGAAACCCGATGACGGTTATATAGCCTATATTATCAACCCCGGTGCCGGAGCCAACAGCAGTAAACTCATCGGCCGCCAGTTCGAACATTATCTCAGGAGAAGAAAATTCGAGGTAAGAACAAGCCTCACAACTTCTCTGGAGAATATCTGCGAGCTGGCCACCGACGCCGCGGTCGATTATGATTGCTCGCTTGTGGTCGCTGTCGGAGGTGACGGCACGGTCCGGGAAGTTGCTCACGGCCTGGAGGGCAGTGACAAGCCCCTGTTCATAGTGCCGTGCGGAACCGAGAATCTTCTGGCGAACGAATTAGGGTTCGACGAAAAGCTAAAGACACTGATTGCCACGTTCGAGACGGCGTATGTACGACCGCTGGATTTGGGAAGTGCAAACGGCAGGTGCTTTACCTCCATCGCCGGCTTCGGTTTTGACGGCAGGGTGGTAGAATTAGTCAGCCGCCAGCGACAGGGACATATAGACCACCTTGCGTATTTCTGGCCCATCTGGCGGACATTCTGCAATTACGACTTCCCGAAAATGCGTGTCGAAATAGACGGCCAGGAAATTTTCAACGGCCGCGGACTGGTTTTTGTGGGCAATATATCAAGATATGCCGTAGGCCTTCAGATACTGCACTTTGCCGATTTCGGTGACGGCCTGCTGGACGTGTGTATTTATAACTGCAGCAGCAGGCTGCATCTGCTTAAACATTCGGCAATGACAGTTGCCAAGCGGCACGCCGGCAGCAAGGATGTTATTTACCGCCAGGGCAAAACGATATCGGTCAGCAGCACCACAGAGGGTATAGAAACCCAAATCGATGGTGACCCCGGGCCCAGCCTGCCCGTGGAGATTAAGGTCATACCACAGGCCGTAAAAATTATTGTTCCCGAAGGAGCAAAGCCTGCCGGTATTAGAACCCGAATTATCAGGGCTTTGGGATAACTTTTGGTACCCCGGTAATTAATGAAATGAGTAAAGCTAAGTTTACAATCGGCCTGGGCGACGCCGGCAGCGGTTTAGCCGCCGTCGAGCACGTAGTCGAAGTCGGCCTGGCCGGCCCGATGTTCGTAATCGCTGGCCCCTGCGTCATTGAGGACCGCGACAGTTGTCTGGATATCGCACAGCGACTTCTCGATATTGGCCGGCGCACCGGAATAGGCATAATTTTCAAGGCCAGCTTTGACAAGGCCAATCGCACCAGCATATCCAGCTTTAGAGGCCCGGGTCTTGAAAAGGGTCTCCAGATTCTTGCCGAAGTCCGCAGCCAAACCGGTATGCCGGTCGTAACCGACGTGCACGAACCAGCCCAGGCCCCTGCGGTCGCTGAAGTTGTCGATTGCCTGCAGGTGCCGGCTTTTTTGTGCAGGCAGACGGATTTGCTTTGCGCCTGTGCCCGCACCGGCAGGGCCGTAAATGTAAAGAAGGGTCAGTTTCTGTCCCCGGCCGAGATGGAAAATGCCGTGGAAAAGGTCCGTGCCTGCAAGAACGAAAAAGTTATGATTACCGAGCGGGGCACATTTTTTGGCTACAATCGGCTTGTCAATGATATGACAGCCATTAAGAGTATGCAGCAGTTCAACTGCCCCGTGGTTTTTGATGCCACCCACAGCACTCAGCAGCCGGGCGGCCTCGGAGATTCCAGTGCTGGCCAACGTGAGATGGCCCCCGTCCTGGCGAAAGCTGCAATTGCCGCCGGCGCAAACGGCCTTTTCCTTGAGGTCCATCCACATCCCCAAAAGGCAAAATCCGATAGTGCTTCAGTTATACCCATAGACTGGCTCCAACAGTTGCTGACAGCCTGCAGGAAAATATTCGAGATTGTGCGAGGGTAACAAACTGGCTGAAGAAAAAAGTTACCTGTTCGGGCCGGTGCCTTCCCGGCGCCTCGGACTTAGTCTGGGGGTCGATATTGTACCCTTTAAGGTTTGCTGCCTGGACTGTGTGTATTGCCAATTGGGCAGAACCACCCGCAAAACCATTCGGCGCCGCCCCTATGTCCCTGTAGCGCCGGTCATCCGGCAGTTGAAAAAAAGACTCAATCAGGGCGTAAAGGCCGACTTTATTACCATAAGCGGCTCAGGTGAGCCTGCCCTGAATTCCCTGCTGGGCCGGTTCATAGATGCTATAAAAAAAATTACCGATATACCTGTAGCCGTTTTGACCAACGGCACCTTGCTTTACCGAAAAGACGTCCGCGTCGATTGTGCCGGGGCCGACGTGGTATTACCGTCTCTCGATGCCGGCGACCAGCAGGTCTTTGAAAAAATTAATCGGCCGCATAAGAATCTCACCCTCGAAAAGCTCATTACCGGCCTGTGCCAATTCCGCGCCGAGTTTACCGGCCAAATCTGGCTTGAGGTCTTTTTCGTGCAGGGCCTCAATACCGACAATGCTCAAATCGCAAAAATCAAAGCCGCAATCGAACGTATCCGCCCTGATAAGGTCCAGCTGAACACTGCGGTTCGCCCGACCGCTGACGCCGGCATAAAAAGGGTGGCCGCGCGCACCCTGCAAGCCATAGCTGCCAGACTGGGCGATAACTGCCAGGTCGTTGCTGATTTTCAAGCCAGCCGTAAACCCGGGAAACTGCGCAAGACAGAAAACCTCCCAGCCAACAAAAAAATGCAACTGCTGTTATCGATGCTGAAGCGCCGCCCCTGCAGTCTTATTGACATATCTGCCGGCCTTGGTATAAACCGCCTTGAGGTCTTGAAATACATATCCCATCTACAAAAGCAGCGCCTTATCCGTTCCCGCCGCAAGGCAGGCCGAATTTTTTACACTCCTGTTTAGTCCCGCCGCCGTGCCCCGTTCCTGTCTTGTTTACTGCTTGCATATGAAATTATAGGCAGAGAGAGAGCATTTCGCGCTGGATTGGTATTTATCCCTGATTTTTTAATTGACATTTTATATAATGGCCTTTATAATTACCTATAGCGGAAGAGGCGGTGCACGCTTAATTGATTCCTCGAAACAGAAACTTAATGCAATTCATTTTATTGAAAGGGTAGGGTATGAATTATAGCAGGAGTGTTAAAAGTCTATTTAATGTTTTTCTGGTCATTTCTTTAGTCATGCTTTTAAACGCGCCATTGCTAAAAGCAGACGATTTTGCTTTTCGTCTGGAAGCAGAATACTGTGACGACGCACAGGGCGCAAGCGGCTTTAATTCGGATGTTGTAAACATTGTTAGAGAAGGTGCATGGCTCTATTATCAGCAACTCGATTTTGGCCAGGAGATGTATTACAACACATTTACTGCCAACATTGCGGTGCTGGGAAATGATCCGAATGTTATTATTGAGGTCAGGTTGGATGCCATTGACGGTGACCTCGCAGCCGAGCTTCAAGTCCAGCAGGCCGGTAACGTTCATACCAGCGAAGTAAGCAAAACTGCTATCGACTATATAACAGGTGTTCACGATCTGTATATAGTTATTACAAAGGAAAATGGCTCCACATGCAAACTCGACTGGGTCGAATTCTCAAATACCGTCGAAAAAGGTGAAAAAGGCGATCCGGGAGAACCAGGACCGATAGGACCACAAGGACCAATAGGACCAATAGGACCGGAAGGACCGATAGGGCCGGAAGGACCACAAGGACCGGAAGGACCGATTGGTCCGGAAGGGCCTGTAGGACCGGAAGGACCAATAGGACCACAGGGACCGATAGGACCGCAAGGACCACAAGGACCACAAGGAATCGGGCTGACAGGACCGGAAGGGCCTGTAGGGCCGGAAGGACCGATAGGACCGGAAGGGCCACTGGGACCGGAAGGACCGCAGGGACAGCCCGGCATTGACGGTGATGGTGTATACACAGGAATTCCACCGATTGATGTAAATAATATTGACTTTACCATCGGCCTGAATCCCGCTACAAATCCCGGAGACCTGATTACATGGGACGGAGACAACTGGGTTGCAAAGCCTGTAATACCTCAAAATCATGACAACATGCAGCCGTGGCTTGGCATCAACCATATCATAGCTTTACAAGGTGTATACCCTTCAAGTAATCAGTCAGAACCTTTCATTGCTGAGATCATAATGTTTGCCGGC
>DATKWV010000033.1:0-3771 GCA_035529405.1 Sedimentisphaerales bacterium | reverse complement strand
TGCTCAGGACAGGTTTACGATTTACGATCCTTCGGCGATGCTCAGGACAGGTTTACGATTTACGATCCTTCGGCGATGCTCAGGACAGGTTTTCGATTGTCTTTAATCCGTGAAAATCAGTGAAATCCGTGGTTTCTTTCTGCCTTCCTGCAGGAGTCCCAGGGAAAAATCACCGAAAATCGGCACTGATTTGTGTTTCTGGCACCCGCGTTTGTTGAATTTTACCCCTTTGGCCAAATGACCTTCAGATGTCTCTTAAATGAACTTTTTCAACTGCCGCTGCAAAAGCTCCATCGGCAGACCCATGACATTCGTTAAGCTGCCGTCAATTCGTTCAATAAACTTATCGCCGTTTTCCTGTATGGCATAAGCGCCTGCCTTGTCGCGCCAGCAGCCGCTTTCGATATGCTCTTTTATTTGCCGCCGGCTCAATTTCCTCGGATAGACAACTGTGGTGTCGCTTTCGGCTATCTCGGTACTGTCACTTAACCTGACTATGGCTACACCGGTTATAACTTTATGAGGCAGGCTGAAAAGCTTGCGTATTATCCGTTCAGCGTGTTTTTCATCGGTTGGCTTGCCGATTATCTGTCCCTGGAAATCCACAACCGTATCGGCCCCGAGCACCACATGGTTGACAAAATCGGCTGCCACGCTTTTTGCCTTTGCTAAGGCCAGGCGTTTGGCGTATTCACACGGTGCCGCACCCTCGGCCGGAAAATCGGATTCGTCGATATGCGGACAGACAACCTCGAATCTATATCCCGCCTCGGCCAGTAATTGTCTTCGCCTGGGTGAAACAGATGCAAGAATAATGGGTAATTGTGGATTCAATAAATCACACTCAACAGTCAATACTTGTCCTGAGCATGGTCGAAGGATAGTAAATTATTTAAGCCGCACGTGATAAACAATCTTCCTGCAGAACTGCAGGTATTCGTCCTCGATTTGGCGTATATTGTCGCCCATATAGTCCTGGAAGAGTTTCGGCCCCATAACCCGGTTCCACTGCACGGTCAGCGGGATGTTCCTGTCGGCGGCGATTCTGCGCTGCAGGTCGGTTAACGCCCACTCGCCGTTTAATCCGTCAACAAGAAGGAGCTGATAGTTCCCGAGCCGTTTTGCATAATCGGCTTCCCGCAGAAACCTTACAAGCGCGTAAGACTGGCTGTAAAATGCCGAGGCCGCGTCGTCATCTGCGCCGACTACTTCTCCCGGATTCATGGCCAGCAGACTGCCCAGCGGTATTATCTTGTTTTGCCCCATGGCTTTCTTAAGCGGCCCCAGCCGATACATGTTTTTGGCCGGCTCAAAGTAGAACAGGCCGGCCTCGTACCGGTTTACCTCGAAGAGCATCGCGATACCCTCATCGAGCCAGCTTGGCAGCCGGTAGCGCCAGTGCCTGCTGTTGAACTGGTGCCACCCCTCGTGCCCCAGTACCGAGAAGGTCTTTTCCCTGCCGATATTGTATGCCACGCAGACGCCGTTGAGATAATACGCCCCGATTTTTATCTTGCGGTACAGCGGCGCGTCCCTGCCTGCAAAACCGGCGGTAAAATTTTCCCACTGTGAGCGCTTTGCAAAAAGATAAATCGTAAATCTGCTTGTTGTCTCAACAGGAGCCGGAAGCTGATTGTTATACGCGCGGCAGCACGACTCCACAAATCCCGGGACCTGCGAAAGCATCAGCGGCTCCAAAAGTGTCGTGTAAATCTCGTAATGTTCGGTGACAAGTCTAAGTCCGGGCCCGAACTTGTTTTCCCACTTGTCAACGAACTTCAGTGCCGGCAGATTCTGTTTTTCCAGGTAGGTTATCATGCCGCCCGGCGTATCAATCCTGTCAACGGCCCGGGTATGTACCGAACGGCTTTGAACCCCCTGCCCACAGCCGAGCACGCAAAAAGCCAGCAATACTGAAATTAAGGCAATTTTCACCCGCACACACCGCATAATAATGGAACTTTTGCCGTATTAGACCGCAAACAGCCGTGGCTGTCAAGCAGGGACTCGTCGCTCGCGGCAGTTGCTGCTCAACTGCGGGTGTTCTCATCCCTCCTAACGGAGCAGGAGGGATTCGAACCCCCGTTACCCGAAAGGGTAAAACGGTTTTCAAGACCGTCGCCTGAAAACGATAACTCTAATGAGAATAAAGACTTACCAAAGGCCGAGCCCACTGCTTACAAACCAGCTTACAAACAAAAGGGGAAAAAGCAAGAAAATCAGTCTAAGAACCTACCAGCTGACCTTGCGGAAATTGTAACGATTTGGCCGGAACTGCCGGAGCATATCAAAGCTGCAATCAAAGCACTAATTCAACCTTATTGCAAAGAGGCTGAGTGATGCCGCGTACAGAGACCAAACAGCTTATCGCCCTTATGCAAAAGGAGATTTACGAGGAGAAGCGGTCCCTCTTTGTTAGTCTCGGCAGCGGCGGACGGTACAGCCGAGCACAAAAAGAGTATGCCTTCAGCCTGATAAAAGAACACGGTATGAGAGCAACGGCAAGGATTCTCACGATACCACGCCGAACACTGCAAAGATGGTGCAGAGCTAATAATATCAGAGTGAGGCGATGTCCAAGCTGGGTGCGCCCGTGGGCAGAAAGACGGCGGAAAAAACGCAGATTCTGGCAGTATAGGGGATACGGTTAAACGGGCAATGTCGCCACTTGAAAAGGCAATGATGTTAGCAGATGTTAACCTTTAGAACCTGATAAAACCTGACAATTGATAGATAAAAGCAGGGCAGAACCTATGGAAATGTACGGAAATGTACGAGTATGACTTAACTAAACTTAACTTTCGAGCCGTCAAAGATACTAAGAAATGCTAACATTTTCGGGGGCTGGCATAGTAAAGAATGCTAAGGCTGAAGGCCAAAATGTAGGCTTTCAAAATGTATGATAATGTTAGATAAAATATGGGGTAATATAAGTGTTCAGCGGTAGTAAAACAGGTGGGAAAATGTACGTAAAAGTATACGAATCCTTAATGATTTCGGTTTCAGGAGGTAAAAAGCGTGAGATATTACTATAACAGAAAAGTTAGGGCAGATGAATCCTGCAGGCTGACTATACAACATTTGAAAAAGCGGGGTATGCTAACGGGAGAGGAGCTCTTTGGAAAGATAATTTGGACAAGCAGTATGACCAAAAAGACAACCACTGTGCTTTTATCAGTTGATGTAACAGACGAACCATACGCCAGATTCGTATACACTATTACAGACAGAGAAGGCAACAAGACTGATTACAAGCATACCGTATCACTATTGACTACTCCCTGTAACTTCGGCGGTGTAAGGTATTGGTTTGGCTGTCCAGACTGTGGTAGGCGCGTAGCGGTATTATATCTTGTGCGGGGTGATGTATATTTCAGGTGTCGGCACTGCAACAACCTGTCATACCATAGCCGGAACCTTTGTAGAATAGAATCATGGGGAGAAACCTCCAGACAAATAGAAAGACTTCAAAGCGAAATCAAACGCTGGACGTGGAGAGGCAGGCCCACAAGGAAGGTAAGAAGATTACAGGCCCTTGAGCGGAAAATGGGGGTATTATCAGGGCCGATTACGGCACAAATGGAGAAATTTAAAGCCAGGTTACGATAACTATTCTATATACAACTTACCTCACTACTGTCCCATTATAAGTTGAATAATAACAATTGGTTATGAAATTGGGAAATTTCGTTTTGCAAAACATTTTTCGTAAGTACTTGTGTAATAGAGACTTTCTCGAAAAGCACAATGCTGAGAATTTGCAGGATTTCG
>DATKWV010000032.1:0-4823 GCA_035529405.1 Sedimentisphaerales bacterium | reverse complement strand
AATCCTTTCGAAAAGCACACCAATTCTCGCATCAAAAACGCAAACGCAGCTAAGTTTAGAAGACCCTTCGATTCCCTCGACAGTGCTCGGGACAGGTATGCTCAGGGCAGGCCGAAGACCAAAGACTCAAGACGGAAGTTACTACGAACACTATCCGCTGTCCGCTAACGTGGGGGGCAAATCATCAGGCTGGTTATCGACATTCCCGACTGGCTGGAAAATATACTAATCCGGCCGATACTGTTGTACCGCAGGGCCCGTTACGGCTATGCCTTCCGAAGAATACGCTTAACCCGCGGGCAGTTCGCCATAGTGGACGTCGATGATTACGGCTGGTTAAACAAATATAAATGGCATACTACTTTAAGCACGCGGACGTATTACGCAGCGCATGGGTCTCACCAGAGCAAAAGCGGCAAGCAGAAGTTTATATGGATGCACCGCAAGATACTCAAAGCGCCTGACAACTTCACCGTTGACCATATCAACCATAACGGGCTTGACAACCGAAAGGCCAACCTGCGATTAGCAACACGCAGCCAGAGCTCCTGCAACAGGCGAAAAACTGCAACGCCGACGTCATCGAGGTACAAAGGTGTTTCCTGGCGAATTTGCGATAAATGCTGGGCAGCGGAAATAGCAATTAACGGCACATGCAAATTTCTCGGCAGGTTCCGTGATGAAGTTGACGCAGCGAAGGCCTACGATGCTGCTGCGCGCAAGTATCACTGCCAATTTGCAGTTGTGAATTTTGACTGAGGTTGAAAACTTAAAGTGCTCACCGTCAGGAGTCCTCCGGAGCATTTCGAATTTCGGATTTCGAATTTCCGATTTCCGATTTCCGATTTCGCCCTCCGAGCGACCAGCGACGGGTCACGATTTTCTATGCCGAAGAAAACAAGACCTGGGCCGAGGATTTTTTCTGTCAAATTATTAGCTATTCTCCCGCGACCTGCTAAAATAACAGAACTGTGCTTTTTAACTGTTTGCGCCGCTGAGAATAAAAGGAGATAAAAACAATGTGCCACAACGAGCATTTCGAACAACCCCAAACGGACGTTGCGCCCGGAGAGGCGCAAAGTCCGAATGCCAATCTCACCACCGCAGGGACGCCAAAGCTGCCTGTGGGCCTTGAAGTGGGTCTTGGCCTAGCCGTGGCGGCTTTTGTGCTTGGGGTGGTGTCATTGTCGATACCGTTTGGTATTATCGGTGTACCGCCTGCGGTAGTCGGTTTTATACTTGCCCTGGTTCATCTTATCAGACGCCTGCCATCGAGAGCGATTGCCGTATGGGGATTGGTTTTGTGTATTGGCGGCTTCGGCGTGAATGTCAGCGGCGCGGGGGTGCGTGTGCTGGGCTGGGTTTGGGGCCTGTATCAGGACCGGGGCGGACGGGACAGCCGATTACAGGAATACATCGGTACCGCTGCGCCGGATATTACGGTCACCGACCTGGGCGGCAACAAAATAACGTTGTCGGAACTCAAGGGCAAGCGTGTTGTTCTGGATTTCTGGGCGACGTGGTGTCCGCCGTGCAAAGAGGAGATACCGCATTTTATCAAGCTGCGCGAAACCACCGGCAGCGATGAGTTGGTTATCATAGGCATCTCCAGCGAATCGCCTGAGCAAATAAAGGCGTTTGCCGAAGAGCATAAGATAAACTATCCGCTGGCAGCCGTAAGCCAGGCGGACCTTCCGGTGCCTTTCAGCAGCGTTCAGTCCATCCCCACGACGTTTTTCATTGATAAGGAAGGAATACTTGAAAACGTGCTGGTGGGTTACCACTCGTTTGAAGAACTGCAGGCAAACGCATTAGCCGACACGGTCGGGCAGGAATAAAAAAAACACAGCGGCGGTATGAGCGTTATATCAGCGATTATATATTTAGCGGGCGGGCTTGTAATCCTGTGGAAATCGGCTGACGTGCTGGTCAAGTCAGCGGTTAAGCTTGCCGAGCGGCTGGGCGTAAGCCCGCTTGTAATCGGTCTTACGGTTGTGGCTATGGGGACATCCGCCCCCGAGGTGGCTGCCAGCATCGCCGCTGCGTTGCGTGGTGCCGGTGACGCGGCAGTCGGCAATGTGTACGGCTCAAATATCGCCAACCTTGCGCTTGTTGCGGGGCTGGCAGTGCTCATACGTCCGGCCCATATTCAAAAACGTACGCTGCGATACGAGATACCCATTATGGTGTGCGCAGCGCTTCTGCTTTGGCCTGTTGTTGCCAATCTCTATTTGTCACGTGCCGAAGGCGCAGGGCTTCTTGCCGTTTTTGCAGCGTTGATATTATTGACCGTCTGCACCAGCCGAAACAAAGCAGCAAACTCGCCGCAGAAACCAGACGTGACATATCAATCGCCTGGTACAAAAAAAAATGTGCTTTTTATTGTGCTTGGCCTGGCGGGGCTGGCTTTGGGCGCAGATATTGCGGTGCGCGGCGCGGTGTTTATCGGGTACAGACTCGGGCTCAGTGAGGCCGTAATCGGCCTGACCATAATCGCCGTCGGTACTTCGCTGCCGGAGCTGGCAACGTCCGTGACAGCTTCGATTAAGGGTCAGCACGACATCTCCATCGGCAACCTGGTGGGGTCGAATATATTCAACACGCTTCTTGTTACCGGCGCAGCCGGCCTGGTACGGCCGTTTACGATTGTCAGCAGACTGGCCGGCACCGATTACTGGATTATGATTATTGTAAGCTGCGCATTTGGCGTTGCCGCGCTGGTTGGGCGCAGGGTAATCGGGCGGATATCGGGAACGCTGCTTTTGTGCGGGTACGTGGCCTATATGGTGTATTTATTAGCGTACAGCGGATAGAGAATCGTGACTTGTCGCTGGCCGCTCGCACCCCGGCAGGATAAATTCTAAATTCGAATACCAAGCTCCCCGGCAGAAAAACATGAAATTGCTTCCTTAAAGGTTGCTTATTTTAAGGTTTTTTTGCCTCAAATTATTTCGGATAAAAAAAAACCCTGGCAATAACCAGGGTTTTTCATGCTTGGCAGCAACAATTATTTTCCGCCACGATACCTGGGCCCATTGTGCGGGCAGTCAGGGTCGGGACAATCGGGGTTGGGGCAGTCTGGGTTGGGACAGTCTGGATTAGGCCCGGACAGGTGGCATATATTATCATGGCCTGTTATATTGTCTGTAGCCTCACAAACTGCTACCAGGCCGACCACCAGAAACATTGCAACCAAAACAAACAAAACTTTCTTTCTCATTTGACATACCTCCTAAAATAAACAATTGAACCGTACGTTACTTTTTACTTCATAACTATTGTTATTTTTACAGGATACTTTAGCAATTGTCAATATTTGCAACAGAACCGTCTATGCCTAAAAGATTAGTACTATCTGATTAGTCCATTGATGTTCTTACTTTAAAGGCGGACAGTGGTTCACTGGATAGCATTTGCTTTGTTGGGTTTTACAGGCGGCAGTAGTTTTAAGTGCTTAGTGTTGAGTTTTTAGTGCTTGTTTTTTAGTTGTTTAGGCGAAGGCACAGGGAAAATACGAAATCGGAAATCCGAAATTCTAATAGCGAAACCCTCCGGAGGACACCTGACGGTGGAAACAATATCGAATCTTCAAAATACAAATCCAAAAAAAAACCACAGAGAACACCGAGGGCGCAGAGTTTTTAGTTTTTAGTGTTTAGTTTGTCGGCCGGAGGGAAAATATTAACCACGGATTAGCACTGATTTACACGGATTTTTGGGCTGGGTTTGTGTGCCTGGCAGGCGTCCTGCTCTGAAAGCAAGCTTTCGCCACTGGTCACGGCGGAGCGTGCCGCAGAAAAAAAAGGCGAGGCGGTGGAACCGGCTGGGGGGGAAACCGGCGAACCACGCTGCCTCGCCGAGGTTTATAAAGCTGCACGCGAGCAGCTGAGTATCAATTAAATCAATTGTATCGCCAGGGGAAGATGGGAGCAAGAGATTTGTTTGTGAAATTAAGAAGGAATGGATAGCCACCGAGCCCACCCCGCTTCGTCCCCTAGACCTAAGGCCCAGGGGGACCACGCAGGGCAGGCAGAGAACTCGGAGTTTTGCGTTTTTAGTTTTTAGTTGGGCAAGCGAAGCGGTTTCCGGAAAAATTCCGATTTTTTGCTTGAAAAAGAGCGGTTGTGGGAAAAACGGAAAAAATAGGAAAAATAGGGAAAAATAGGGGACTGTCCCTAGTTTTTTCCCGTGACTCGTTGCTCGTGGCTCGCAAGGCGAAAAATGGTTAATCTGTAATGCCGGAAGGCATCCTGCGGATTGGTTAAATGGTGATTTGCGGGTGCGGCGGCGAATAGTGCGGGACAGTGAACAACAGGACGGGAAAGAACATCAGGAGATTTTCCCTGATTTTCGGCAAAAAAGGTTTGATTTTACCGGCTAAAGCGGGTATGCTTACTACAGCAAAGGGGCCGATGGGATAAACGTTACCCCCCCTGCCCTAAATTCGCAATATCAAGGAATAAAGCAAACGGCGAAATCGTATCGGTTCCAACAAGCTAATTGATTGTTGTTCTGCAGTGGGCAGATTGTAGTTTTTGACCGGAAGAATATAATCCGACCTTATCTAATCGCAGTACGGGCAAAGTTATAGGTAATATGGCTACCGACCCAATAACAGGCTGGTTCATAAGCTGGATTTGTGGGAAATTAGCTGACAACACACTCAAAAGATTGACTTCAAATCACTACTGTCCCATTATAAGTTGAATAATAACAATTGGTTATGAAATTGGGAAATTTCGTTTTGCAAAACATTTTTCGTAAGTACTTGTGTAATAGAGACTTTCTCGAAAAGCACAATGCTGAGAATTTGCAGGATTTCG
>DATKWV010000031.1:0-5230 GCA_035529405.1 Sedimentisphaerales bacterium | reverse complement strand
GAACCTGTTTTCCAGATAGGACATTTGTCTCTCCTTATCATCAAAGCCTGTAATAGAACTTGTGTGTACCGCAAGACCGATGCTAATTGGTCTGGATTGATTTTGCAAGGCTTTTCTGCATGTGCTTTATTGCGGGTTTTTATCAATCAGGGCCGAAGCTTTCTATTCTTTGCTTGCAGATGCGTTTTGTCAGCCGCTGCAGGTTCTTTACCCGCTCGGCTAAATATTCCAGTTGTTGTTTTGTGATTTTGTAATCGGGGTCATATCTTGCGCCAATATAGGCATAGTCCAGCAGATTAAAAAGTTCCTCTTGCTCGGCGGTTTTTCTTGGGAAAATGTCACGCAAAGCACGCTCATGTTTTCCAGCCATATAGCCTAATATCATAAGATAATGCTCGTTAGGATTGTAACCTGTGAAAACTAATAAAATCGCTTTGTAAGATGCCTCTGTTGCTTGATGTAGCTCAAAGGCAGCTTTTTTATTATCACGTCTTTTCATTGCATCCAAATAACCATTAGAAAAACTCTGAACCCTTTCAAACCAATGATCGAAATAGTCTTGTGCAATTCGTTGTTGTTCAGCGGGTATCAGTTTTCTTTTGCGAGCCAGCTTAAAATTGCCGGAATCGTATAGCATACAGCCTTCTTTTTTTATGTCGGCAAAGAAATACTGGCCTTCGGCAAGTTGGATGTTGAGGTATTGAACATCGTGAGCGATTATGCGAACGTGGGTTGAGAGATTCAGTTTCTCCCATTTTCCTGTAACATTATGCCACAAGCTGGCATTGTCAGCAGTTTTCTTTTCGCCGGTTACAACGAGGATGTCGTAATCGGACACATGGCCGGACTTGCGGTCAAGGGCGAGGTCTTTTTGTTCTTTGTAATCGCCACGCGCATAGCTGCCATACAGGATTATCATTTCCGGCTCGATGCGTTCACGGATTTTTTCAACGATGAGCTTTAGCTCGCTTTGTTTGTGTTCGGGCAGATATGAAAGCGACTTTTTCATTACACGCTGCGAACCTTTATTTTTTCTTTCCGCTATGCTTACATTGGTACCGACAGCGGTGATTATAAGTATTCGGCGTAAGACAGCAAACCAATTTTGGCAGGAGCATAACTGGGGAAATTGATAGTACCTTGCTGAACAAGCCCTCATTTACCCGCTAAAGCGCCATGAATTCCACAAGACACATCCAACGGACCTGTTTTATCAGCTCATCCTTTTGGATATATTGGGTCTACACCCAGTTCAGAATCTAAAAGTGTTAAGTTCGTCAGGTTGTAATGTGACAGGATATCTTGGATTACATTCCTATACCATCTCTTTGAATAAGGGGACAAGACGATTTTCTCTATCAGCAACTGGGTATCGACGGGAACATCTACCCCGGTCTCCGGATAGCCCTCTTGCTTTTCGGGCGAGCCCAATCTGGGAAAGCCGTTTTCAAAACCTTCGCTTTTCGGCACTTTGAAGAGCGCCACACGGAATTCATGTTCGCTCTTGAACTCAATTCGCTTGAATAAAAAGGCCTCGTAAGGAATGGAGATGTCCGCCTTTTCCCTTAGGAAGTCTATATATTTGACTTCTTTAAAATGGAGTTCGTCATTATCGAGACTATCTTTAAGCTTTTCCTTTGTGGAACATATAACTATACCTTGATTGTCTTTCCCGTATATTTCCCACATTAGAGCAGATTCGTGTTTCGACTCATACCAGCACGACACACATGCAAATTTCCTATAGTACTTGAAATCACCAACGTCCGGACATCCGTGCTCCCAATCCTTGAGATTCTCCACGGGGTAAGACCCTTCGAATCGATCCTTGAACTTGTCAATCCTTGTGAAATGCAAAGTCTTAGTCTTAATAAGATGGACGAACTTTGCAAGATCCATGTATCTCCAAAGGCATGTTGTCATTTCAGCCTTTCGTATAACGGCACGGCTCGGCAAGGGAGCCCAAACCCTTGCACCCACATGGCATTGCTGCGTTTTCTTCTCGTTGGGCATCTCGTGCTATTTGGCATAACTATATATCCAACACTTTTTGCCATCAATTTAGGCCGCCACAGACACAATGTCAACATAAAAAACGGAAGACAGAAGTCTGAAATCAGAATACAGAGGACAGAAGACAGAATCCAGAACTATGAATATGCGTTAGTTGTCCTTGGGCCGGTCGTGGGCCGTTTTTGGTCATATTACAGGCGTTGGTTGACATAAATGCCGCCCGTGCTTATAATAATCGTTCTGCATTAAGAGCCTTTGATAATATACGGAAGGGTAATCTATGGATAAAGTCAGAGTTGGTATCGTAGGTTCGAAATTCGCCGCTGATTTTCACTGCGACTCGTACAGCAGAGACCCGCGGGCCCAAATCACAGCCGTAGCGGCAATCGACAACCTCAGGGAAATCTCGGCAAAGTGGAACATACCGGATACTTACGAAGATTACACTCGAATGCTCGAACGTGATGACATCGACCTTGTCTCGGTATGCGTGCCCAATTTCCTGCATCACGACGTAGTTATTGCAGCCGCGAAGGCCGGCAAACACGTGCTTTGCGAAAAGCCGCTGGCCACCACTATCGCTGACGGCCAGGAGATGCTGCAGGTATGTCAAGAGCACGGCGTGAAGCTTTTCTACGGCGAGGACTGGTGCTTTGCACCGTCGCTGATAAAGCTAATCGATGTTATCAAAGAAGGCGCCATCGGCGACATTCTATACGTTAAGGCCAAAGAAACGCACAACGGTACGCACAGTCCGTTTGCCAAAAACAAAAAGTATTGCGGCGGCGGCTGCCTGATTCACCTGGCTATTCACCCCATCGGCTGGGTGCTGCATCTTTTAAGCGACAGCGGCCGAAACAAGGTCGTTGAGGTAATCGGCAAGGTCAATGACGGAGCCGAGAAAAACTACGTGCACAAGGAAAACACCGGCGAAGACTGGTCGGTCGGAATAATGAAATTTGCGTCCGGCCAGCACGCCTTTGTTGAAGGCAACTACATAACTGTCGGCGGAATGGATGATAAGGTCGAAATCTACGGTACCCAAGGCAGAATAACCGCTGACCTGACCTTCGGCTCGAACCTTAATGTTTACAGCAGGGGCGGATACTCATACTGCATTGAAAAAACAGACAATACCTTAGGCTGGACAAAACCTGCTGTCGATGAGTTCTATAATCTCGGGTACGTAAAAGAAATTCAGTACGTTATAGACTGCATAATAAACGATACCGAACCTTTGTACGGTGCCGGCGGGCATCTTGGTCTGGCCTGCCTGGAGATCATAGACGCTATGTATCAGTCAAGCAGGCAGGGAAAAACGATAAAAGGCTCGTGGTAATTATGCCCAAATATACCGATTTTGATATACCTGTTACCGTCGCGGGCGTAAAATTTCGCAATCCCTTTTACGTTTCAAGCGGCCCCACCACAATGACAATCGAACAGCTCCAGCGAGCGGACGCCACAGGCTGGGGCGGCGCATCACTGAAGCTTACCATCGACCCCGTCCCCTATATCAACAGACGTCCCCGTTATGGTTACTATCCGCAAAAGAATTTCCTTACGTTCACCGCTGAAAAGCGCCTGCTGCTCGACGAACTTCTGCGGCTTATTGAGCAGGGCCGAAAACACGCAAAGAACCTTGTGCTTATGTCCAACATCACCTACGCCGGCGACAAAGGCATCGAGGGCTGGGTCAATATGGCCAGAAAATGCGAGCAGGCAGGCGTACACATAAACGAGCTGAACATGTGCTGCCCGAATATGTCGTACAATGTCGAGTTGACGTCAAAGCAGCCCACGCAAGGCCCCAGGACCGGCGCAAGTCTGGGCCAGAACGAGCAGGCCATTGCCGCTATTGTCAAGGCGGTGCGGCAGGAAACAACCATTCCGCTTTTTGTCAAGATTACTCCCGAAGGTGCGCACCAGGCAGAGGTTGCAAGAATTGCGCTGGAAGCCGGTGCCGACGCCTGCGGCGGCAACGCCAACCGTGTAGGCGTTCCTCCGATTGATTTGGACAACCCCACAAAGTCTATGTACTACCTGCAGCAGGAAGTTGGTATGGCCTGTATGAATGGGCCGTGGCTGAAACCCCTTGCACTGCGTGATGTGTATGAAATGAGAAAAGAGTGCGGCCCCGATGCCGTTCTTACCGCTACCGGCGGCGTAATTACCTGGCAGGACGCGGTGGAGATAATCATGTGCGGCGCCGACATTGTGGGGCTTTGTACGGCAACACTCGTATCGGGCTTCGGCTTTATGGGCGAATTCATACACGGCTTCAGGCAGTACATGAATGAAAAGGGATATAAAACCATACGCGATATGCGGGACATCCTCGTGCCGGCAATTACTTCTGCGCCCGAGCTGACAATTTACGAAGGCAATGCCGTCATTAAAGAGGCCAATCTTGTTGCCCCGTGTACATACACCTGTCCGAATTCCGTACCGGCCCAGGGTTTCGTCCGAAAGGTTGCTGAGGAAGAGTTTGAACAGGCCTATCAGCTCATAATGTCACGGTCGCCGCTGCAGAGTATCTGTGCTGCTATATGTGACCGGCCTTGCGAGGCTGAGTGTACGAGGGCACTGAAAGACCAGCCCGTTATGATTCGTGAAATCAAACGTTTTGTCCTCGAAATGGCCCGGCAAAAAGGCTGGAAGCCGTCACTGCTTGCCAGCAAGACCAAAAGCAGAAAACAAAAAATCGCCGTAGTTGGTTCCGGCCCAGCGGGTCTTGCCTGCGCTTATGACCTTATTCGCGCAGGCTACAGCGTGAGGGTATTTGAGGCCGAACAAAAACCCGGCGGAATGCTCACCTATGCCATACCCGGTTACAGATTGAATCCTGCTGTGCTTGAAAAAGAAATTGAAATTATCAAAAGCCTCGGCGTGAAATTCAAGACCGGTACCAGACTCGGTACCGATTTTACAATTGAAAGTCTCAAACGCGATGGTTTTGACGCGATATTTGTGGCTGTAGGCGCCTGGAAAGGTCAGGGCCCTGATATTAAGGGCGCCGGTTTGGCCGGCAGTATAACCGCTGTCGATTTTCTAAGGGACATCCAAACAGGCAAAGAGCCTTCTGTTGGCCGGCGTGTTGCTGTAATCGGCGGCGGCTTTACCGCTGTCGATTCAGCCCGCAGCGCTGTCAGACTCGGTGCCGATGAGGTGTTCATACTTTACCGCAGAACAAAAGACGAAATGCCGGCGGCAGCAG
>DATKWV010000030.1:0-5749 GCA_035529405.1 Sedimentisphaerales bacterium | reverse complement strand
GATAATTTTTTCATCGGCCTGCATGCGGACACTTGAAATCGCGGCATCCCCCGCACCGCTTCGACTCCCCGCCCTTTATCCGCGGCGAAAACGTAGAAAATACCTTCGTCAGGTCGCCGCTGCCGCAATGCCCGCAGGTTTTGGCTGTATCGCCGCCGACATTTTCAAGAAACTCGCTGCGCTTGCCGCACTTTCTGCACTGGTACTCATAAACAGGCATTTAACCGCTCCCGCTGCATTGCCGTCAGCTTACAAAAGCCCGCACGTTTTTATTCTATCTTATTTGACTGTTTTCATGCAACGAAAATCCCGCCCCCGCCTTGTAGATGCCCTCTACCACTTTGCCGCCCCCTGCCATGTGCCATCAGCTGTCGTTATCGACCGATACGTAACCCCGCTGGCCCTCGCTTATATAGCTTGCCTGTTGCGAACTCTTCTGCGTGCCCGCCGGCTCAACATCGCCTGATTCCTCACCCGCCTGTGCCTGCATCCGCTCGCGGATACGTTCGTACTCCTCGGCCGTCATCAGCACCTCCCGGGCCTGGCTGCCCTTGTATTCGCCCAGAACCCCCGCCGCAGCCAACATCTCTATTATCCGCGATGCACGGGCGTACCCTATATTCAGCCGCCTCTGAAGCAGCGACACACTGCCGCGCTGTGTCTCGATAATAATTCTTGCCGCATCGTCAAAAAGCTCGTCGTGCTCCATCTCGGAAACGTCCAGCGTCCTTAACTGAACCAGCTCCGGATGAAATTGCGGTTCAGCCACTTCCTTGAGATGCTTGACAATCCGCTTTATCTCCGTTTCGTCCACAAATGTCCCCTGCGCACGAACCAAATCGCTTGTCCCCGGCTTTAAAAACAGCATGTCACCCTGGCCCAGCAGCGTCTCTGCCCCGTTCTGGTCCAGAATGATTCTGCTGTCCATCCTCGCCGCCACCCGAAAACCTATCCTGGTCGGCATATTCGATTTTATAAGTCCCGTAACAACCGTCGCCTGCGGCCGCTGCGTCGCCAGCACGATATGAATACCCACCGCCCTGCTCTTTTGTGCAAGCCTGACTATGAAAGCCTCTATCTCCTTGGCCGCCGTCATCATCAGGTCCGCAAGCTCATCTATTACAATCACGATATAAGGCAGCCGCTTGGGGATTTTAGCCTCTTCATCGGCGCTGCCGGGCTTGAACCGCTCGATGATTTCTTTTTCTCCAAGCCCGTTATATTCGACCACGTTCTTTACCCTGGCCTCAGCCAGCAGCGAATACCGTTCATCCATCTTGACCGTTGCCCATTCGAGTATCTGCGCCGCCCGCATTGTCTCGGTAACTATCGGGCACATAAGGTGCGGCACCGTGTTAAACATCGTCATTTCGACCATCTTCGGGTCTATTAGAATAAGCTTGACCTCGTCCGGCCGTTTCGTAAGAAGTATTCCCGTTATAATACTGTTTATGCAAACGCTCTTGCCCGAACCCGTTGTACCCGCTATCAGAAGATGCGGCATACCCGTAAGGTCCGAAACCAGTGCCTGTCCCCCCGAATCCTTGCCCAAAAAAAGCGGTATTTGCATCCGTGCAGCGCTGTCACCCGCCAGACGCATCAAGTCCTTGATTCGCACCCTTTCCTTTGCGTTGTTCGGGACCTCAATACCTATGGTATGTTTGCCGGGCATGGGCGCTACGACCCGCACCGCCCCGGCGCCCAGTGCTCGCGCTATATCGTTCGCAAGCGACCGAATCTGGCTAACCTTGACCCCAGCCGCAAGCTCCAGCTCGAACATCGTTATCACCGGCCCTGTCTCGACTGTCACCACCCGAGCGTTTACATTGAACTCCGCCAGAAGATTTTCCAGAATCACCGCCTTGGCCTTGATTACCTTATCCTGCACCGCGGAATAGCTGTATTCCGGCTCCGCAAGCAATTCCACGCCCGGAAGCGTATAATCCTTGTAGCTGGGCGGTACGTATGCCTGCACAGTTTGCGGGGCCTTTGTTGATGCCGCCCTGACGCCGGCAGCCTGCTTTGTTTTACCGCCGTAACAGCCGGCCTTGTCCTGGTGTTCTGCCCTGGACCGTAAACCCGCTTGCCCGCCCCGGCTTATCAACAGGCCTTGTTTTATTCCGCGATTGCCGGCTGTGGCGAACTGCCGTTCTCTTACGCTTAATTTCCGCCATATCCCCGCCAATACCGCCGACCGACGCTTCGTGGCCGACCACAAAGGCCACACCGCCCCCAGCGTCTTTAACAAAACTGCCCCTGCCCATCGCACTGCCGCAATAACAACACTGTCAGCTACAAGAACAACACCCACAAGCCACGTACACGACATAAGTATCACCGTGCCCAGCGTCGCAAAGTGACCGCGCAGAAACTCCGTCGCCGCCACACCAACCAGACCGCCTGAACCAATCGGAAAATCGTAAAACCGATGAGGCCAAACACAATAAAAACTGCTTGATGCCGCACCGGTCAGCAACAACACCCCCGCCAAACGCAGCCACGTCTGACCCAGACCATGCTCTATCAGCCTTGCGGCAAAAAACCATATCCCGCTTGCCAGCAATACATACACCCCAGGCCCTATAAAATACAACAGATAGTAAGCACAGAATGCCCCTGTCCACCCGCACACATTCGCCGCCGGCTTATTATGCGGATATACGTATCTGCTGGGCCAGTCTCCGATGTTAAAACTTACACAACTGCAAAATAGCAGAAAAAGCACCGCTATTGCTAAGCACATAACTGCCCGTAAAAGTCGATTGCTCCGTATCTGACGCATTACATTGTCCTGAAAACGCCCTTGGTTTCAAAAAAACAGCGTACCTGCCCCGCAACCAGCCCGTGCGTCCCATAAAAACCGCTCCCCTCCACGCACAACCTTGCCGCGTAAGGTCTGCACCTGGTAACACGCTAATTTCACAAAACTAAGGACTTAATCTAATATCGACCAGTCTTGCCGCTTTTCTGCAAAATTAGCGATGTTCAGAAAGTAACATATCGGCTTGCTTTCGACAGCCGTACCCCCACTTTGCCTATGTCGTCGATACTCCTTAGCCGGCCATCTCTGCGTTTGGACAGAATTTCCTCTACAGTCACCAGCCCAAGCCCCGGAACCCGCAAAAGCTCATCTCTTGATGCCTTGTTAATATCCACCGGAAACCTCTCACTGTGCATATTCGCCCACATCTGTTTAGGGTCGGTTGTTGCAGAAAGCCCGCCTTTGGCGTCGAAAACTATCTCGGACGCCGAAAAACCATACTTGCGCATCAGAAAATCCACCTGGTAAAGCCGGTGCTCCCGCTTGAAGACGTCAGCCGGCCCCTGGTCTGTTTCCTGCTCACCGGGTAAAGAACTTTCGCCCAGCCCTCTTTGATATGCGCTGAAGTAAACCCTCGCAAGCTTCAAACCATCGTAAAGCCGCCCTGCATACCGCACAATTTCGGCATCTGTCTCTCCGGCTGCGCCTACGATAAACTGCGTTGTCTGCTTTACTCTCGAATACCTGGCCCCCTTAGCCGTCAGTTTGCTTATCAATTTCATCGGCGCCACAATATCCCGCATGTAATCTTTTTTTCTCGAAAGCCTCGCAAGATGCCCGGCGCCCGGCGTCTCGATATTCAACGACACCGCGCTTGCCAGCGAAACCGCCTGCCCAACAGCCGAATCACTCGCTCCGGGAATTATCTTCAAGTGAATATACCCCCGATAATCGTATCGTTTGCGCAGGATTGCAGCCGTGTCCGTCAGCTGCTGCATCGCCGAATCCGGTGTCCCTGTCACGCCGGAGCTTAAAAACAGACCAAAAACCTTTCCTTTGCGAAAATAATCCATAAACACTTCCGCCGTCTCCTGTGGTTTCAAGCTGCATCTGCGAATGTCCCTGCCTTGCCTCAGCGGACAGTAGCTGCAGTCACTGCTGCAGACATTGGAAATCAATGTTTTGAACAAAACGCTTTTACCCCCGTTTGGAAGGGTTACCGGGTATATCCATTTGCCTTCCCGTCCCCGCCGGCGATGCTCGTCTTGCCCGCCTCCGCACGCACACGCAAGGTCATACTGCGCATCGGTACTTAGTATATTCAGCTTCTCATAACAGCCGGGCCTGGATACAACACCAACCATAGAATCCGTCCCTGAACTGTACAACCTGCCCTACGTACCGCACTTGATGCGGAATCTAAAACTATTTACCCGGTGCCCTTGGGCTTATTTAGCCCCGCAATTTATTGCGGGGTTGTTTTAGCCGTCGCCGCCTGCCCTCCGTAGCACGGGGACGAATCGCCGCATAGTCATACCTTCATTGTAAAATATAGATGCCTACCTGACTGCAACAGCCGAAGGCGGCCCTTCATATACTAAGTATCTCGCAGCCATATCTTCCCGTTTCGGCATCTGTCCTTGGCCTATCCATACACGGTAATGCACCCTTAGGGTTTCGCCGGCACCAATCCTGCTGCTGAAAAACGGCCCGAAACGCCCGTAACCCCGGTATGCCGAATACAATGTCGGATTGGGATTGTCAGTGTGGTCCATATGCTGAACACTGTAATACTTGTCTTTCAACGGATACGACAATGCCGCCCACGGAAGGTTCTTGTCTTTCTCCGGGTCCGTTACCTCCCTGTGGAACAAATACATTGCCTTGCCTTCGTGACTTTTTTCATCTGCTGCAACGTCATTATGCGCCCGATACTGAAACCCGCCGTGCTCAGGGTCGCCTTCCAGAAAAACATCTCCGCCGACCGCCGTAAGACTGATGTCGAAATCCAGAAGAGCAATTGTATCGCCGCTGCAGCGATACGCCGTCACCTGCCGCTGCTCTGAAACTATCGTCTTGCCGCTATCGTCGTTCCAGTCAATGCTGGACATTGAGCGTGCCAGAACAGGCCCGCTTTTCCTATCCGTAAAACTTTTATGAACCTGAACTGTCGGCAATGTATCGCGCCAGCCTCCCGTCATCGCCCAGAAGTCATATTTCTTGTCATCGAATCGCAAATCGTGCCAGCCGATGAACAGGCCGCGATGGTGAGTGTAAAGCCCCCCCGGCCCCTTGGTTATAAAGTCCTGGCCCGCAGCGTCGAAAACATGATGATAAGGCTTATACGTCAGTTCCCGCTGTTCTGGCGTCGAATCATCATAAGCATACATATAACGGGTTACCTTGCGGCCGGCGAAAAGCAAATCCAGGTATTCCCCTGCCTTGTCCTCCCACGAAAACTCTCCCGTGTTCGTCTTTTTTGCAGGGCTTAATGCTGCCGTCCAGTTACTCTCTGCACCGGCCATGGTCTGTGGTATTACCCACCACAATTGGCGCTTGCCGTCTTCAGCCGTAACAATCTGGCCCGGCACATCCATTCCCTGACCATCGCGCTGCCTGACCGCAACAGAGATTTCACCGTCGCCAAGCTGTGCCAACTGTGCCGGCAACTCGATTGCCGCGCACACAGGAACATCGGCACAATCGGTCCTGGCCCCGGACACATGTAAATCCACGGTACTGGTCTGCACTTGCCCTTTTTCACATCCCCAGCATAAAACCAGTACCGCGCAAATCGCTATTCCTGTCTTGCCTGCCATGTTTATCTCCTTCGACGGCTAATGGTCAACAATGTATTTACACCTGCCAGCCGGTCCTGCCGGTCCTTGACACCATACGGTTCGCCGCATCGTTATCAATAAAGCGCTCTTTCACCGGGTCCCAGCGAAATTTCCCGCCCACCTGTATTGCTATGTTGGCCAAGTGGCA
>DATKWV010000029.1:0-5900 GCA_035529405.1 Sedimentisphaerales bacterium | reverse complement strand
TTCATAAACACCGCAAATCATAGGCGTATGTCCTTCCCAGTTAAAAATGGTATTGCCGGTAACCTGCACGCTCCTGGTATCTCTATGCATGTAAATCCCATACTTTTGAGGT
This sequence comes from Sedimentisphaerales bacterium, assembly GCA_035529405.1. Taxonomy (GTDB): domain Bacteria; phylum Planctomycetota; class Phycisphaerae; order Sedimentisphaerales; family Anaerobacaceae; genus DATKWV01. The sequence goes on along the minus strand of DATKWV010000029.1, from coordinate 5,788 downwards.
AGTATCGTCCCGCCGCTATCAATAACCTCATTGCCCACTATCGCTGCCCAGACCACAAAGTCCAATTCAATTCCGTGGCCGCGATTCCAGCAGAAAATATTGCTCGATATATTAAGCTCGAACGAGCGGCTGGCAAAGACGGCATTTTTGAACCCTTGAAAACAGCGGCTTGCCGTCAGCAATGTGCTATTCGAGCCGTTTCGAATATAAAATCCATGTCCTTTGGGCTGATAGGCTTGGCAGCCGACAATATTGACGCACAAACTCTTGTCCAGCTCGAAGGCGTGTCCGTTCTCTCCAATGCTGGTGCACCCGGTTATGAGATTTGGCACATAATCACCTCCCCGTCCTTTGCCCGTATTAGATTGCAGGTAGGTTCCCGCCTTATCATTGCCGGAGGTGGTGTTCCAGAGCAGCTTGTTCATAAAAGAATTATTTCGCACCCAGATACCATAACCTGAAAAATCCCGTGCATAGATATTCCGGACTTCGCAATCGCCACAATGGTGCAGGACAATACCTGCCGAAACATCGCTGCGGGAAATGCCCTGGAGCGTCAAATCCGACACGACCACCGCTTCTTTTGTATGGACCATAAAAACAACGCCGGCTGTATTGGCCTGGCCCAACTTCAAAACCGTAGCCCGCCCACTGCCGGCTACCGTCACCTGGCTGGGAATGCGCACAGGGCTTTCAATTATGTACACGCCGGGTTCGATTCGGGCTTTGCCGCCACCCTGCGATTCCAAGGTGCGCATCACTGTTTGTAATGCGACGTCTGCCCGCTTGTCCTGAACCAGTATATGATTGTCGATACAACCACGCACAACTGTGCGCCCGCGGCGCTGATACACAACATAGGATTGAGGCAGGTCCCCCGTCATTAGCTCCACACTTTTGACCTGTCCCTCCCGGAGAGTACATCCTGCCTGAAAAAATCCTGCAAGTACCAGGCACACAAATCCTTTTATAAACGTGCATCGCACAATCATCCTGAATACCTCCCTGAAAGTAAATGGTTACTCTTATTCGCCGATGATTTTCACAAGTAATCTCTTTTTTCTTTTGCCGTCGAACTCACCGTAGAAGATTTGCTCCCATGGTCCGAAGTCAAGCTTGCCGTCGGTAACGGCCGCGACCACTTCCCTGCCCATTATAGTACGCTTCAAATGTGCGTCGGCGTTGTCCTCGAAGCCGTTATGCTGGTATTGGCTGTAAGGCTTCTCGGGCGCGAGCTTTTCCAGCCAGGCCTCGAAATCGTTATGCAGGCCGGATTCATCGTCGTTGATAAACACGCTTGCGGTAATGTGCATGGCGTTGCAAAGCACAAACCCTTCTTTAATGCCGCTTTCGGCCAGACACTGCTGAACTTCCGGCGTAATATTAATAAACTGGCGCCTGCTTTTAGTATTGAACCAAAGCTCTTTCCTGTAACTTTTCATTTTTCAGTCCTTGGTTTATAGTTCATTGTTCGTAGTAAGTTTTTTATACACTGATTCGATAGTATCAACCATTTTTTCGGGGGCGAATTTTTCCTTTACGAAGTCCCGGCCTGCGGTGCCCAGCTTGTCTCTGAGAGTCTTGTTTTCTATCAGCTCAGAGCTTGCTTGTATCAGCTGCGAAACATTCTTCGGTTCGATAAGGCGGCCGGTATTTTCGTTGACCACTTCTCTTGCGCCGTCAACATCGAAGGATATTGCGGGTTTTCCGCACAGCATTGCCTGCGGCAGCGTGCGCGCAAGGCCTTCCCGCAGCGAACAGTGAACAAGGATATCCGATGCCTGGATGGCAAGGGGAATCCGGCTGGGCGGCAGAAGGCCCGTGAACTTTATCCTGTCGGCAAGGCCCAGACTGCTGACCTGCTTTTTGAAGCTGTCGGACAGATTGCCGTCACCGACAAACAGCCAGACGGCATTTTTGAACCGCTGGGACAGTATTGTCGCAGACTCGATAATATATTCGTGTCCCTTGAGCATAAAAAGCCTTGCAATTGTTATCAACACAACGGCATCGGGTGGAATTTCATAATTTTTACGGAATTCTTCGATTTGCTCTTTTGGAATGGGCTGCAGGAAATCATCTTCCTCGATTGCCGAATAGGCGGTAACAAATCGGTCGTCGGCCCCGATACCTGCTTCGAGGGCCTGATTTGTCATTGCGTCTGCTACGCTGATAAAGAAATCGGTTCGTTTCGCAGCGGCTCTTTCAACGGCGATGTAAAATCTGTTAAGCCATCTACTCTGGTAGGGGTGAAAGGCCAGGCCGTGAATTGAGTGCACAATTTTCGGGATTCGATTTTGAAAATATGATTTTTTTAGACTGTGTGCGGCAAACCGGCCGAGTATGCCGGCCTTGGCCGAGTGGGTGTGCACGATGTCGGGTTTTATGCGCTTTAGATGTTTTTTTATCTTGAAGTAGCTTATGGTATCGTACAGGGGACAGATGGCACGGATAAGTTCGGGTACTACGATTACGTTATACTTCTGGTTTTTGGTCTGTTCGAAAAGTTTGCCTTCAGGACCTGTGGCCGGGCCTGTAATCAGCGTAACATCATGCCCTCGCCGGCAAAGCTGTTTGCAGGTAATAAGAGTATTTTCCTGTGCTCCGCCTAAAATCAGTCGAGTTATTATGTGAACGATTTTCAATATTTAATCCACATTAAACACAATCCGGACGCCGGCGCGATGGGCCCGGCGGCAGTGCGGTTCTTTGCGGTGATAATTTCGTCCATTTTCTCGGCACTGAACCTGCCTCGCCCGACCTCGGCCAGGGTGCCCACGATATTTCGTACCATATTATACAAAAAGCCGTCACCGGCAACATCAATATACACCCATTCTTCGCAGCAGGTAACATCACAACTGAAAATTGTGCGCACGGAGCTTTCTCTTTTGTCTGCCGCCGAGGCAAAGGACCTGAAATCCTTTTTGCCGATAAGTCTCTCAGCAGCTCTTTTCATCGCTTCGATGTCAAGCTTTGCGGGTATATGCCAGCAATGCTTTATCTGCAGGACCGGCCGGACGGGACCGGTAAAAATGGTATAACGGTATAATTTTTTCCTGACTGCGCCGATGATGTCAAAAGTATCGCCGACTTCAACTGCTTCGGTGACCGCTATATCGGGCGGCAATCTGTCGGTAATCGCTTTTGCCAGATTCTCGATGGGGATTGGGGTATCGAGCTTCACAAGGGCAGCCTGTGCCAGCGCGCTTACACCGGCATCGGTTCTGCTTGCACCGGTGACAGTTACACAGCTACCGGTCAAGGCGCAAATTGCATCGGTAATCAGGCCTTGAATGGTCTGCTGTCCCGGCTGAATCTGCCAGCCGTGATAACTGCTGCCGTCATAAGCAATCGTCAGTTTTATATTGCGAACGGCCATTTGAGGAACATTTACAGCAGTCTTTCGGCAATCTGAATGGCGTTAAGCGCAGCTCCTTTTCGCAACTGGTCGCCTGCAACCCACAGATTGATGCCCCTGTTTTCGGGTATGGAAAAGTCCTGCCGGATTCGTCCGACAAAAATGTCGTCCCTGCCGGTAGCATCGATGGGCATGGGGAACCGGTTGTTTTGCCGGTCGTCGAGTACCGACACACCCGGCGCGGTGCTCAACAGGTCCCTGACCTGCGCCGGCGTGATGGGTTCGGTGAACTCGAGGTTTATGCTCTCGCAATGCGCCCTGAATACCGGGATGCGGATGCACGTACAGGTAACAGCGATATCGGGACAGTCAAAAATTTTGCGTGTCTCGTAAACCATTTTCATTTCTTCGAGATTATAACCGTTGGCGTCGAGGTTGCTGTTATGGCTGAAGACATTGAATGCTATCTGGTACGGGAAGGCTTTGCAGGTCGGCTTTTTGCCTTCGAGTATTTCACGGCTTTGATTTTCCAGTTCGAGCATGGCCGACTGGCCTGCGCCGCTGGCGGCCTGGTAGGTGCTTACGACCATTCTCTTAACGGCGTTGGCCTTGTGCAGCGGCCAGACGGGTACAATACCGATAATAGTCGAGCAGTTCGGATTGGCGATAATGCCCTTGTGATTTTGTATCTGTTCGGGATTTATTTCCGGTATCACAAGCGGCGTATCCGGGTCCATTCTAAACGCTGACGAGTTATCGACCACCACCGCGCCGGCCTTTACCGCCGCCGGGGCGAACTCTTTGCTTCGGGCAGCGCCTGCACTGAACAGGGCAATATCCACATTATAGAAGCTTTTGTCGGTCAACTGCTGGACTACATACTCTTTACCTTTGAACGGTATCTTTTTGCCGGCCGAGCGGCTGGATGCCAGCATCGTTAAGGATTCAAAGGGAAAATCCCGTTGTTCGAGGATTTTCAGAAATTCCTGTCCAACGGCTCCGGTTACACCAGCCACAGCCAGACTACAACCCATAACTCGGTCTCCTGAAATCGATATTCCGCACTTCGCGGGCCACATCACCCGCTGGATAAAAACTTGCGGCTGGCCCGAAAAATCAACAATTTTTCACTGTAACATTTTACTGCCCAAAACGCAATAGGCCTTAGCTAATATGCAGTATTATTATCTACATCGTGGGGCCGGGTGTTTGTTTGCCACAGGGCGGCCATTACCGAAGCGGTAAGTATGCACACAAAGACAAAAACCGCCGCAGGCACAGCCGTTCGCGGGCTAAAGTGCTTTAAGGCCAGAACGGTACCCAGCCCGGCATTCTGCATCCCGATTTCAATGGCCAGCGTCTTTCTTCTTGCGGGATGCATTTGAAAGATTCTGCCGACGCTGTAACCTGCCAGCATTCCGTAAAGGTTCAAAATAATCACCGCTGCGAAAATCGCCGCTGTCAGCATAAGTATATAATCCCTGTTCATCGCCACTACCAGCGAGCAGATAAAAATAATAAACGTAACAGAGATCGCAGGAAAAATGCTCAGCACCTTTTTTACACGTGTGCCTAACCAGTACCTGACGATAAAGCCCACGAACAAAGGAGCTATGACCATTTGCAGAACGCTAAGAACCATACCCCAGAAATCAACTTCAAGGACCGAACCTGCCAGAAGCAAAGTTAAGCCAGGCGTCAGGACCGGACAAAGAAGGGTCGAAACGGTTGTCAGCGAAACCGAATAGGCTGTGTCGGCGCCGGATAAATAGCTCATAACATTGCTTGCCATAGCGCCGGGCGCAGAACCGGTAAGTATTAGTCCCACAGTCACCTCGGGAGGCAGATGGAGCAGCCTGGAAATTACAAACGCCCCAAGCGGCATAATCGTGAACTGTCCGCAGGTGCCGACCAGAACGATACCGGGTTTAGCCGCTATTTTTTTAAAGTCGCCTATTTCCAGAACCGCCCCGATGCCGAACATGGTCAAGGCAAAGAACCAGTTCATCGCGCCCTTGACAGCCACGAACGGCCCCGGCAGAAAGTACGCAACGACGGCAAAGATGGTCACCCAGATTACGAATAGTCTGGTATAAAAGGACAGAATTTTTTCAAGCATATTTTAATTTGCAGTTCGCAAGATAATCGACCGGTTTACCACTTCAGCACCGCTCCGGTGTCGGCACTGCTGGCCATTGCCGCGTATTTGGCTAAGCAGCCGTGCTTTATACGAGGCTGGGGCGGCTTCCATTTCTTCCTGCGTTCAGCCAGCTGACTGTCGGAAAGTTTTACGTTAATGGTGTTATTGCCAATATCAATTTCTATTGTGTCACCATTCTCTAACAATCCTATCGGGCCGCCAACCGCTGCTTCGGGACTGATATGACCTATACACGCGCCCCTTGTGCCGCCGCTGAATCTGCCGTC
>DATKWV010000028.1:0-11439 GCA_035529405.1 Sedimentisphaerales bacterium | reverse complement strand
TCATGTACAAGCTTGAGCCCATAGTCGCCGACGGCGGAACTTTGATTATATACGCCCCGCATATTACCGAAATCTCATACACCCACGGCAAGGTTATAGACCGGATTGGTTACCATACACGCGATTATTTTCTCAAGCAGTGGGAAAAGTTTGAACATTTTCCTCACGGTGTAATAGCACATTCGACACACGTCAAGGGTATAGGTACATATACGGACGGTGTCGAAAAACCACGGATTAATGTCGTACTGGCAACGAAGATAAGCAAACAACGCTGCCGGAAGGTCAACCTCGGCTATATGGAACCCGGACAAATAAATATAAGTGATTACGAAAACAAGGAACAAGAGGGCATATTGTGTGTACATCACGCCGGTGAAATGCTGCACAGGCTGTCCAGCGGTTCTGTACCCACTATTGCCGGCAGGTAATAAACGCTGAATGTGAAAGGGTATTAACGATGGCAAAAGCTGACATTGGCTTGATAGGGCTGGCTGTAATGGGTGAAAACCTTATTCTCAATATGGAAAGCAGGGGCTTTACCGTTGCGTGTTTCAACCGCACGGTCTCGAAGGTTGATGATTTTATAAACGGTCGAGCCAAAGGTAAAAACATCATCGGCTGCAAATCCATCCAGGAGCTTTGCGACTGTCTGAAGAGACCCCGCAAGGTTATGCTGATGGTCAAGGCAGGGGCGCCGGTAGACGATTTTATCGAACAGTTGCTGCCGCAGCTCGAAGACGGTGACGTCATAATTGACGGCGGCAATTCGCACTTTCCCGACACTATTCGCCGAACCGCCTATGTGGAGAGCAAAGGCAAACTGTATATCGGCACCGGCGTATCCGGTGGAGAAGAAGGTGCCCTTACGGGACCATCCATGATGCCCGGAGGCTCTGCCGCTGCCTGGCCGATTGTTAAGCCTGTTTTCCAGGCTATTTGCGCAAAAACGCCTGAAGGCGAACCCTGCTGCGACTGGGTGGGAGAAAACGGCGCCGGACATTTCGTCAAAATGACCCATAACGGCATCGAGTACGGCGATATGCAGATGATTTGCGAGACCTATTATATGATGAAATATGCCCTGGGGATGACAAACCAGCAGATGCACGAGGTCTTCGCTGAGTGGAACAAGGGCCAGCTTGATTCATACCTTATAGAAATCACCCGTGACATCCTCGCTTATAAAGATGAGGACGGAAACTACGTTATTGACCTTATACTGGATACAGCAGGCCAGAAGGGAACGGGCAAATGGACGGTCGTGGCGGCGCTTGATATGGGTCAGCCGTTGACGCTCATAGGCGAGGCGGTTTTTGCCCGGTGCCTGTCTGCTCTCAAGGGCGAACGCGTAAACGCATCCAAAATCCTTACAGGTCCAAACCGGCCGTTCACAGCAGATAAAAAGGCCTTCGTCAACGACCTTCAGCAGGCACTGTATGCTTCTAAAATTGTCAGCTACGCACAGGGTTATCAGCTTATGCAGGCAGCAGCAAGGCAATACAAATGGAAACTCAATAACGGCGGTATTGCCCTGATGTGGCGGGGCGGGTGTATTATTCGCTCAGCCTTTCTAGGTAAGATAAAGGAGGCCTTCGACCGCAATCCGAACCTGCCCAATTTACTGCTGGACCCGTTCTTCAGGGACGCCGTCGAAAAGGCCCAGCCTTCCTGGAGAAATGTGGTTTCCACCGCCGTGCAAATGGGCATTCCCATACCCGCGATAAGCTCGGCCCTGGCCTTTTACGACGGGTACCGCAGCGAACGGCTGCCTGCAAACCTGCTGCAGGCCCAGCGCGATTATTTCGGTGCGCATACTTACCAGCGTATTGACAAACCGGCAGGCGAGTTTTTCCATACGAACTGGACCGGACACGGCGGCGCAACGGCAGCATCGGCCTACACGGTTTAAGGACGGGTTGAACTTACTGCTTTAGGGGCTTATCCGTTATAATCCGACCTTCGGTCCGCCGGGCCTTGTGTGTTGCGTGCGCCAAGACGGCCCAGTGTCTGTCTTATAAATACACCGGCTTTCTCGAAAAGTCCCCGCTTTCTTCGCAGGAACGAGTGAATGTCCTTAAAGTGCCCGGCGTCGCTTTTTTCGTCCGTCAATTCCATCCTGACGACCTGGTCGCCGGCCAGTTTTAAGATATGATGGTTTTTGTCGATTTCAAAACAGTAAAGTTCGGTATCCGAGCAGCCAAAAAAATAAAAATCCGACTTGTCACTGGCCCGTCGGCAGGGATGATAATCCAGCGGCGAACAAGTAATAACCATGTTGTCGCCGCCTTTGCTGCTGCTGAAGGTCAGTTTAACTTTTCTGCTGCTGTCAACCGCCTGCAAAAAAACATCATGTTCGCTGTGCATATCTTTTAACCCCGTATACTGGAAACTGTAACGATAGTATTATATTTTGCCCAGTGCGTACCACACTGCGGCAACTTTTAGGTATCTTATCGGTCGCAAAACAACCAGTGCTTTAACGTTGTTGACCGCTGATGAGAATTCGAGTATTATTTTGCCATAATACCTAACATTCTTGAGGGTCCGAAAAAAAATGGCCGAGCGCTTTATTACAGAAGATTTTCTTTTGGCTACAGATACCGCAAAGACTCTTTACCATGAACATGCAGAAAAAATGCCCATTTATGACTATCACTGTCACCTGTCAGCCGAGCAGATAGCCAGCGACCACAGGTTCGAGAATCTCACGCAGGCCTGGCTGTACGGCGACCATTACAAATGGCGGGCAATGCGGGCCAACGGCGTGCCCGAACAGTATTGCACCGGCAATGCCAGCGACTACGAAAAATTCCTCAAATGGGCCAAAACAGTCCCTTACACGCTTAGAAACCCGCTTTACCACTGGACACATCTGGAGCTTAAGGACCCTTTCGGAATCACCGACAAACTGCTGAATCCCGACACCGCCGACCAGATATATAACACCTGCAGCCACATGCTCAGCAGTGCCGAATTCAGCGTTCGTTCCTTGCTGCGCAAATTCAATGTCAGCCTTATCTGTACCACCGAAGACCCGACAGATATGCTCGCGCACCACAAAAAAATCCTGCAGGACGGTTTTGAAATCAAAGTCTATGCCGCCTTCCGGCCCGACAAAGCCCTTGCCGCGGAACAACCAGGCGCATTCAACCGGTGGGTGGATAGACTGCAGGAAGTTTCCGGTATTGATATAAACAATTTTGCCGCTTTCATTCAGGCACTGCTCAATCGCCACGACTATTTCCACGAAAACGGCTGTCGTGTTTCCGATTACGGCCTTGAGATTCCTTACGCCGAGGACTACACCGAAAACGAAATCAAAACAATCTTTAATAAGGTCAGGTCGGGCCGGAATCTGGAGCCGCCGGAACTGAAAAAGTTTAAATCAGCGATGCTGGCCGAACTGGTTACTGCTGACTGCGAAAGCGGCTGGGCCGTGCAGCTTCATCTGGGGGCACTTAGAAACAACAATACCAGAATGTTTAAGCAGCTCGGGCCCGATACCGGTTTTGACTCCATAGGTGATTTTGAATTGGCCGCTCCATTGGCCCGATTCCTGGACCGCCTGGACTGCAAAAACAGCCTGCCGAAAACTATTCTTTACAATATCAACCCCAGGGACAACGAAGTAATGGCAACGATGGCCGGCAACTTTCAGGACCCCGATACACCCGGCAAAATGCAGTATGGCGCCGGATGGTGGTTTCTTGACCAGAAGGACGGCATGGAAAAGCAAATGAATGCCCTTTCGAATATGGGCCTGCTGAGCCGTTTCATTGGTATGCTGACGGATTCGAGAAGTTTTTTGTCGTTTCCGCGACACGAATATTTCCGCAGAATCCTGTGTAATATGCTTGGCAATGATGTCGAAGCCGGCCTGCTGCCGCGGGATATGAATCTGCTGGGAAAAATGGTCGAGGACATCTGTTTTAACAACGCCAGAAACTATTTCGCAATGCGGCTGGACTGAACTAAACCCCGTCAAAAACGCAATACCGATAGCCTTCATAGGGCCTTTGATCGACCCGATTAAAAACATTTGGGTTATCGAATTCGGTATGATTGCCTGCGTTTTGGTGATTCCTTTGGCCTTGATTTGTGGACATATCAGAGGGATCCCGTTCTTTTGGCGATTGATAGACTGTTCGTTTGGAGTTGTCGGAATCGTTCCTCTATGGATTTGTCGGAACTATATCAAACAAATGAGAGAATAGTCGGTGCCGATTTCTGCAGCCCGACCCGCTGGGTTATATGATGAGGCACATTCGGGATTATAATTCTCGCTCTTCCTGGTATGAACATAAACATAAAGAAAAATAGGTAAACGTGGGGGCTGTTGAAAAAGTAACGTAATTTTTTCATCATGCAGCAATTCTCCAACTCAAACAAGTTTTTTGTCGTTTTGGCTCAAGATGCGCGTTTTTTTGTCATTTTGGCATCATTTTTCGGGTGTTTTTTTGCGTTTTTTTAAGGGTGGACGGTTTTGATTGAGGCCAAATCCGCGTTTTTGGGCCAAAAACGCCGTTCGAGGCCCCAAATACCGTCGAATTTTACCGTAAATTTCGATTGATTGATTTTTTTCAGTTGTTTTTCCAGCTGAATACCCCTGCGACTCAATTTAGCGTACTCGATTTAAAGTGAATCGTTTGCTCAACAACAAAGCCAGCGGCAGATACGAGAAAACCGCGCCTGATGTCTTTTTGTGACCGTTCGTCACCGCCAGGGCAGTTGTCGGCAATATTCTCTTGACAGCACCGCCTGCGCCAAATAAAGTGGTCGTTCACTGTTGTGAAACTATTGTCAAATTGGCAAAAACCGCATCTGAAATGCTAAAAAGGAGACACATAAATGGCGACAAAGGTAGCAATCAACGGATTTGGTCGAATCGGCAGGGCTGTAACGAGGATTCTGATACAGAGAAAAGGCATCCTTGACCTTGTAGCTATCAATGACCTGGCCGACGCCAACAGCCTGGCGCATCTGTTCAAGTACGACACGGTGATGGGTAAATGGAAGGGAACCGTAAAAGCTGAAAATGACCAGCTCGTGATTAACGGCAAGGCCATCAAGGTCCTGGCTGAGCGAAATCCTGCTCAGTTACCCTGGCAGGAAATGGGAGTCGATATTGTGCTCGAATCGACCGGTATTTTCCGCGTAAAGGAATCGCCGAAAGGCGGTTACGGCGACCATCTTAAGGCCGGTGCCAAGAAAGTTGTATTAAGTGTCCCTGCAAAAGACGACATCGAGGCCACCATCGTACTGGGCGTCAACGACCACAAACTTACCAAAGATGTCAAATGTGTTTCGAACGCAAGCTGCACCACCAACTGCCTTGCGCCCCTGGCGAAAGTCCTCAACGATACGTTTGGCATCGAGCGCGGTCTTATGACCACCATTCACGCCTACACCAACGACCAGAGGCTCGCGGATATGATTCATTCCGACCTTCGTCGGGCACGTGCCGCAGCGGCAAATATGATTCCCACCAGCACCGGTGCCGCCAAGGCCATCGGGAAAGTCATTCCCGAGCTGGACGGCAGGCTCGACGGTTTCGCTATCAGGGTACCGGTACCGGTCGGCAGCGTTGTGGATTTGGTGGCCGATTTGAAAACAGAAGTTACTGTCGAACAGGTCAACGCCGCTGTCAAAAAGGCTGCTGAAGGGCCTATGAAGGGTATTCTGGTTTATTGTGACGAACCGATTGTCAGCAGCGATATCATTAACGACCCTGCCTCGAGTATCTTCGATGCCCTGTCCACGATAGTCAAAGGCAATATGGTCAAGGTCATAAGCTGGTATGACAATGAGTGGGGTTATTCCAACCGTACCGTTGATATAATGGAAAGAATGGCTGCTGTATAAAGCACGGCCCCACAACCTTTATTATACGAGCAGGCAAATGGCCAAGAAAACAGTCGCTGACATCGACGTAGCCGGCAAAAAAGTGCTGATGCGTTGCGATTTCAACGTGCCGCTGGACGAGAATTGCAATATCACCAGTGACGACCGCATTGTCAAGGCCCTGCCCACGATAAAGCATATCCTCGACAACCGCGGGGCAGTTATTCTGACCAGTCACCTGGGCCGGCCCGGCGGCAAAAAAGCCAAAAAGCTTTCTCTTGCGCCCGTGGCGCGCAGGCTTTCCGAGCTGCTGGGCAGGAAAGTGATTTTTGCCGATGACTGCATCGGCCCCGAAACAAAAAGCAGGGCCAAAGCCCTCAAAGGCGGCGATTGCATGCTGCTGGAGAACCTGCGTTTTCACAAGGAAGAGACCATTAAGGACAAGGCCGCCAGGGAGGACGCCCAGCTGCGTCAGGCCAAGGACGATTTTGCAAAACAGCTTGCCGATATGGCTGATATTTATGTCGATGACGCCTTCGGCACAGCCCACAGGGACAACGCCTCGATGTACACCGTGCCGCTGATGATGGAAGGAAAACCTCGTGTTACCGGTTTTCTGGTGGAAAAAGAGCTGAGGTTTCTCGGCCAGGCGCTTGCCGACCCCGAAAAACCATTTGTTGCTATTCTGGGCGGAGCCAAGGTTTCAGACAAGATAGGGGTCATCGAGAACCTGCTGGAGAAAGTTGACCGCATATTGATTGGCGGTGCGATGGCCTATACCTTCTTCAAGGCCCAGGGCCGCAACATCGGCAAAAGCCTCTGCGAAGATGCATTTCTGGATAAAGCCACCGAAATGCTCAAGCAGGCCGCCGACCAGGGCTGTGAAGTGGTACTGCCCGCCGATACGGTTATTGCCGAAGAATTCAAGGCCAATGTCCCCACGAAGATAGTCAGCGGTGATATCGATGCCGACTGGCAGGGTATGGACATCGGCCCGGAAACCAGGAAACTGTTCGCTGAAAAACTGCTGGGCGCAAAGACAATTGTCTGGAACGGCCCGATGGGTGTTTTCGAGCTTGCCGGTTTTGACGCCGGTACAAAAGCCGTTGCTTTGGCGGTAGCCGAGGCCACCGACAAAGGCGCCTGCAGTATAATAGGCGGCGGTGACAGTGCAAGCGCCGTGCAGGCACTGGGCCTGGAAAACAGAATCAGCCACATCTCCACGGGCGGCGGGGCATCACTTGAGTTTCTCGAGGGCAAAGAATTCAAGTGCATCGAAATCCTCGATGAAAAAGAAAGTGAATAACCGTACATTAACCACTGATTGGCGGCTTTCGATAGGGGATTGAGTAACGACTAACGGGGCTGGGGAATAAAAACTGCTGCTGTTTTAAGCCGGAGTCTGTTCATATTGTTATCAACCTTTCTTTTCAGGGCCGGGTATTCTCGGTCCCACCGTTGACTTGGAAGCCCTCCAGCCCTAACTTAGCGCCATTGCAAATATTCATACGGCCTGTTTGCCTTGTGATTTTTTAGCGGACAGCTTGTGTTTAATGTATAAAATCAGCCTTATTATCGCAAAGATAACCAACGTGTTTATAGTAAATGCAGCCAAGTAGATGGTAACTCTCCCATCAAATATGACCCACCATCCTGATTCAAACAACCACTCCTCTCCAAATAACCAATCCGTGAACACCTCTATAAGGTAAACAATAAGGATGTTCGGATATATGCCTACCGCAAAACAAAAATACCCTATTGCTTTGGGAATCGGCAGATCCGACAAGAAATCAAAGATATTAACTAATAGTAATCCGTAGGAAACGAGAGAGGAAGTAACCAACCCTTTCGGCGTTTTAACGAACTTTCTGCACAACAAAAGCCCGAACACAAAAAGGGATATTACGGCTAAAGACCAATAAAGACTGGTGCCTATCTCAAGGATTTGATGCGCCAATAACACGCCTGAAGAAGAATAGGTGTATTTCATATTTCTGCTAACCTCCTAATGCAGCCGTTTTTGTCCCCGTCAAGGGCGAAAACGGCCGGCAGCGCAGGTGTCATGCGGTTACAGGCCGGCCACAATCGGGTAATCCTGTCGTCCCGGGCAGCAAAACGATAAATCCGTACGGTAATCTGCATTGTTCTTTATCAGGACCCTACAAAATACACGCATAAGAGTGACCCCCGTTATCAAAAACCGCTTTTTCCCTATATCAAAAACGGTTCTGTCGGCCTTTTCAAAACGGCCCGACTGTGCAAACTAAAGTGTATCAATGCCGAAAGAAAATGTCAATATGTTCAAAGGGGCAAAAAATGGGAAAAACAGCAAGAGAAATGGTTGAAAAGGCAGGAATCAATATCGACGAACTGCTGAAGCTGTTAGTCAGCAACGCCGCAGCAGAGCTGACGACCTTTTACTATTATACGATTCTGCGGGTCAATCTCACGGGGCTGGAAGGCGAGACAATCAAGGAAATAGCAGAAACGGCCAGAATCGAGGACCGAAACCACTTCGAGGCCTTAGTGCCCCGCATATACGAGCTTGGGGGGCAATTGCCGCAGGATATGAAAGTTTTCCATGACAAGTCTGCGTGCCCGCCGGCCCTGCTGCCGGAGGACCCCACGAATAGCAAGGCCATGCTGACAGTGCTGGTCAAGGCTGAAAGATGTGCCGTGCGCGGCTATACCAATATCTGTAATATAACAGCAGGTAAAGACCACCGCACATACGCGCTGTCACAGGCAATTCTGAACGAGGAAATCGAGCACGAGTCCTGGTTCTCGGAATTTCTCGGCGAGGGGCCCTCGGGACACTTCCTGCGCAGGGGCGAAACCTCGCCGTTCGTGGGCCCGTTTATGCGGTAATTGTGTCCGGCTTTTCAAAACAAGGTGTTTCTCCAAACCAGCGAGCGTTGCCAAACAGATATATATTCTGAAGGTGGAAAAATGCAAAAGCCAATCGTTCTTATGTCGGCAGCGGTACTTATGGGGGTAATTTGGGCCGGTCGAACAGCAAAGGCTCAACAACAGCAGGATGTGGAAAAACTTATTGCCCGGCAGCGACAATTGGTCCAAGACCGGTACGAGCAGGAAATCGGCGAGCTTGAAAAATCGGCACAGGCTGCGGCTTTAAAAGAATTCAGATACCCGCGCAGGATTCTGTGGGAACAGTTTCTGAAGATGCTTAATCAAATGCCTATGGAAAACAGGTATTTTTTAAAGTCGGGCTTTCTGGAACACAAGACACACGAACTGCGTTATGCGATGATGGACAGCTACTCGATATATTCTCTGGGGACCCTGCTGCTGGATGAAAACGCGCGCGAGATTGTCGCAGGCCTGGAAAGCAACAGCAATTACAGCTTTTTGATGCGGACACAGGCCTGCAAAGTGCTGGCTGTTATGGACGGACTTCAATCAAAGCTGCTGGGCATTGAAAGACAAAGACAATATCAATTGGCCCAGCTTGAACAAACGGAAAAAGCACTCAGGCAAGACCTGTGCGACAGCCGGGATGCGGTAAAGACCCCGCTGAAAACGCCCGAACGCGGCGTGGTCGGCGCAATTGCGTATGACCTGAAAGGGTCTTTTGCAATGGTTGACGGCCAAATAGTGCGCCAGGCAGAAACAATAGATAATGTCAGGATTGTGAAAATATACCCGGACGCAGTTGAATTCGAGAAAAACGGCGAGCGCTGGACACAGCAGCTCGGCCAGGTACAGGAAACGTTCTGGAAGTAATCGGCGCCTGCTGCGTTTTGCCGCCGGGGGCTGGCCTTGAGCAGCCAGGGTCGGACAAGGTCATAAATAGTTCACACCTGAGGCGCAGTAGGTAAAAATACTATGAGAAAATGAGGCCAACCCCAATTGACAGCAAACGGCAGACAGGTATGCTTGAATCAACTTATTGAAAACCGGGAAGCTTTGCAGCAGGTAAGTCTTTGGTTACTATCCAAAGGGGGCATAAATAAATAGTCAGAGCAGTTCAGGCCGATAAGCCGGGAAAATTTTGAAAGTCAACAAACAATAAAGGAGAACAATTATGAGAGCAGTACTTACAGTTTCGGCAGTCTTAGTTTTACTGGCGGTAACGTGGGTCCTGGCCGAACCGATGCAGGTTCATGTGGACATCAAACCCCAATCCTGCCCCAATCCGCTTAATGTCAAAAGCAGGGGCATACTGACCGCAGCTATTCTTGGTGCGGAAGCCTTCGATGTAAACACGGTTGACACAACCAGTGTCATGCTGGCGGGCGTTGCTGCGATACGGTGCAGCACCGAAGATGTTGCGGCACCGGTGGCTGAGCCGGGTGACTGCAGGTGCACGGACGCCGGGCCCGACGGTTTTATGGACCTTGTGCTCAAGTTCAATACCCCGGATATTGCAGCAGCACTGGGTCCGGTCAATGATGGAGACCAGGTGGTAGTGTCACTTACCGGTTCTTTGACAGACGGCACGGTAATTTCAGGGTCGGACTGTGTGGTGATTATCAAAAAAGGCATGGCCGATTAAGAGCAACTTCGTCAGTAATTGAGATAACGCAGCTTTTTTGAGAAGGGCTCCGGCTTTGCCGGCCGGAGCCCGCACCTTTGCCGGGGGCGGAAAAATACCGCACAAGCAGCGATATCGAACACGGGAAGGCTGAATGCGGGTAAGCAGTCGCCGGCAAGGAAATTACTGTATTTGTGCAGCCAAGACAGCGAAGTCGAGGAAGTTGACTATGCCGTCGCCTGCGGGCGGGGCGATGTCCTTCGAGGGTTCGGCCATTAACCAGGCTGTGCAAAGGGCGGCCAAATCCTGCATATCAACAACGCAGTCGGCGTTAAAGTCCCCAAGCGGCGGGCTTGGGCAGTAATTCAGGGCGGCGTAAGGGTTAATAATTCCCCAGCCGTATTCGCTGTCCCAGCCGGGCGAGCCGAGGTCGTCTGCGGTGTTTTCAAGGGCTTCTCGGACAAGATTGGGGTCGGTCAGGCCGTTGGCGATTAAAAGGGCGGCAGTTGCACTAACGTGAGGAGCGGCCATTGAGGTTCCTTCGTATAACCACCATTTGCTCCAATCTCTCGGATTAGCACCAAAGGTCTGCTGTAAAATACCATCGACATTCCCATCACCGTTCTGGTCTAAACTGTTATTCCCGCCGGGAGCGACAAGGTCCAGATAAGAGCCTGTATTGGAATATGGTGCGCGGTTGCGGTCATATTGCGTTGCACCAACCGCGATAGACTGGGGATAAGCCGCTGGATAATGAGGGTCATTTCCGTATTCGGCCTCGTTGCCGGCGGCACAAACGATAACAACACCGTGGTTGTGGGCATAGGCAATGGCATTTCTGAGGGTGGTGTCATCGTAGGGGCCGCCAAGACTTAAGTTTATAACATCAGCGCCGTTATCGGCGGCAAAGTAAACACCTTCTGCGACTTGTGTATAAGGTGCTTCGCCTTTTTTGTTAAGGACTTTGACCGGCATGATTGCACAGTTGAATGCTATACCCGCCACACCGTAACTGTTGTTTGTAGTCTGGGCAAGAGTACCGGTTACGTGGGTGCCGTGGCCGTCATCGTCATTGGGATGCAGGTCATTGCCCACAA
>DATKWV010000027.1:0-2975 GCA_035529405.1 Sedimentisphaerales bacterium | reverse complement strand
CTGAGACGTGAACCGGCAATAGCGCAAAAGGCCAGATTTGTGGGAATGCACGGCAGCATCCGCAGAGGTTACGGAGGAACTGACAAACCAGGCGCCGAGTATAATGTGGCTGCTGTTGTAGAGGCGGCTCAAAAGGTCTTTACTGCCGACTGGGATATGACAATTACCCCGCTGGATACCTGCGGGATAGTCAAACTCGGCAGCGAAAAGTATCAGCAGGTATTAGGCAGCAGCCGTCCTTTAGCCAGGGCAGTGATTGAGAACTATCGTGTGTGGATGAACACCCGCAGGCAACTGATGCAAAACGTGTATGATGTTAATAAAACCAGCAGCACCCTTTACGATACGGTTGCGGTTTACCTGGCCTTGTCAACCGAGCTGGTTGAAACCGAACACCTGCCAATTCGTGTTACCGACGACGGGTACACGGTAATCGACGCCAGGGGCAAAGACATTAGCTGCGCTGTCGAGTGGAAGGATTTGGAATCTTTCAAGTCACTGCTTGTGGAACGTTTGACAAAATAGGTTTTAAGCGGTTTGGCGGCATTAAGCTGTTGGCAAAATGAGCGCAGCAATACCGGGCCAAGGAGAGATTTTGATAGTACCTGACTGGATATGGTTTGCATTTATTTTTGCATTCGGATGCTGTGTGGGCAGTTTTTTGAACGTTGTTATATACCGTTTACCGCTTGATATGTCGCTTGTTCGGCCGGGGTCAAGGTGCCCGGCCTGCAGCAGGCATATTCGCTTTTACGACAACATACCGCTTATCTCCTGGCTGTTATTGAAGCGAAAGTGCAGGTACTGCAAAGCGCCGATTTCGGTGCGTTACTTTGTCATCGAGCTTCTGACGGGCGCGGTGTTTATTTTGCTTTTCTTTATATATTTCCACACCGACCTTCGCGGGGGAATCGGCTCATTTCTCAACGGCGGGTGGTTAATCTATCTTGCATCCATTGTTCTGGCCGGCGGTTTCATCGCCGCCTCAGCCATTGACCTGCAACTGTGGGTAATACCGATTAACATCTGCTGGCTGGTTGCCGCCGTAGGAATAATCGTATCGGCAGCCGGCGGTTACGTAATGGAGCCTGCCTTGATACGTGCTTATTCGCTTTTTCCCACGGCCACTGCTGCGACGGGCCTGCCGGCCCTGGGGGCCGGTATCGGTCTGGCTATATCGTGCACACTTTTGGCCGGGGGGGTTATTAAAAGAAGTTACGATTCGCAGACCGACGACCAACAACCTGCGCCCGGCGGCCAGGTACAGATTGACCATCGCTGTGAGATGCTCAAAGAGGTGGTTTTCCTGCTGCCGATAGTAGTCTGTGCGGCTGGGGCTTACCTGCTTGGCCGGTTTCTGGCGGTCAGCAGCCCGTCATTGTATAATGGGTGGGCGAATTTTTCAGCCAGGCCGGTGATTTCCGGGCTGCTGGGCAGTGTCTGCGGGTTTTTTGTCGGCGGCGGCGTAGTTTGGGCGACAAGAATTCTGGGCACGCTTGGTTTCGGGAAAGAGGCTATGGGGCTTGGGGATGTGCATTTGATGGCTGCAGCCGGTGCTGTAATAGGACCTGTTCCGGCAATAGCGGCTTTCTTTATTGCTCCTTTTTTTGGGCTGGTGTGGGGTGCTTATAGTATGTTTTTTAAAAAAAGTCGGCAAATTCCTTACGGGCCGTTCTTGTCTTTAGCTGTTTTTATGGTTATTATTCTTCACGACAGGATTCTAAATTACTGGGATTTTATGCTTTGCCGTTAAAGAATCGACAAGCGGAATGTCGATGTTATTATTGTTAAGGAGGTCAAAATGTATAAAACTGACAAAAAACTGATTTGCCTGGTAATCGCCCTTGTATCGACCGGTTTTCTTTGCGGCTGCACCAATTGGCAGAAGAAATACCAGGCACTGAACGTCGAACACCAGAACCTCAAAGGCCTGCTGGAACGGGAAAGACAGGAAAAGGGTCAGATTGCTGATGAGGTCTCGGAAGGCCGGCAGACAATCGAGGATTTGCAGCGTCAAATTGCCCAGCAGCAGAAAAGCCCCGCTGAAGCAAGCGGTTTCGGCAAGGGTTATGACGTTTCTTTCGACCCGAGGGCCGGCACGCTTACCGTCACCCTGCCCAATGCCATATTATTTGACTCAGGCAAAGCCGAACTTAAGAAAGCCACTATTGTCGAGCTTGACCATATTCAGTCGGTGGTGCAAAGCAAATACGGCGGCAGGCCCATAGACGTGGTGGGCCATACCGATACCGACCCCATCAAAAAGTCCAAGTGGAAAGATAACTGGCAGCTCAGCGCAGAACGCGCGCTTTCGGTAGGCAGGTATATGCTTGACAAGGGAATCGCCAAGGACAAGATTCGGGTCGTCGGCTGCGGCGACAGTGTGCCCATAGCGAACAATTCCACGGCAACCGGCAAGGCAAAGAACCGCAGGGTCGAAATCGTTGTTCACATGAAGTGATTTTCCGCGCGGTACCGTTTTACGCTGCTGCGTAACAGGCAGACCAAATAGCCTTTACTTTTGAGTAGAGGCTATTTTTTTGTTTTTATGAAACCGTGTGTTTTTATTGTGCCGTCGTCGGCGACGGTAACCGTAACGGCTCCGTCACTGGCGGTGCAGAAAAAGCTGCCAGGCATCTTTTCATACGTCGGGATTATTCTCTCGTATTGAGTCTGGTCGCAACTGCATATCAAGAAATCCGCGCCGAGGCTTTCCAGAAACCCGGGCTCCCGGCTGCGAACCGAGCCGTGGTGAGGGACAACTACAACGTCGGCTTTCAGGTCGGGCAGCAGTACCAAAAGACGACCCTGGGGGTATTTTCCGACGTCCGAACACAGCAGAATATTAATTGTGTGAAATTTAACCAGGTAAACGGTGGATTTGTCATTCAGGTCCAGGGCTGGTTCGTCAAATGCCGGTTCGGTGGGCCAGAGGATTTTTATCTCAAGGTCTTTACCGGCGGTCAGTTGGTTGG